>SCUD01000059.1 GCA_004297335.1 Gammaproteobacteria bacterium
CGCCGGGCCGACCAGGCGCCCGCCCCGGCCGGCTGGTACCCCGCCGCCTCTTTCAGATGTTCCCGCAGCGCCGGCATCCCGGCGCCGGTCATCGCTGAGACCGTGACCACCGGCACGCCCGGATCCGGCGGCGCCGGCAGCGCCGCGGCGAGATCGGTCTTGTTCCAGACGATGGTCACCGCAGGAGCGACCGGCAGCCCGGCACGTTCCGCGGCGTCGAGACCCGCTGCCGCGTCCACGACATAGAGCAGCAGGTCCGCGGCGCGGATCTCGCCCTCGGCGCGGCGCACGCCTTCGCTCTCGATCGGGTCCGTGGTTGCACGCAGGCCCGCGGTATCCACCAGCTGCACCGGCAGGCCGTCGAGCACGATCTGTTCGCGCAATGCATCGCGCGTCGTTCCGGGAATCGGGGTCACGATCGCGGCATCCTGCCCGGCCAGTGCATTCAGCAGGCTCGACTTGCCGGCGTTCGGGCGGCCGGCGATCACGACCCGCAGGCCGTCGCGCAACACCCGGCCCTGGCTGGTCGCCCGTTCGATGTGCTCGAAGCGCGTGGCGACGTCGGCAAGGCGCTCCCGCACTTCGGCGCTGCCAAGGAACTCCACGTCCTCATCGGGAAAGTCGATCGCCGCTTCGACGAACACGCGCAATTCCATGACGCGCGCCGCGAGCTCAACGACCGCGCGCGAGAACTCACCGCTGAGCGAACGCAGCGCCGCCTGCGCGCTCTCGGTCGAACCGGCGGCAATCAGATCGGCGATCGCCTCCGCCTGCGCGAGATCGAGCTTGCCGTTCAGGAATGCGCGCTCGCTGAATTCTCCCGGCCGGGCTGGCCGTGCACCGAGCTCGACGGCGCGCGCGACCAGCCGGTCCATGACCACCGGCCCGCCGTGGCCATGGAGCTCCAGCACGTCCTCGCCGGTAAACGATTGCGGGGCCGGAAAATACAATGCGAGGCCGTGGTCGAGGACCTCGCCATCGCGGCCCATGAATTGCGCGAGCGTTGCCTGCCGCGGCGCTGGTACACAGCCAAGCATCTCGCCGGCAATCGCGCGCACCGCCGGGCCGGAGATCCGCACGATGCCGATGCCGCCGCGCCCCGGCGGCGTCGCCGGCGCGACGATAGTGTCCTGCGAATGGCCGGCCAGGCCGCTCACGCCGCCGACTGCGGGTCGAGGGACTCCCGGGCCAGCGCTGCGAGCCCCCACAGCCCCGGTTGCGGCTCGGTCACGACGTAGCTCGGCACCGCCCGCAGCCACTCGCTGAACGGCGGCTTGTCCTCGAATGCGGTGCGGAACAGGCCCGCGTCGAAGCGTGGACCCCAGGCGGGCACGATGCCACCGGCGAGGTACACGCCCCCGCGGGCCCCGGCGGTCAGCGCCAGGTTGCCCGCCACGGCACCGAGCCAGCGGGTGAACAGGCGCACCGCCTGCAGCGCACGCGGCTCGCCTCGCCAGGCGGCAGCGGCAATCTCCGGCGCTGCTGGCGCAGGACCCTCGCCGAGTTCCGAATACAGGCGCCGCAGGCCCGGACCACTCAGTACGGTCTCGGCCGACACGCGTCCGTGCCGCTCTTTCAGCCGTCGCCACACGCCGAGCTGCTCCTCGTCGAGCGGTGCAAGGTCCGCGTGCCCGCCGTCACCGCCGATCACCGTCCAGCCGTTGCGTCCCGGTGCGGCGATGGCAACGCCGAGGCCCGTTCCGGCGCCGAGTGCGACCCGCGGCGCATCAGACACCGGCACGCCGCCACCGCAGTGCTGCAGCGCCGCCGCCGGCAGGCGCGCAATGGCATGCGCGACCGCGGCGAAATCGTTGATCAGGATTACGCGTGACAGTTCGCTCGCCCGGCCAAGCTCCTGAGGCTGGAGCAGGACCTCGGCATTCACGAGCTGGATGCTGCCATCGGCGGCGACCGGTCCGGCCCCGCAGAAGGCCGCGGCCTCGAGTGCCGGCCTCCCGGCCTGGTCGAGAAACCGCGCTACCGCCATCGCCATGTCGCCGGCAGCGGGCAGGTCCTGAAGCTGCTCGAAGCGCCAGCCCGCGGACACCGGCCGGGCCAGCGCGAGCCGCGCATGGGTACCACCGATATCGCCGACGAGGATCACCGGCATCGCCTGTCTCAGCCGCTGCGCTGCTTTTTCGCCTCGGCCTCGACGACCCGGTTGATCTTCCACTGCTGCGCGATCGACAGCACCGTGTTGGTCAGCCAGTAGAGCACGAGGCCCGACGGGAACCACATGAACATCACCGTCATTACGACCGGCATGAAGGCGAAGACCTTGGCCTGCACCGGATCGGGCGGCGTCGGGTTGAGCTTGAACTGCAGGAACATCGCCCCGCCCATCAGCAGCGGCAGCACGAAGAAGGGATCGCGCACCGACAGGTCCTGGATCCAGCCCATGAACGGTGCCTGGCGCATCTCGACACTTTCGAGCAGCACCCAGTAGAACGCGAGGAAGAACGGAATCTGCACCAGCATCGGCAGGCAGCCGGCCACCGGGTTGATCTTCTCGCGCTTGTACAGCTCCATCATCGCGCGCGCCTGGCCCTCGCGATCGTCCTTGAAGCGCTCCTGGATGGACTTCAGGCGCGGCGCAACCGTGCGCATCTTCGCCATCGAACGGCCGCTCGTTTCCGACAGCTTGTAGAACACGAGCTTGATCAGCAGCGTCACGATGATGATCGTCCAGCCCCAGTTGCCGATCAGCTCGTGGACCCGGGACAGGATCCAGAACAGCGGCTGGGCGAGGATCGTCAGCTTGCCGTAGTCGGCTGTCAGTTCCAGCTTCGGGCCCGCCTGCTCGAGCTGGTCCTGCAGCTTCGGCCCGACGAACAACCGCTCGCTGAGCTCGAGGGTGCCCGCCGCCGGGACCACCTGCGCGGGACCGATCACGCGCAGCAGGTAATCGCGGTCCTGCACGCGCAGCTCGTACTGGTACGGCAGCCCCGCGGGCGGCACGATCGAGGCGACGAAATGGTGCTGCAAGGCCGCAACCCAGCCGCCGGTCACCGTGCGCGACAGTGCCTGGTCCTCCTCGTCCTCGACGTCCAGCTTCTGGTAACGCTCGCCGTCATACATCGCCGGACCGCGGAATGCGTAGGTCTCGACGTTCCACATCGAGCGTTCCTGCTGCTCCCAGTGCCGCAGCAGCTGCGCATACGAGGCCAGCCGCAGCGGCTGCTCGCCGGCGTTCTCGACCCGGTAGCCGACGTCCACGACGTAGGAACCACGGCGCAGCGTGTAGGTCTTCGTGACCGAGAGGCCCGCTCCGTCCGACCAGCGCAGCGGCACCCGCAGTTCATCCCGGCCCTCCTCGAGCCGGTACTCACGGGATTCCGCGGCGAAGAGCGCCTTGTGATTCGGCTCCGGGCGGCCCGCCTCGCCCGTGGTCAGCCCGGACTGGAACAGGAACAACGACCCGGCGGTCGCACCATTGAACAGCCGCACCGGGGTCCCGGGATCGTCCTTGCGCAGCGGGTAGTGGAGGACATCGGCCCGCACGAAATCGCCGCCCGTAAGCGCCAGGTCGAGGTCGAGTACATCGGTGACGACCCGGACCCCAGCGGGAGCTGCCGGCAGCGCCGCGACCTCGGTACGCGGCGCGACCGTGGCGGGGGCCTCCGGGCCCTCCTGGATGAGCGGCAGTGCATCCGCGAGCCCCGTGCCTCCGGCCGGTACATCCGGACTGGTCGCCCCTGCCGGGAGCCCAGGCGCAGTCACGGCGGCCCCCGGGACCGACTCAGGGGCCCGATCCTTCATCCAGGCATCCACGTTCAGCCACAGCACGAACAGGAGCCCGAGCCACAGGAAGATACGCAGGTTGTCCATCAGGCACGGCTCTCCGGCACCGGGTCGTAGCCGCCCTCGTGCCACGGATGACAACGGCAGATGCGCCGCACAGCGAGCCAGCTGCCACGACCCGCGCCATGCAATTCGAGCGCCTCGAGCGCATAGGCCGAGCAGCTCGGGTGATAGCGGCAGTTCTGGCCCAGCAGCGGGCTCAGGAACCACTGGTACAGCCGGATCGGCAACTGCAGCAACTTCTTCATGGACTGCGCCGGACCCTTCCCCACAGCCGTTCGAGGCTCGCAAAGACTTCCCGGCTCGCGGCATCCCGGGCGCCAGCCCTCGCGGTCACGCAAAAATCCATCGCGGGCAGTTCCAGCCGGTGCAGCCGGAACGACTCGCGGATCAGCCGCCGCAGCCGGTTTCGCTCCACCGAGCTCCCCGCCACGCGGGTGCCAACGGCCATGCCGAGACGGGCACCGCCCAGGTCGTTGGCCGCGTACTGGAGCCCGAACAATGCGTCCCCGTCCCGTCGCCCGAGCTTCCGCACGCGCTCGAACAGTGCGGCGGAACGCAGTTTCTGGGCGGCACGGAACCCGTACTGCGCCGACGTGGCGGCGATCGTCAGCGGGACTGCGAAACAGCGAGCCGCCGCCGGCCCTTGGCGCGACGCCGCTTGAGCACCTGGCGGCCCTTCTTCGTCGCCATGCGGGCGCGGAATCCGTGCGTGCGCTTGCGCTTGATCTTGCTCGGCTGGTAGGTGCGCTTCATGACGGTGATCAGCACATGCGGAAAAGGGCGGCAAGGGTAAGAATCCCCGCTGCGGCTGTCAACCCGGAAATCCCGTGACCGGGCCCATGGCGCCCGAATTGGCTTGTGGATAACTCTGGCGCCCGGCCGTCTGAGGCTATAGACTCACCGCCCTTTCCCGTGACCCGCCAACGAACCAGGGGATCCGCTCGTGCAGGGCTCGCTTTGGCATCGCTGTCTCCATCAGCTCGAAAGCGAAGTACCGGAACAGCAGTTCAACACCTGGTTGCGACCGCTCCAGGCAGTCGAGCAGGACGGGGCGCTGCGCTTGCTCGCACCGAATCGCTTCGTCATTTCCTGGATCGAGCAGCACCTGTATGGGCGCATCGAACAGCTGGTCGGCGACGCCTGTGCGGGCGAGCCGCTACGCGTCACGCTGGAGATCGGGTCCCGCCGGGAGGAACCCGCGGCGGCGGTGGCGCCGGCGCCGACCGGGCGCCAACGCCAGCCGCTGGTCGTTGGCGGCCGCGTCAATCCTGAATTCACCTTCGAGACCTTCGTCGAGGGCAAGAGCAACCAGCTGGCACGGGCTGCGGCCGCGCAGGTCGCCGAGAATCCGGGCCGCGCGTACAACCCGCTGTTCATCTACGGCGGGGTCGGCCTCGGCAAGACCCACCTGATGCATGCGGTCGGCAACCTGGTGCGGCAGCGGCAGCCCACCGCACGCGTCGCGTATGTCCACAGCGAACGCTTCGTCAGCGACATGGTGCGGGCGCTGCAGCACAATACGATTGCGGATTTCAAGCAAGCCTACCGGACACTGGACGCGCTGCTGATCGACGATATCCAGTTCTTCGCCGGCAAGGACCGCTCACAGGAAGAGTTCTTCCATACCTTCAACGCGCTGCTCGAAGGCCAGCACCAGATTGTATTGACCTGCGATCGCTATCCGAAGGAAGTCAACGGCCTCGAGGAGCGGCTGAAATCCCGCTTTGGCTGGGGCCTCACGGTGGCGATCGAGCCACCGGAACTCGAGACCTGCGTGGCCATCCTGATGGCGAAGGCGCAGGCGGCCGGCGAAGGGCTGCCGGAAGAGGTCGCGTTCTTCATCGCCAAGCGGATTCGCTCCAATGTGCGCGAGCTCGAGGGAGCGCTGCGGCGCGTCCTTGCCACCTCGCGTTTCACCGGCCGGCCGATCACGCTCGAGTTCGCACGCGAGGCACTGAAGGACCTGCTGGCGCTGCAGGAACGCCTGGTGACGATCGAGAACATCCAGAAGACGATCGCCGAGTACTACAAGATCCGCCTGGCTGACCTGCTCTCAAAACGTCGCAGCCGCTCGATTGCCCGTCCTCGCCAGGTGGCGATGGCCCTGTCGCGCGAACTGACGACGCACAGCCTGCCGGAAATTGGCGATGCTTTCGGTGGGCGGGACCATACGACGGTGATGCATGCCTGCCAGCGCATCCGTGAACTCCGGGAATCGGATCGACGAATGACCGAGGATTACCAGAACCTGTTGAGAATCCTGACCGGTTGATGTGGATAATGATGGGATGAGCTGTGGTTGTTATTCGATCCACAGCTGGTCCTCAGGGGAGGCATAGGAAGGCGGCAGGCAGCCCACGGGTTAAAGGGGCTGCCAACTGGCGGAGAGCATTGTAATTTTTGGGCTTTTCCACCGAAAATAGCGAGCTCTACAGTTATTACAATCATAAAGATCCAGTAACCATTGTCGGAATTTCCAGAAACGGGCAAGTACGGGTGCACAGATGAAATTCAGTGCTGAGCGTGAAGATCTCCTGTCTGCGCTGCAGGCGGTTATCGGCGTGGTTGAAAGGCGGCACACGATGCCGATCCTCGCGAATCTGCTGCTGACCGCAAGAGCGGGAAGACTCGCAATCACGGCAACGGACCTGGAAGTGGAGCTGGTCGCCCAGGCGCACATCGTGACCGATGCCGAGGGGCAGATGACCCTGCCTGGGCGCAAATTGCTGGATATCTGCCGGTCCCTGCCGGAGAAGACGTCGCTGTCCTTCAATCAGGATGGTGAGAAAGTGACGGTTCGCGGCGGTCGCAGCCGTTTCGTGCTCGCAACGCTACCTGCCGGTGATTTCCCGGTAATTGATGAACTGGCGGAGCAGCAAACCTTCGAGCTGTCGCAGGCGGACCTGCGCCGGCTGATCGACAAGACGCAATTTTCAATGGCGCAGCAGGATGTCCGTTACTATCTGAACGGCATGTTGCTGGAAACAGATGGGAAAATGCTGCGAACGGTCGCGACTGACGGTCATCGTCTGGCATTGTGCGAGATGGAGATGGCCGGCCAGCCGGGTGTTCGCCAGGTGATCGTGCCGCGCAAGGGTGTTCTGGAGCTGCAGCGGCTGCTGGGGACAGAAGGAACGGTTTCAGTGACCGTGGCCTCGAATCACGTTAGGGCCCAGATTGGAGACGTTCGCTTCACTTCGAAGCTTATTGATGGAAGATTCCCGGAATACGGGCGGGTGATTCCAGCGGCACCGCCGCGCACGATCATTGCGGATCGGGAGGCGCTGCGTGGAGCCCTGCAAAGGACGGCGATCCTTTCGAACGAGAAGTATCGCGGTATCCGGGTGGTCGTCCGTGGCAATTCACTGACCTTGCAGGCGCACAATCCAGAGCAGGAAGAGGCCGAGGAGCAACTCGAGGTGCGCTACGGGGGCGAAGACCTGGAGGTAGGATTCAACGTCAACTATCTCCTTGATGCACTCGGTGCGATCGAAGGCGCAGAGGTGGAGCTTGGCCTGAGCGACAGCAACGCCAGTTGCCTGGTGCGGGCGCCTGGGGTGACCAGTAATCGCTATGTTGTGATGCCAATGCGGCTCTAGGGGCGCAATGCCCCTCGGCTGGTTCCGTGTCGAGCGTTTTCGTTGTCTCAGCGCGGCTGAGCTGACGCTCGGGTCCGGGGTTAACCTTTTTGTCGGGCCGAATGCCTCCGGAAAAACCAGTCTGCTGGAGGCTGCGTTTTTTCTCGGGCGTGGGCGGTCGTTCCGGAGTCGTAGTCGGGAGATCCTGATTCAGACGGGTGAGGTTGAATTCCGGCTGACTGGGGAAAGTGCCGGCGGCCTGAGCCCGACGGTATTGGGGATCCGGGCGGCCCGCGGGGTGACCGAACTGAGAGTTGGCGGTGCTGCCGCACGCGGTTTTGCCGAGATGGCAGAGCACTTCCCGGTTCAGGTGATTGATCCAGACCTTCATAAGCTGGTCGAGGAAGGACCAGGACGGCGTCGGCGGTTCCTTGACTGGGGTGTGTTCCACGTGGAACCAGAGTTCCTTGGCACCTGGCAGCGCTATCACGCGGCCTTACGGCAGAGAAATTCTGCGCTGAGACAGGGGCTGGAGCAGCGAGCGCTCAGTGCCTGGGATCCTGAGCTGGCTGCGGCCGGAGAACGGCTGGCGGAGCAGCGAGAGGGATATCTGCGGCGGCTGGCCGGACCGCTGCAGCGTATTGGCCAGGCGCTCTTGGGCTCCGAGGTGCAACTGGTGCATGTTCCAGGCTGGGAACGTGGACGGCCGCTATTGGAAGAACTGGCCGGCGGGGTCGCCGGCGATCGCCGGTACCGGGCGACACAGGCTGGACCTCACCGTGGCGACATCGGCGTGCGACTCGGAAACCGGGCAGCACGTGGCGTGGTCTCCCGTGGGCAGCAGAAGCTGCTGGCCGCCTCGTTGCTGCTGGCGCAACTGCTGGTCCTGGAAGAGGAGAGGCCAGGTCGGTCCGCGCTGCTGCTGGATGATCCGGCGGCGGAGCTGGATGAGGCAAGCCTCGAGAGGCTGATGTCCATCATTCGGGAGTTGCCCGTTCAGCTCTGGGTAACTTCATTGAAGCCGCGGGTCGCGGGACTGCCGGAACCGGATCGGGTGTTCCACGTGGAACAAGGCCGCATCGTCGCGATCTGACTGCCGCCCGCCGTGGGGCATTTCCAGCTTTTCCACAGGATACGGGCCCTCGCCGGAGGTGGGGCCGTGATTCCATCGCCGGCCTAATTCCACGATGGAATCGGCACCACGCCATGAGGAGCGACGAGAAACTCCGCAAGAGTTGCCATTTTGCGGTGCACAATCAGCCCGCCCTGCCGCCGGCTCCAGGCGCCGTTATCCACAGTTCTATCCACAGCCGGAACAGGCCACCGGTTTACTCAGCAAGCATCTGAAAAACAAAGCAAAAGAGACCAGATGTGCTATCATCCGCCGGTTAAGCTGCCGGGCGACTCCATGACCGCAGACGACACTTACGACGCGACCAAGATCAAGGTCCTGAAAGGCCTCGAAGCCGTCCGCAAGCGGCCCGGCATGTACATCGGCGATACCGATGACGGCACCGGCCTGCACCACATGGTCTTCGAGGTCGTGGACAACTCGATCGACGAGGCCCTGGGCGGGCACTGCGACCGCATCGTCGTCACGATCCACGCCGATGAATCGGTGACGGTGACCGACAACGGCCGCGGCATCCCGACCGACATCCACGCCGAGGAGGGACGCTCCGCGGCGGAAGTCATCATGACCGTGCTGCACGCAGGCGGAAAATTCGACGACAACTCCTACAAGGTCTCCGGTGGCCTGCATGGTGTTGGTGTCTCTGTCGTCAACGCACTGTCCGGCACGCTGACGCTCTCGATCGCGCGCAACGGCAAGCTGCATCGCCAGCTGTACCGCCTGGGCGAACCAGTGGCGCCGCTCGCCGTCGTCGGTGAGACCAGCGAGCGCGGCACGACGATCCGGTTCAAGCCGAGCGATACGATCTTCACGAACACGACCTTCAACTACGACTGGCTGGCGAAGCGCCTGCGCGAGCTCTCGTTCCTGAATTCCGGCGTGCGCATCGAGCTGATCGACGAGCGCGAGGACCGCCGCGACGTGTTCCAGCACGATGGCGGCGTCAGCGCCTTCGTGCAGTACCTGAACCGCAGCCGCACCGCGATTCACCCGCACATCTTCTATTTCCAGAGCCAGGAAGGTCCGGTATCGGTCGAGGTTGCCGCGCAGTGGAACGACTCCTACCAGGAGTCGATGTACTGTTACACGAACAACATCCCGCAGAAGGACGGCGGCACCCACCTCGCCGGATTCCGCGCGGCGCTGACCCGCAGGATCAACGACTTCATCGAGAAGGAAGGCCTGGCGAAGCGCGAGAACGTCACGCTGACCGGTGATGATGCGCGCGAAGGCATGACGGCGATCCTCTCGATCAAGATGCCGGACCCCAAGTTCTCATCGCAGACCAAGGACAAGCTGGTGTCGTCCGAGGTCAAGGGTGCGGTTGAGTCCGCCGTCGCGCAGAAACTCGGCGAATTCCTGCTCGAGCGGCCGGCGGATGCGAAGGCGATCTGCATGAAGATCATCGAGGCCGCGCGCGCGCGCGAGGCCGCGCGCAAGGCCCGCGAGATGACCCGCCGCAAGGGCGCGCTCGATGCCTCGGGCCTGCCCGGCAAGCTCGCCGACTGCCAGGAAAAGGATCCCGCGAAGTCCGAGCTGTTCCTGGTCGAGGGCGAATCCGCCGGCGGTTCCGCCAAGCAGGGCCGCGACCGGCGCACACAGGCGGTGCTGCCGCTCAAGGGCAAGATCCTGAACGTCGAACGCGCGCGCTTCGACAAGATGCTGTCCTCGCAGGAGGTCGTGACGCTGATCAGCGCGCTGGGCACCGGCATCGGACGGGATGATTTCGACATCTCGAAACTGCGCTACCACCGCATCTTCCTGATGAGTGATGCCGATGTCGATGGCAGCCACATCCGCACCCTGCTGCTGACTTTCTTCTACCGGCAGATGCCGGAACTGATCGAGCGCGGCCACATCTACATCGCGCAGCCGCCGCTGTTCAAGGTCAGGAAAGGCAAGCAGGAACAGTACGTCAAGGATGAGACCGAGCTCGAGCAATTGCTGCTGGCGAGCGCGCTCGACGGCGCAGCACTGCATGTGAACGCCGCCGCGCCGCCGCTCGCGGGCCTGGCCCTCGAGGCGCTTGCGGGCCAGTACGTCGAGGTGCAGGCCATCATCGCGCGCTGGACCCGGCGCTACGACCGCCGCCTGCTCGAACAACTGCTGGTCATGCCGCCAGTCGGCGAGCGGGAATTCGGTGATGCGCAGTGGATGGAGTCCTGGGCCCGGGAACTGGAGCGCCGGCTGAACGCCGACGGCGGTCTGGTTCATGGCTATCTGATTGAGGTGCGCCAGGCCGCTACCGGAGTGCCGCTGCGCATCGACGTCGTCCGCACCGAACATGGCAGCACGACTGAAAAGCACCTGCAGCGCGAGTTTTTCGAGTCGGCAGAATACGGACGCATCGCGGCGCTGGGCCGAACGCTCGCGGGACTGCTGGGTGAGGGCGCCTTTGTCGGCCGCGGCAGCGAGCGCGCCGAGGTCGCGTCCTTCCCCGAGGCGATGAGCTGGCTCTTCGACCAGGCTCGCAAGGGCCAGGTGATCCAGCGCTACAAGGGGCTCGGCGAGATGAACCCGAGCCAGCTCTGGGAAACGACGATCAATCCCGAGGTACG
>SCUD01000060.1 GCA_004297335.1 Gammaproteobacteria bacterium
GCCGGTCTCGGCGGCCGCTTCCTCGAACCAGGGGCGGTATGCGGGCAGCGTCCGGCGCACATCCTCGACGAAGGCCGCGGCATCGATGCGATCCACACGGGCCATGGTCCGATCATGGCGGGCCAGGATGCTGGCCAGGCGGCCGTCGCCGGCCAGGCCGTCGAAGTAGCGCTGGACGAAGGCCAGCAGCTCGTGGCTGCGCGGCCCGAGGGCCCAGGCGATCTCCTCGGACTCGAGGAGCGTGAAGGCGGGCCGCAGTTCCGGATGGAAATACCGGCCCAGCGCGAATTCGCTCGAGTCGGCGATGGTCAGGTCGATGGCACCGCCAGCGACCCGTGCGAGCAGGTCGAGCTGGTCGACGTTATCCAGTTCGGTCCATTGGAGCCCCGGCACCGTGGCGGCCAGTCTTGCCAGGCTCGCGGCGTGGGTGGAGCCGCGGATGACCGCGATGCGCCGGCCGGCGAGCTCCGCCGGTCCCGCCGGCAGCGGGCCACGCACGTGTCCGATCACATGCTGGCTGATGCGGCGATAGACCGGGCCGAACAACCCGGTCGCCCGGCGCGGTTCGTTCGCGACAATGCCGGCCGCCGCGATATGGGAGCGATTGCTGAGCACGTCCTCGAGTGCGGCCGTGCCTGACGGTAGCACCCGCAGTTCCAGCCGGACGCCGAGAGCGCGGGCGAAGCCCACCGCCAGTTCGTATTCCGGGCCGTCCGGGCCGGCGGCGCCCTCGAAATAGGCGGTCGGACTGTTGCGCGTAGCCACTTTCAGCGCGCCCAGCTCGCGGATCTGCACGAGCAGGCCGGGCGGCGACGAGCAGGTGCCGATCATCAGCGCCACGAGGACGACGGCCGGGAAGCCAAGACGGCGGCGGACGGTCCCTCGCGGTCCGCCGGACTGCGCGGTCTGCGACTCCATTGATGTAGAATACAGGCTCCGGACCGGGCCGCCACGACGGCCGTCCGGAAAACCTCGGAGAGGTACCGAAGCGGTCATAACGGCACCGACTCGAAATCGGTTGGGGGCATTACGCTCCACGTGGGTTCGAATCCCACCCTCTCCGCCAGTCTGGTGCCGGTGTTACCGAAACCGTAACACCGGCACTGTTGGGCGTTGTACGATTCCAAGGTCGGAGTCATCGATGGTGGCTCGCGTCGGTTCCTCCGCGACGATCAATCGTGAATCCCGCCAGGCCCGGAAGGGAGCAACGGTAACGGTCACATCGGGTGCCGGAGGGGTGCTGGCGCGGGCCGCCTCCACCGGCATGGCAACCGGCAGCTCGGTAGCGGAGACGCGGCGGCCCATGGCATGAGTTATCTCGTACTTGCACGCAAGTGGCGGCCACGCAGCTTCGCCGAGCTGGTCGGTCAGGAACACGTGCAGCAGGCCCTGGTCAACGCGCTGGATTCAAACCGGGTCCACCATGCCTTCCTGTTCACGGGCACCCGCGGCGTCGGCAAGACCACTATCGCGCGGATTCTCGCCCGCTCGCTGAATTGCGAGCAGGGCGTTAGCTCGCGTCCTTGTGGAGCCTGCGCCGCCTGTCGCGAGATCGACGAGGGCCGCTTCGTCGACCTGATTGAAGTCGACGCCGCCTCGCGCACCAAGGTCGACGACACCCGCGAGCTGCTCGACAACGTCCAGTATTCGCCGACCCGCGGCCGCTACAAGGTGTACCTCATCGACGAGGTGCACATGCTGTCGAACCACTCCTTCAATGCGCTGCTGAAGACGCTCGAGGAGCCACCACCGCACGTCAAGTTCCTGCTCGCGACCACCGATCCGCAGAAACTGCCGGTCACGGTGCTGTCACGCTGCCTGCAGTTCAACCTCAAGCGCCTGCCGGCGGCGCTGATCGCTGGCCGCCTGCAGCAGATTCTCACCGCCGAGGGTGTCGAGTCGGAGCCGGGCGCGATCAGTCTGCTGGCGCGTGCGGCCGATGGCAGCCTGCGCGACGCGCTGTCCCTGCTCGACCAGATGCTCGCGTTTGGTGCCGGCCGGGTCACCGAGGCCGAGACCCGCCGGATGCTCGGCACGGTCGATCGCGCCCATGTCATCCGGCTCGTGGAGTGCCTGGCAGAGGGCGATGCCCGCGGCCTGCTGGAGGCCATCGCTGCCGCGGACGAGTTCGCGCCGGACTATGCGCAGCTGCTCGATGAGCTGGCTGCGGTACTGCAGAAGGTCGCGCTGCGCCAGGCCGTGCCGGACCTGCCTGAGGACGAGGTCTACGCCGGCGACCTGCTGCCGCGCCTGGCCGCGAGGATGGATTCCGAGACCGTCCAGCTCGGCTATCAGATCGCGATTCTCGGTCGCCGCGACCTGCCGCTGGCGCCCGGCCCGCGGATCGGCATGGAGATGACGCTGCTGCGGATGCTGGCGTTCCGTCCCGTCACCGGTGATGAGCGTCCCGTGGTGACGGCGCCGGCGCGGCCCGGCCGTACGGTGAGCGCAGCGCCGCCAGCGCCCGCGGCTGCCGGGGCGCCGGCAGCCACCGCAGCGCCCTCGGTGCAATGCGAGGATTGGCCCGGGATCGTCGCCCAGCTCGAGCTGCAGGGGGCCGCGCGGCAGCTGGCGACGAATTGCGAGCTCATCTCCCGGGAGGGCCAGCGATTCCGCCTGCGCCTCGACGCCCGCGCCGAATCGCTGCGGACCCGGCAGCAGGAGGAGCGTTTCCGGCAGGCGCTGTCCCGGGTCACCGGCTCGGCGGTTACCCTGGAATTCGAAGTCAGCGCGGAGCCGGGGGACACACCCGCGCGCCGCGAGGAGCAGGCCCGCGACCAGCGGCTCGAGCAGGCCCGCCTGGCCCTGGAGAGCGACCCGACGGTACGCGTGCTGCGCGACCGTTTCGGGGCCGTGATCCAGCCAGATTCGATCAAGCCGGTCGGGTAGAATAGAGCTCGTGAAAGGCAACATCGCAAACCTGATGCGCCAGGCGCAGCAGCTGCAGGCCAACGTGCAGAAGGCGCAGGAGCAGCTCGGCTCACTCGAGGTCACCGGCGAGGCCGGCGGCGGTATGGTCCGGGTGGTCATGAACGGCCGCCATGAGGTGCGCCGCGTGCAGATCGATCCGGCCGTGGCTGGCGACGACCGCGAGATGCTCGAGGATCTCATCGCCGCTGCCTGCAACGACGCGGTGCGCCGGGTCGCGGCGGCCGCGCAGCAGCACATGAGCGAGGCGATGGGTGGCATGCAGCTGCCGCCGGGCATGAAGCTGCCGCTCTGACCGTCCCGCCGTGAAATACTCGCCGGGCCTGGCACGATTGATCGAGGCCCTGCGCGTGCTGCCGGGCGTCGGGCCGAAGTCGGCGCAGCGCATGGCGTTCCACCTGCTCGAGCGCAACCGCGAAGGCGGCCGGGCCTTGGCGCGCGCGCTCGTCGAGGCGACCGACCGGGTCGGGCACTGCCGGCGCTGCCGCATGCTTACCGACAACGAGCTGTGCGAGACCTGCACGGCGCCCCGTCGTGACGCCACCGTGCTGTGCGTCGTCGAGTCACCCGCTGACGTCGTGGCAATCGAGGCGTCGGGCGGCTATCGCGGCCGTTACTTCGTGCTGATGGGGCACCTGTCGCCACTGGACGGCATCGGGCCCGAACAGCTGGGCCTGCGCGAACTCGAGGCGCTGCTCGAGCAGGGTGAGGTGCGCGAGGTCATCCTGGCGACCAACCCGACGGTCGAGGGCGAGGCAACCGCGCATTTCATCGGCGAGCTGGTGCTGCGCCGTGGCCTCCGGGCCTCGCGCATCGCACACGGCGTGCCGGTCGGCGGCGAACTGGAATACGTGGATGGCGGCACGCTGGCCCACGCGCTCGCGGGCCGCCAGGTCATCTCCTGAAGCGCGGCGACCCCGGCCGGGCCAATTGCTCCGCGAGGCCAAGCAGCTCGCGGTAGCTCGCGAGGCGCCGTGCATCGATCCGGCCGTCGGCGGCCGCGGCGGCCACCGCGCAGCCGGGTTCGTGCAGATGGCGGCAGTCGGCAAAGCGACAGCTGGCCGCTGCCGCGATCTCGCGGAAGCCATGCTCAATCTCGCGCGGCGCCGGCAGCGGTGGTGCGAAGTCCCGGACGCCGGGCGAGTCGATCAGCTCGCCGCCCCCGGGCAGGTGATACAGCGTGGAGGCCGTGGTCGTATGGCGGCCTGCCGATGCAGCCTCCGAGATCTCGCGCACGACGGCCTCGACACCGGGCACCAGCCGATTGGTGAGCGAGCTCTTGCCGACCCCCGATTGACCGACCAGCACGCTGGTCTCGCCGGCAAGCCGGGCGGCGAGCTCACTCACCCCGCCCTCACCATCGCGGCTCGCGCGCACGACCGGATAGCCGGCCGCTCTGTAGGTCGCGGTGGCGGCCGCCAGCAGTGCTGGTGCATCCGGCAGGTCGAACTTGTTGACGACGACGCAGGCCCGGAGGCCGGCCCACTCGGCCGCAGCCAGGTAGCGGTCGCAGAGGCCGAAGTCGGCCGCGGGCCGCGGGGCCAGCACCGCGACGAGCTGGCTCAGGTTGGCGGCGACGGGTTCCGCCGCACCGCGCAGGTTCAGGCGTGCGAGCTCCGTCGTGCGTGGCAGCACCGCCGTAATCGTGCCGCCGCCGCCTTCGGTCTCGCCCGCGGTCCAGCGCACGCGGTCGCCGCAGACAACCGCGTGCCGCCGGCCCGCCAGTCGGCACCGTATGCGCTCCCGGTCCTCGTTCTCGACGACCGCATCGCGCCCGTGCGCGGCCACGACGCGGCCGGCCTGATCGTGCTGTCGCGACGGACCGGTGGAGGAGGACATGGGCGGGCGCAGACTAGCCTCTGCTAAGATCGGCGGCAACATGAGCCGCGCCGACCGCCTGATCTGGATCGACCTGGAGATGACCGGCCTGGTGCCGGAGTCGGACCGGATCCTCGAGATTGCGACCGTCGTGACCGATGCGGATCTCGAGCTGATTGCCGCAGGGCCGGTCCTCGCCGTGCATCAGCCTGAGGCCTTGCTCGCCGGGATGGACGAGTGGAACACGCGCACGCACGGCGCCTCGGGACTCGTGGACCGGGTGCGCGCCAGTGCGCTCGACGAGGCGGCGGCGGAGCGCCTGACGCTTGCGTTCCTGGCGCAGCACGTGGACGCCGGCGCCTCGCCGATGTGCGGCAACAGTATCTGCCAGGACCGCCGCTTTCTCGCGCGCTGGATGCCGGCGCTCGAGCGCCATTTCCACTACCGCAATCTCGACGTCTCGACGCTGAAGGAGCTGGCGCGTCGCTGGGCGCCGGCGGTGCTGGCCGGCATCGAGAAGGAGTCGAAGCACACCGCGCTGGCGGACGTGTTCGAGTCCATCGAGGAACTGCGGCATTACCGGCGCCTGCTGTTTGCCGCACCCTGGAACGTGCCGGCCGCCTGAACGGGGCCGGGTGTCACGAGCGGTTGGCGAGGAACAGCCAGGTCTCGACGACGGTATCGGGATTCAGCGACAGGCTGTCGATGCCCTGGTCGACCAGCCAGCGTGCCAGGTCGGGGTGGTCCGAGGGTCCCTGGCCGCAGATGCCGATGTACTTGCCGGCCTTGCGGCAGGCCGCGATCGCCATGGCCAGCAGCGCCTTGACCGCATCATCGCGCTCGTCGAACAGGCCGGCGACGATTGCGGAGTCCCGGTCGAGCCCGAGGGTCAGCTGCGTCAGGTCGTTCGAGCCGATCGACATGCCGTCGAAGTGCTCCAGGTAGCGCTCCGCGAGCAGCGCGTTGGTCGGCAGCTCGCACATCATGATGACCTCGAGCCCGTCCACGCCGCGCTTCAGGCCGTTGGCGGCCAGCAGCTCCACGACGCGCCGGCCCTCGTCCACGGTGCGCACGAATGGCACCATGACCTTGACGTTGCCGAGGCCCATCTCCGAGCGCACGCGCAGCAGCGCGCGGCACTCGAGCTCGAAGCAAGGCCGGAAACCCGGATCGACGTAGCGCGAGGCGCCACGGAAGCCGAGCATCGGGTTTTCCTCGTGTGGCTCGTAGTTCTTGCCGCCGACCAGGTTCGCGTATTCATTCGACTTGAAGTCCGACAGGCGCACGATCACCGGCTGCGGTGCGAAGGCCGCGGCGATGCAGGCGATGCCCTCGGCCAGCCGGCCGACGAAGAATTCGACCGGGTCGGTGTAGCCGGCCATCTGCCGGCGCACCTGCTCGCGCAGTACCGGATCGAGCCGCTCGTATTCCAGCAGCGCCCGCGGGTGCACGCCGATCATCCGGTTGATGATGAACTCGAGCCGTGCGAGGCCCACGCCCTGGTGCGGAATTGCGGCGAAATCGAAGGCGCGGTCCGGATTGCCGACGTTCATCATGATACGGACCGGTGCCGGCGGCAGCGCGTCGAGCTCGATCTGCCGCTGTTCGAAGTCGAGTCGGCCCTCGTAGACGACACCGGTGTCGCCCTCGGCGCAGGACACGGTGACCGGCTGGCCATCGGCAATGGCGCTGGTGGCATCGCCGCAGCCAACCACGGCCGGAATGCCGAGCTCGCGCGCGATGATGGCCGCATGGCAGGTGCGGCCGCCGCGATTGGTCACGATTGCCGCGGCCCGCTTCATCACCGGCTCCCAGTCCGGGTCGGTCATGTCCGAGACCAGCACGTCGCCGGCCTGCACGCGGGCCATGTCACGGGCACCGGTGATGACCCGTGCGGTGCCGGCCCCGAT
The DNA here is from genome assembly GCA_004297335.1 of Gammaproteobacteria bacterium. Classification (GTDB taxonomy): domain Bacteria; phylum Pseudomonadota; class Gammaproteobacteria; order Steroidobacterales; family Steroidobacteraceae; genus SCUD01. The sequence continues at coordinate 6,657 of SCUD01000060.1, forward strand.
GCGCTGGCCGATCGCGCGTCCGCGGGCCAGCGCCCGGGAGCGGTCCTTCAGCGCAAAGCGCAGGATCGAACGGCCGGTGCCGCGGCTCTGCACCGTTTCCGGCCGCGCCTGCAGCACGTACAACTCGCCAGTCGTGCCGTCCCGGCCCCACTCGATGTCCATCGGGCAGCCGTAGTGGTCCTCGATCAACAGGGCCTGCCGGGCGAGCGCCAGGACGTCCGCGTCCGCCAGGCAGAAGCGCTCGCGGTCCTGCGGCGGGACGTCGACCGTGTCGGTGCGCCGTTCTGCGGCCGGATCGGCCGCATAGATCATCTTCGCGGACTTGGCACCGAGATTGCGGCGGATGATGGCGGCACGGCCGGCGCGCAGCGCCGGCTTGTAGACGTAGAACTCGTCCGGGTTCACCGCGCCCTGTACCACCATCTCGCCGAGCCCCCAGGAAGCGGTGATGAAGACGACGTCACGGAACCCGGATTCGGTATCGAGCGTGAACATCACGCCGCTCGAGCCGCGGTCGCTGCGGACCATGTGCTGCACGCCGACCGAGATTGCGACGTCCTCGTGCCGGAAGCCCTGGTGGACGCGATAGGCGATGGCGCGGTCGTTGAACAGCGATGCGTACACCTCGTGCATCCTGGCCAGCACATCGTCGGCACCGCGCACGTTCAGGAAGGTCTCCTGCTGGCCGGCGAATGACGCACCGGGCAGGTCCTCGGCGGTGGCCGAGGAGCGCACGGCAACTGCGGAGCCGGGGTCGGCCAGCAGCCGCGTGAGAGCCTCCCGCACTTCCTGCTGCAGGCGCGGCTGGAATGGCGTCTCGAGGATCCAGCGCCGGATCTGCGCGCCGGTCTGCGCCAGGCGGGTGACGTCGTCGACGTCGAGGGCGGCGAGCGCGGCGTGGATCCGCCCGGCGAGGCCGTTCTGCGCGAGGAAGTCCCGATAGGCCCGGGCCGTGGTCGCGAATCCGCCCGGGACCCGCACCCCGGCCGCGGCCAGCTGGCTGATCATCTCGCCGAGCGAGGCGTTCTTGCCACCGACCGCGGCGATGTCGCCGATGCCGATCTGTTCGAAGGGAACTGTGTAGTCCGTCACGTGCACACTCCGCGGCTCCTGCACCTGCTACGATCACGCCACCTGCGGCTCCGGCCCGCGCAGCACCCGGCAGAGGCGGCGATGAAACAACGGCGAACCGTCTTCTTCGTGTCCGACCAGACCGGCGTGACCGCCGAAACGATGGGCCACAGCCTGCTGACGCAGTTCGACAGTCTGGAGTTCAGTCCAGTCACTCTGCCATTCATCTCCAGCGTTGACAAGGCGCGCGACGCTGTCAACCGGATCAATCTCGCGGCGCAGGAGCAGGGTGCGCGGCCGGTGGTGTTCGCCACCTTCGTGGACGCCGAGGTCCGTGATGTGGTACGCACGGCGCGCTGCCTGTTCCTGGACTTCTTCGATGCCTTCCTCGGCCCGCTCGAGCGCGAGTTCGCCGAACTCTCGACCCATGCGCTGGGACGGGCGCACGGGGTCACTGACATCCGGGCCTACGCGCTGCGCATCAATGCCACGAATTTTGCGCTGGCCAATGACGACGGCGCGCACACCCACGACTACGAGCGCGCCGACCTGATCCTGCTCGGTGTCTCGCGTTCCGGCAAGACGCCGACCTGCGTCTACATGGCCATGCAGTACGGTACCTTCGCCGCGAACTATCCGCTGACCGACGAGGACCTGCTGGACGGGCGCCTGCCGCCGGCGGTCGCGCCGTTCCGGGCCCGGCTGTTCGGGCTGACCATCGCGCCGGATCGCCTGCAGCAGATCCGCCAGGAGCGGCGCCCCGACAGCCGCTACGCCTCGCTGCAGCAGTGTGACTGGGAGGTGCGGACTGCGGAACGGATGTTCGCGAAGGAAGGCGTGCCGTTTCTCGATACGACGGAGTGCTCGATCGAGGAGATCGCCGCGCGGGTGCTGGAAAGACTGGGAATTCCGCGGCGCGTGCGGCCGTGACGGATTCGTGAACAGCCGCACGGTTCCGGCGGGAATCCAGCGGATATTCGTGTGATATAGTCAAATCCATGTTGTCGGACCAACTCTGTGCGACTTCCTGGCGGGCCCGGCCGCGCTCGTTCGTCAGCCTGATGACGCTGTACGAGAGCAACTACATCCGCCTGGGCTGGGTGATTCCGGACCTGCCGCACTTGCCGGCGACGGCCGTCGCGATGGTGCCGGGCGAGCCGCCGCTCGAGGCCTCGGTGCGCGAGCGCAGCCGGTACACGACGACACTGGAGCTGTCCTGCCTGTTCCTCGAGGCCGGCGGGCTCGCGCGTGATCCGCGCCTCGCCATTCGCGTCTACCATGATGCGCGGCTCGTGGAGGCCTGCGCGGCAGCCGGTGGCGACACTGGCACGCAGGCCGGCGACAGTCGCTGGAGCAGCAACATGCTGCTGAACAAGTGGCTCGAGTACTGCGCGGATCGCGGCTATCGCTTCGCGCTGGCGCCAGCCTGAGCGGAGCGCCGCACCGATGGCAGCAATTCTTCCGGAGAAGTGGCCCCAGTTCAGGCTGCCGGCGCTCGGCAGCCGTCCCGATCCGCTCGAGCAGGAACGCCTGCTGAAGCTGTTCTGGAACCGGGCCGAGCTCAAGAAGGAACTGCAGGGACTCGATGACCAGCTGCACGACCTGCGCGGGAAGCTCAAGCAGCAGGAGAACAGCAGCTCACGCCTGCAGCAGCAGCTCGATCAGCTCGAGGTCCTGCTCGGCAACCCCGCGCGCGGGCCGGACGCACTGGTGCACTTCGGGCTGCGCGCGCTGTGGCGCGCCTGCCGCGAGCGGCTCGAACAGTTCTCCGCCGAGCTGAAGCGCCAGAAGCAGGACCGCCAGCGGCGGCAGCAGCTCGCGGAGTTCCAGCAGGATCGCGCCGAGCGGCTGCAGCTTGCCGACCAGCGCCTGCGCCAGGCGGAGGAGGTTGCCGACGCCGAGCGGCTGCGCCTGCGCGAGCGCGAGGAGCGCCTGGCCCGGCTCGGCAGTTTCTGGCATTACTTCCGGCGCCGCGGGCTCGCTGCTGAACTGGACGCGCAGCGCCAGCGCTGCGTCGAGGCTGAGCGCCAGCTCGCCGACATGCGTGAGGCTCACCGGACGATCGAGAAGGAACCCTGGCCGGAGTTCCCGGGCCTGACCATCGAGGGCCGGCGCGCGGTCAACCTTGCGGTCATCGCCTACGCCCAGTCGCTCTATGCGCGTCTCGCGGTCTCCGGCATGGCGATGCAGGCCCGACTGGCGAGCAATCGCAGCGTCGAAAGTGCCCGCTACGGCAATCCGGAAACCTGCCTGGCGCGCCTGGCCGAGATCGACGTGGCATTGGCCGAGCTGCACGAGCCCGAGGGCATCACCACTGAGATCCGCCAGCGCGGCGAGCGGATTGCCGCGGCCGCGACCTGGCGTTCGCCGACCGAAACGGTGCCGCAGCCCAGTTCGCTGCCGCCGGCGGCGGTCGGTGGCGTCCCCGACGCCAACGTACTGGTCGAGGACTACTGGGACGTCTACAAGGTGCTGTTGCGCTGAGGCAGTTCAGCCGACTCGGGCCAGGGCATCCCGTCGCTGCAGTTCCACCGCATCGGCCGCAATCTCGACGGCCTCATCGAGGACCGCATCCGGTGCCTCACCCTCGTCCAGGCTGGCCACGTTCTCGATCGCGGGCAGGCCACGTGCGGCGCGGCGATGGTTCTCGCGGGCCAGGCGTTCGGCATCCAGTGCATCCCGTTCAGCACGGCGCACCTCGAGGTTCAGCGATATCTCGTGCTGGTCACGCAGTCGGGTCAGCGACTCGAGATCGCCGAGCAGGGCCGCGAAGTCGGGGTTGGCAGCGACCCGTTGCGCATGAACCTGCTCGAGCTGCGGCAGCGCCTGCAGGTCTTCGTTCGCCGGGGTGAAGCGGGTAGCATCGATCCGGTCCCAGGGCAGCGCACTGTCACGCGTACTCTCGCCGATGTCGGTTGCATCCAGCAGCGATGGCAGGTCGATGTCCGGTACCACGCCGCGGTGCTGGGTACTGTCACCGGTCACCCGGTAATACTTGCCGATGGTGACCGTCAGCTGCCCGAAGCCGGCCTTGGGCCCCAGCGCGTAGCGGTCCAGCGGATACAGGTTCTGCACCGACCCCTTGCCATAGGTCTGCTGGCCGACCACCAGCCCGCGCCGGTAATCCTGGATGGCTCCGGCAAAGATCTCCGACGCCGAGGCGCTGGCGCGATTGACGAGTACGACGAGCGGGCCGTCCCAGGCGAGACCCGGTTCCGGGTCGTCGAGAACCTCGATCCGGCCGTTGGTCTCGCGCAGCTGCACCACCGGCCCCCGTTCGACAAACAGGCCGACGAGACTCGCCGCCTCCGACAGGTGCCCACCGCCGTTGTCCCGCAGGTCGATCAGCAGCGCCTCCGCCCCGGCGGCGCGCGCCTCGTCGATCAGTCGCCGTACATCGCGGGTGGTGCTGCGGTACTCGGTATCCCCGGCGACGCGTGCCTGGTAGTCCTGGTAGAAACTCGGAACCGAGATCACCCCGACTGACAGATCCTGGTTGCCGCGCCGGGTCTTGTGCATGCCGAGGCGCGCGGCCTGCCCGTCGAGCGTCACCTTGTTGCGGGTCAGCTGCAGCAGCGTCTCGGCGCTGCCCGGGTTGAGCTCGCCGGGCAGGACCTGCAGCCGCACGACGGTGTTGACCGGACCGCGAATCAGCTGCACCACGTCGTCGAGTCGCCAGCCGACCACATCGACCAGCGGGCCCTCGCCGCCCTGGCCGACCGCCGTAATCCGGTCCCGGGCCTTGAGCTGGCCGGATGCCGCCGCCGGCCCGCCGGGCAGCACGTTCATGATGGTCACGTGATCGTCGATCAGCTGCAGCGAAGCCCCGATGCCCTCGTAGGACAGGCTCATCGCGATGTTGTATTCCTCGGAATTGCGCGGCGACAGGTAGTTCGAGTGAGGATCGTAGACGTGGGAGTAGGCGTTCAGGAACGTCTCGAACACGTCGTCCGGTGTCACCTGTTCGATCCTGCGGCCCAGCCGGTCGTAGCGCTTGCGCAGGATCTCGCGGGCCTCGGCCCAGTCCTTGCCGGCCAGCAACAGCGACAGCGCGTCGTTCTTGACCCGTTGGCGCCACAGCTCATGCAGTTCTGCCGGCGATGCCGGCCAGGGGGCCTCGGCACGGTCGAAGCGAAAGGCCTCGTCCTGCGTGAAGTCGGGCTCGGTGTCGAGCAGCGCGAGGGCATGCTCGAGTACTTCATGGTTGCGTTCGCGGAAGCGCGTAAAGATCTCAAAGGCGGGCCCGGGGTCCGCATCATGAATCGCATCGTCGAGGCGGTGCCGGAGGTGCTCGAAACCGGCAATGTCACTGGCGAGCAGGTAACTGCGGCCGCCGTCCAAAGCCTCGAGATAGCGCTCGAAAATCTGCGCGGACATCGCGTCGTCGAGCTCTGCCTGCCGGTAATGCTGCCGCTCGACGACGTCGGCTACCAGGCGCATGACCCGGCGGTGGCGTTCGCTGGGCGCGAACTCACCAGCGGCGGCCAGGGCCGGTGCCAGCGGTCCCGTGTGGTACGAGACCGAGCCTGCCAGCGCGAGTACCGTTACGGCGAGCAGGACCCCCAGCGCGAGCTGGCGTCGGTTCGGCCTGTCAGGTCCGGTGCGTGGGCTCATGGACTGCTAAACTACCTCTGGAGGCCGGGTCGTGGCCATCCACCCTGTACAAGGTAGAGGCCGCCCGCCGTGCGATCAAGTACCGGTGTCACGTCCTGCCGAGGGCGCCGCCCTTGACCCCGGCCGGATTCCTGACCGGGGTGCTGCTTGGATCGGCTGCGGCGATCGCGCTCGTCCTGGCGATGATCGTCGCGGTCTTTGCGCTGAACCTGGGGGACCAGCCGGTCCTGCGGGAAGAATTTCCGTCCTTGCTCGCGGCGCTGGCGCTGTTCGCGGTGCTGGCGGGGGTCGCTGCCGCGGCATTCCTGGGCCTGCAGCGCGGCCGGCCCTGGCGCTGGTACGCCCAGGGTGCCATGTGGCTCGTCGTGGCGGCGATCGCCTGGTATTACTGGCCGCCAGGCTGACAGATCGGTTCGCGGCCCGCTTTGGGGTAACCACATGCGAATTTTGAGCCTGCTGAGGTCCTGGAGTTCCGGCCTGCTGCTGGTTCTTGCCGGCTGCCAGACCCCCGGGGGCTCGCTCGAACAGGCTGCGGATGCGATCACCGAGTCCAGCTATCGCACCTACGTGGCGACGCTCGCCAGTGACGGATTGGAGGGGCGCAGCCCCGGCACGCCGGGCGGGGAGCGCACGGTCGAATACCTGGAGCAGCAATTCCGGGAGCTGGGACTGCAGCCGGCCAACGGGGACAGTTATCGCCAGGAGGTTGCACTGGTGGAGCTGACCGCGGCGCCGGACGCGCGGCTGGCGTTTGCCCGTGGCGAAACCGGCATGCAGCTCGCCTATGGTGACGACATGGTGATCACGACCCGGCGCGTGCAGCCGGAGGCGGCGATTGCCGACAGCGAGGTGGTGTTCGTTGGCTATGGCATCGTCGCGCCCGAGTATGGCTGGGACGATTACGCCGGCCTTGACCTGCGCGGCAAGACGGCGCTGATCCTGGTCAACGACCCGGGGTTCGGCTCCGGCGATCCGGCGCTGTTCAATGGGCGCTCGATGACTTACTACGGTCGCTGGACCTACAAGTATGAGGAGGCAGCGCGCCAGGGTGCGGCCGCGGCGATCATCATCCACGACACGGCGCCGGCCTCCTACGGCTGGGAGGTCGTCAGGAACGGCTGGACCGGGCCGAGGCTGCAGGCAGAGGCGCCGGACGGCGATGCCGGCTGGTGCCAGCTCGAGGGCTGGATCACCCACGAGCGCGCCGGCCAGCTGCTGGAGATGGCCGGGCAGGACCTGGCGGGACTCCAGGCTGCGGCGATGCGGCGCGGCTTCCGGGCCGTGCCGCTCGGTGTCCGGGCCACCGGTGGCCTGCACAATGCGATCCGTCGCGCCAGTTCGCCGAATGTGGCTGGCCTGCTGCCGGGCCGCGAGCGGCCTGGCGAGTACATCGTCTACATGGCGCACTGGGATCACCTGGGACGCGCGCAGACCTCGAGCGGCGACACCATCTTCAACGGCGCTGTCGACAATGCAACCGGGGTCGCCGGCATCCTGTCGCTGGCGCAGGCCTGGAGCACGCTGAAACCGGCCCCGGCGCGCTCGGTCCTGTTCCTGGCCGTTACGGCCGAGGAGTCCGGACTGATCGGCTCGGAACATTACTCGAGCACACCGCTCGCACCGCTCGAGAAGACCGCCGCAGTGATCAACCTGGATGCGCTCAACCCGCTCGGCCGGGCCGAGGACCTCGAGGTCATCGGCCACGGGGCCTCCGGGCTCGAGGAGCTGCTCGCCGAGGCCGCCCGCGGGCAGGGACGCACGGTGACCCCGGACCAGCGGCCGGAGGCGGGGTTCTTCTACCGTTCCGATCATTTCCATTTCGCCAGGCGTGGTGTGCCGGCGCTCTACATCAAGTCCGGAACCAGGCTCCGGGACCGGCCAGTGGGTACCGGGGCCGCATTGGTCGCCGAATACACCTCCAGCCAGTATCACAAGCCCGCGGACGAGTATGACGCCGCCTGGGACGTCAGCGGGTCGCTTCAGGACCTGCGGTTGCTGCTGGAAGTCGGAGTCCGCGTCGCCAACGACCGCGGCTGGCCCGACTGGTACGAGGGCAACGAGTTCCGCGCCGTGCGTGCGGCGAGCGCCGCGGCCCGCGCCCCGCTGGACTGAGGTGGCCTCAGGCGCGCCGGCGCAGCGGCCGGGTCAGCAGGCGGATCGCCGTGAACAGCAGCCAGGGTCCCGTCACCAGCAGCCACGCCGTCGGCGCGAGCCGCAGCAGGGCCAGGTACAGCGCGCCCAGGAAGGCGGTCAACCCGCCCTCGTAGGGACCGAGGGTCAGCACGCCCGCCAGGTAGATCAGCAGCGGCATCACCAGCAGGCCGAAACCGATCAGTGGTGCCGCGAAGCGGAGCTCGCGGCGCCAGTCGTGCGTGCGAAAGCGGTTACCTGCTGCCAAGTCCGGGGTTCCTGAGGCCGAGCCGGCGCTATACTGGCACAACCCGGCAATGGCGTCCGGCACGGCCCGCGAACCCATGCACAGGATCTGGTGGCCCGAGCCGCTCTACGAAGTCAGGCCCTGGGGCGCGGTCGCGCTCGGCGGGCTGGCCGGGCTCTTCGCAGTGATGCGGGCCTGGGCGTCCAGCGACTGGGACTTCGGGTTTGCCGCGGCCGTTGTCCTCAGTTGTGCACTGGTCGCCTATGGCGCCATCGTGCTGCACCTGCGCTTCGACTACCGGCGGCGCAGCCGCTGGCAGCGCGAGCGGCGGCACTAGCTGGTGGCCCGCCTGCGTTGCGCCGTCATCGGTGGCGGCTACCTGGGTCGCTACCATGCGCAGAAGTACGCGGCGCTGGCGCGCTGCGAACTGGTCGGCGTCGTTGATCCGGACCCGGGCGCGCGCGCACGGCTGGCCGCGGAACTCGGCGTGGCCACCTTCCCAGGCCACCGAGATCTGCTGGGGCGGGTCGACGCGGTCAGCATCGCGACGCCGACCGTGACTCACTGCGAGGTCGCGGCCGACTTCCTCGCGGCCGGCGTCCATGTGCTGGTCGAGAAACCGATTACGGCCACCGCCGGCGAGGCCGTCCGGCTGATCGAGCTCGCGCGGCAGCAGGGACGTATCCTGCAGGTCGGGCACCTGGAGCGGTTCAATCCGGCGATCCTGGCGGTCGCTGGCGAACTCACCGCCCCGCGGTTCATCGAGTCGAGCCGGCTCGCGCCGTTTCGCACGCGCGGCACGGACGTCAGCGTCGTGCTCGACCTGATGATCCACGACATCGACCTGATCCAGAACATCGTGCGGGCGCCGATCGCGACGATCGACGCGGTCGGCGCGCCCGTGTTCACCGACGAGATCGACATTGCCAACGCGCGGCTGCGCTTCGAGAACGGCTGCGTCGCGGATGTGACAGCGAGCCGGATCAGCCTCAAGACCGAGCGCAAGCTGCGGGTGTTCCAGGCCGATGCCTACCTGTCCATCGACCTGCAGCAGAAGCTGCTGACCATCGTGCGCCGGCCGGAATTCGCTGCGGACGGGGACGGGCCGAAGGTGGCTGTCGAGGAGCGCAGCTTCGACCAGGGGGATGCGCTGCTGTCGGAGATCGAATCGTTTCTCGACGCGATCGAACAGGGCCGGCCGCCAGTTGTCAGCGGTGAGGACGGCCTGCGCGCGCTCGAAACCGCCACGCGCATCGTCGAACTGGTCGGCCGGGCCCCCGCGGCCGGCTGAGCGCGCCAGGCCGGGGAGCCGTTATAATTCGCGCTGCATGCTCCCCACTGACACCCAGGATCCGGACCACTATCACCGCGTGGTCGATTGCCAGTGGGCCTGTCCCGCCCACACGGATGTGCCCGAGTACATCCGCCTGATCGCGCTCGGGCGCTACGGCGACGCCTACCTGGTCAACCGCCAGACCAACGTGTTCCCGGGAATCCTGGGGCGGGTCTGTGACCGGCCCTGTGAGCCGGCCTGCCGGCGCACCCGGGTCGAGGCCCGGCCGGTTGCGATCTGCCGGCTCAAGCGGGTTGCGGCGGACCTGCGCGAGGACATCACGGCCCGCCTGCCCCGGGCGCCGGCCCGCGGCAACGGCAAGCGTGTGGCCTGCATTGGCGCGGGGCCGGCCTCGCTGACGGTCGCCAACGACCTGGTTCCGCTCGGCTACTCGGTCGTGATCTTCGAGCAGCACGCGCAGGCCGGCGGACTCATGCGCACCAACATCCCGTCGTTCCGGCTGCCGGCGGCGGTGCTCGACGAGGAAATCGGCTATATCACCGCCATGGGCGCCGAGCTGCGGCTCGGGACCCCGATCACGAGCCTGGCCGCGCTGCTCGAGCCGGGTGATTTCGACGCGGTGTTCGTCGGCAGCGGTGCGCCGCGGGGCAAGGAGCTGCGGCTGCCGGGCCGCGACGACAGCGACCGCATTCATATCGGCATCGCCTGGCTGGAGTCGGTCGCTTTCGGCCACGTCACCTCGATCGGGGAGCGGGTGCTGATCATCGGCGTCGGCAATACCGCGATGGACTGCTGCCGCAGCTCGCTGCGGCTCGGCGCGAAGAGCGTCCGGGTGATGGCGCGCAAGCCGCGCGGCTTCTTCAAGGCCTCGGAGTGGGAGCTCGAGGACGCCGAGGAGGAAAGCGTCGAGATCGTCGTCAACCACGCGCCGAAGGCCTTTGTGATCCGCGACGGCCGGCTGCAGGGCATGCGCTTCGACCGGCTCGAATACGAGATGGACGGGGAACGGATTACGGCCCAGCGCATCGTCGAGGAGGTCTTCGTCCCCTGCGACGACGTGATCCTGGCGATCGGCCAGGAGAATGCGTTTCCGTGGATCGAGCGCGACCTCGGCATCGAATTCGACGCGCAGGACCTGCCGCGGGTCGATCCGGTCACCTTGGCCTCGACCCGCCGCGGCGTGTTCTTCGGCGGTGACGCCGCCTTTGGTCCGAAGAACATCATCCATGCGGTCGCCCAGGGTCACGAGGCGGCGCTGTCGATCGACCTGCACTGCCGCGGCGAATCGCTGACCGAGCGGCCGCCGCGCGGGGTGACGCTGCAGAGCCGCAGGATCGGCATGCACGACTGGTCCTACCGCAATGACTACGACGCCCGCGAGCGCCGCCTGGTGCCGCATGTGAGCCTGCGCGAGCGCTTTGCGCGCCTCGACGTCGAGGTCGAGCTCGGCTTCGATGCCGCGCGCGCTGCCGAGGAGGTGCGCCGCTGTCTCAACTGCGACATCCAGACCGTGTTCGATGCACCGCTGTGCATCGAATGCGACGCCTGCATCGACATCTGTCCGACCGATTGCCTGACGATCACCGCGGACGGTGAGCCGGCCGAGGTGCTGGCGCGCCTCAGGGCTCCGCGCCAGCACCCGGAACAGCCGCTGTACATCTCCGCAGCCTTGCGGCAGAGCGGCCGGATCATGGTCAAGGACGAGGACCTGTGCGTGCACTGCGGGCTGTGCGCCGAACGCTGTCCGACCAATGCCTGGGACATGCAGAAGTCCTGGGTGCACATTCCACAGGCCGGGGACGAGGCACGATGCCAGAGCGAACCGCAGCGCCGGCGCGCGTAAACGATTTCACGGTCCGGTTCGCCACCGTCAACGGCTCCGGGTCGGCAAGCGCCAATACGCTGATCCTGAAGGCCATCTTCCGGATGGGCGTGCCGGTCGTCGGCAAGAATTTCTTCCCATCGAACATCCAGGGGCTGCCGGCCTGGTACGAGATCCGCGTGACGCGCGAGGGCTGGCGGGCGCGCGGACCACGCATCGACCTCGTGGTCGCGATGAACGCCGAGACCTATGTGCGCGATCTGGCCGACGTCGCGCCGGGGGGCTGGCTGGTCCATGACTCGACCTGGCCGCGCAGCGTGCTGCTCATGCGCGACGACGTACGGATCCTCGGCGTGCCGCTCGCGGCGCTGTGCAACGAGCACTTCCAGGGCGCGCGCACGCGTACATTGATGAAGAACGTGATGTACGCGGGCGTGCTGGCCGCGCTGATCGACCTGGATCTCGAGGTCATCCGCGGCCTGCTTGGCGAGTCCTTCGCGAAGAAGCCACGACTGCTCGAGGCCAATGTGAAGGCGGTCGAGATTGGCTATCAGTGGGCGCGCGAGCACTTCGATTGTCCGCTGCCGCTGCGGGTCGAGCGGATGGACGCCAACGCCGGAGGAATCCTGATCGACGGCAACACGGCCGCGGCGCTCGGCTGCCTGTACGCGGGGGCGACGGTCGGCGCCTGGTATCCGATCACGCCCTCGACCTCGCTGATGGACGCGTTCCGCGGCTTGTGCGCGCGTCACCGGGTCGATCCGGTGACCGGCCGGCGTGACTACGTGATCCTGCAGGCCGAGGACGAGCTGGCGGCCATCGGCATCGTGATCGGTGCCGCATGGAACGGTGCGCGCGCGTTCACGCCGACCAGCGGCCCGGGCATCTCGCTGATGCAGGAGTTCCTCGGTCTTGCCTACTACGCCGAGGTGCCGGCCGTGATCTTCGACGTGCAGCGCGTCGGTCCCTCGACCGGCATGCCGACGCGCACCCAGCAGTGCGACCTGCTGGCCTGCGCCTATGCTTCGCATGGCGACACGCGCCATGTGCTGCTGTTCCCGGATTCGCCCGGCGAGTGCTTCGAGATGGCGGTGCAGGCCTTCGACCTGGCCGAGCGGCTGCAGACGCCGGTCTTCGTGCTGTCCGACATCGACATCGGCATGAACGACTGGATGACGCCGGAGTTGCGCTGGGACGATGGCTACCGGCCCGACCGCGGCAAGCTGCTCTCGGCCGAACAGATCGCCGGGCTGACGAAGTTCCAGCGTTACCTGGATCCGGATGGCGACGGTATCCCGTACCGCACGCTGCCGGGCGTCAGCCCGAAGGCCGCGTATTTCACCCGCGGCTCCGGCCACAACCGCTTCGGCGCCTACACCGAGGATTCCGCCGAGTACCAGGACGTAATGGACCGCCTGGCCCGCAAGTTCCGCACCGCCGCGGCGCTGGTGCCGCCGGCGCTCGCCGACGGCCATGGCGCGCGGCTCGGCATCGTCAGCCTCGGTTCCTGCGATGCTCCGGTGCGCGAGGCGCTGGCCGAGCTGCGCGCCGGTGGCACTGCGATCGACTATCTGCGGGTGCGCGCGTTTCCATTCGGGGCGGAGGTCGAGGAATTCCTGGCCGCGCACCCCGCGCTGTTCGTCGTCGAGCAGAACCGCGATGCGCAGCTGCGGGCCCTGCTCACGCTCGAAACCGCGGTGGACAAGCGCCGGCTGCGCTCGATCCTGCACTATGACGGCCTGCCGATGAGTGCACGCTGCGTCGTCGACGGGATCCGGGCGGTGCTGGCGGAAGGAGTCAGGACATGAGCTTCATGCCCAAACCGAAGGTCGCCAATCCCGGCCTGCCGGTCAACGCGCTCGGGCTCAACCGCCGTGATTACGAGGGTGGCATGTCCACGCTCTGCGCCGGCTGCGGCCACGATTCGGTCACCGCCGCGATCGTGCAGGCCTGCTACGAGCTCGCGCTGCCGCCGCAGAGCGTCGCCAAGTTCTCGGGCATCGGCTGCTCCTCGAAGACGACTGCCTACTTCGTCGCCGGTGCGCATGGATTCAACGCGGTGCACGGCCGCATGCCGTCGATCGCGGCCGGTGCGCACGCGGCGAACCGGCACCTGCACTGCATCGGCGTCTCGGGCGATGGCGATTCGCTGTCGATCGGCCTCGGCCAGTTCGCGCACGCGATCCGCCGCAATCCCGACATGCTCTACCTGATCGAGAACAACGGCGTCTACGGCCTGACCAAGGGCCAGTTTTCCGCCTCGGCGGACGTCGGCAGCCGTTCACGCAAGGGCGACGTCAACGAGCAGCGGCCGATCGATCCGGTGCTGCTGGCGCTCGCGCTCGGCGCGCCGTTCGTCGCCCGCAGCTTTTCCGGCGACAAGGAGCAGCTGGTGCCGCTGATCAAGGCCGGCCTCGCCTGCGGCGGCTTCGCCCTGATCGACGTGCTGTCGCCCTGCGTGACCTTCAACGACCACGAGGGTTCGACCAAGAGCTACGCCTACGTGCGCGAGCATCGCGAGGCGCCGGTCGCCGTGGACTACGTCGCCCCGCGCCGCGAGATCGAAGTGCGCTATGCGCCCGGCGAGGTACTGCCGGTCACGCTGCACGATGGCAGCAACGTGCTGCTGCGCAAGCTCGACCCGGACTATGACCCGACCGATCGCGCGCGGGCCGCGGCCTTCGTGCAGGAACGCGCGCTCGCCAACGAGTACGTGACGGGCCTGATCTACATGGAGCCGGAGCGCCGCGACTTCCACACGCGGCACCGGACCGCGGAAGAGGCCCTGAACGCGTTGCCGTTCGAGCGCCTGTGCCCGGGGGCAGGCAGGCTGGCAGAGATCCAGCGCGGATTCCGTTAGCGACAGTCGAGCGCCGTCAGCGCTCCAGGCAGGAGCGCCAGCTCCAGCGGCGTGGTACCGATCAGCTGGCCATCGGCCTGCACTTCGCAGTGTGGGTCGGAGGCGATGGTGGCATTGCGGAATTGCAGCCGGTGTACGGCGGGATCCGCGGCCAGCCGTCCGTCGAACAGCCTCGGCAGTCGGCCGAGGACGCGCCACAGCGGCAGCGCATCGACGGCGACGAGATCGAGGAGTCCGTCGTCCGGCAGGGCACCCGCCGCGAGCCGCAGACCGCCGCCGCAATCAGGTCCGATCGCCACGAGCGTCATGAAGAACCGTCCGCTCCGGGCTCCACGGTCGGTCGAGATCCGGAACCCGGGCGCCCGGAAGCCGGGCAGCGTCAGCGCGAGGCCGCCCAGGTAGGCGAGTGCGCGCGGGCCGCGCCGCGGCGTGCGCCGCAGCACGGCGGCATCGAGTCCCGCGCCGGCGACATTGTGGAACACGCAGCTCTGCCCGGCATCGTTTGCCGGGGTCCGGCAGGTGGCGAGGCCGAGATCCACGCGCCGGCAGCGACCTGCGGCCAGCGCGGCGGCGAGCCGCCCCGGTGAGGCGGGGAAGCCCATCGTGTGCGCCCAGTCGTTGCCGCTGCCACCGGGTGCCGCCGCAACGACGAGCTGCTCCAACGGGGCAGTGTGCTGCGCATACAGGCCGTTGACGACCTCGTGCAGCGTGCCATCCCCGCCGACGACCAGCAGGCGCCGCTCGCCGGTGGCGACCGCATCCGCAGCGAGCTGCCGCGCATGGCCCGGCGCGGTGGTGAGCGCGGCCGTGAACGGAATGCCGTAGCGCTCGAGCGCTGCACGCAGTGCCGGCCAGCGCCGCCGCGCCCGGCCGCCACCGGCGGCCGGATTGACGATCACGAACCAGGGCAGGGCGGCGCGCATGGGCGCCATCATGCGGGACCAGGGACCGGCGAGGAAACCTCGATCTGCCCCGAGGAGGTCGTCTACGGTCCCCGTCTGGCGGCGACCGACTCGGCGACGATGCACGCCAGCTCGAACATCATCGTCGCGCCGACATAGGCGGTATTCCCCAGCGGATCAAGTGGTGGGGCCACCTCGACGACGTCGGCGCCAATCAGGTTCAGGCCGCGAAGGCGCCGGAGCATCAGTTGCGCCTCGATCGTCGTCATGCCCCCCGGCTCAGGCGTGCCGGTGCCGGGGGCATACACCGGATCCAGGCCGTCGACGTCGAAGCTGATGTAAGTCGGCCCGTCGCCGACGATGGCTCGTGCCTCGTCGATGACCGCCTTGTACCCGCGCTCGTAGAGCTCCTCCATGTAGACGACGCGCATGCCGCTGTCATGGCTAAATTTCCACAGGTCGTTGTCGGTGATCGTGCCGCGAATGCCGATCTGGACGGTGCGCCTGGGGTCGAGCAGGCCCTCCTGGACGGCATGCAGGAACGGCGCACCGTGGTGGAACTTCGAGCCCGCGAACGGGCCGCAGGTATCGCAGTGCGCGTCGAAGTGGATCATCCCGACCGGCCGCTCGCGGGCGATCGCCCGGAAGATCGGCAGCGTGATGGAATGGTCGCCTCCGGCGGCGATGGGGACCACGCCAGCGCGGTGAATGCGCTCGAAAGCCGCCTGGATGTCCCGATGGGCATCCTCCAGGTTGAAGAGATTGTCGAGCGGCGTATCCCCGACATCGGCGATGTGGCAGAGCGTCATCGGGTCGAGCTTCAGCGACTGATGAACCCCGCGGATCATGAACGACTGGTTGCGGATCTCCCGCGGCCCGTGCCGGGCGCCTCCGCGGACGGTGACCCCGCCATCGAAGGGCACGCCGACGAGTCCGAGCTCGACGGTCTCCAGGTCGGCAGTGACCGGTGCGTTGAGCAGCGACGCGAAGCTGCTGGACGCGGCGGGCGGCCGGTACACGGCCGGCGGGACCTCGTCGGGATGGATTGGCATGCAGCGCGCTCCTGGGTCGACCCGGGCGGAACCGGTGTTTGACAATGCCGGCCGCCGGGCAGATACTGGACTGGAGTCCAGTTTACAGTCCAATACGCCTGAACAGCAAGCAGTGACACCGGGGTCGCTGGCGATCGATGGCGCATGCAGGGGGAGCGATATGCGAAATCAAGTGCCGATGGCAACGCGCTGGCTGTCTCTCGGTGCCGCGTGTCTCGTGTCGGTCCTGCCGGCCCCGTTGCTGGCGCAGGCCGGTTCCGCGGGCGTACTCGAGGACATCATCGTCACGGCCCAGAAGCGGGAGCAGGCGGCCCAGGATGTGCCGATTGCGCTGTCCACGCTGACGGGCGAGGAGCTCGGAGGGCGCCGCATCAGCTCGGCGAAGGACATCGCTGCAGCGGTACCGAACCTGACCTGGGCCGCCGGGGATTCCTCGAACGTGGCGAACATCTACATCCGGGGCGTCGGGGATTCGTCGTTCCACACGAACCAGGTCGGTGCGGTCGGCATGTACAGCGACGAGATCTCCCTGAATTCCCCGCTGCTCTGGAACTTTGGCATGTTCGACCTGGCGCGCGTCGAGGTACTGCGGGGGCCGCAGAACACGCTGTTCGGCCGCAATACCACCGGTGGCGCAATCCAGTTTGTCAGCAGGATCCCGGTGATCGGCCGTGAACCGGGTGGCTACCTGGCTGTCAACGTCGGCAACCACGATCGTCTCGATGGGGAGGGTGCGTTCGAGATCCCGGTGGGCGAGACAATGGCCGCCCGGGTGGCAGTTGCCCGTTTTGGCCAGGGCGACTACCTCGACAACCTGAACCTGCAGCGGAAGGAAGGCGGCGTCGAGCGGACCGCCGGGCGGGCGCAGCTTCTGTGGCAGCCGGGGGAAGTCTTCACGGCGCTCGCCAACGTTCACGCCGGCCGTCTTCGCGGCAGCGCGACACGCTACAAGCAGATCGGCCTCAGCGACCCGGCTGATCCGGGTTTCTCGGATTGTCCGCAGCTCTCCAGCGACACCAATCCCGGCAATGGCTGCTCGGACCAGACGGGATTCGTCGACAGCCGGGATTTCACCCAGGTATCGGCGAATTCCCTCGACCTCTTCGAGATCGACACACACGGTGCGCTGCTGCGGCTCGACTGGCAGCTGCCGGCCTTCACCGTGACGTCCCTGACCGGGTTCGAACACGCGGACTCGAGGCGGGCGGAAGACAGTGACGCGGGGCCGAGCTACATCTTCAATTTCGCACAGTCCACGGATACCGACCAGCTGTCGCAGGAGTTGCGGTTCGCATCGACCGCGGCCGGCCCGTTGCGCTGGATCGCCGGACTCTACTGGTTCGAAGAGGACCTCGACAACACGACCGTGGCGCGGCGCGGACATCCGATCCTGACCGATGCCACCATACCCGGCCTGCCGGTTCCCGAAGCGGGCGTGCTGAGCTTCATGCCGTTCACGATGCTGGACCAGAAGGACGAGGTCTGGTCGGTGTACGGCCGCGTCGAGTACGACCTGAGCGACGCCTTCAGTGTGACGGCGGGCCTTCGGTACACCTCCGAGCGCAAGAGTGGCCGGCTGGTTGCGGGCGCCGTTCCTGACCTTGCGCCGCTGTTCGGACCGGATGAATTCATCGGTGCCCTGCAGATCGGCCAGCTGCTCGTCGGCGGGACCGAAGTCGGGCCGGGCCCGCTGCCACCGCAGTGCCCGCCGCCGTTTCCGCTCAACGCGTGCTACCAGCGCCTGTCGTTCGGCACCACCTCGGACGAGGTCGGCGGCAACCTGTCCTTCAACTACCGGGTTTCGGACGAGGTGCTGGCGTATGCCAGCCTGGCACGTGGCTTCAAGGCTGGCGGTGTGAGCGCAGCCGCCCTCGATGCCATCGTCGGCAACGGTGGCTCGTTCGTGGAGCCGGAGACCCTGTGGACCTACGAGCTCGGCATCAAGAGCGAAATGATGGATCGCCGGGTGCGCCTCAATGCGGCCGCCTTCTACAACAAGTGGACCGAGCAGCAGCTGTTCCTCGTGATTCCGACGCCCCTGGGAGCCAATCCAGTCCTGACCAACGTCCCGAAGACCAGGTCGTACGGGGTCGAGGTCGACCTGACGGCACTGCCGGCGCCGGGGTGGACGGTCGCAGTGGGCGGCGGAGTCCTGCGCAGCGAGGCCACGGACATCGGCGACATACTCGGTGCGGTCAAGGGCAGCCGCTTGCCCGGAGCACCGGAAGTCAACATGAACGCCCTGGTCCGCAAGGAGTGGGACGTGGGCAGTGGCTCCTTCGGTGTGCAGGGCGCTGCGCGCTACTCGGGTTCCACACACTGGGATCTTGCCGATTCGCCCGTCGCCACCGAGCCGGGATACTGGCTGCTGGACGCGAGCGTCGATTACCGATTCGGACCGGAGCAGCGCTACCAGTTGTCGGTCTGGGGCAAGAACCTGGGGGCGACCGAGTATTGCTTCTTCCGCAGCAGCCAGGCCGGACTGGGCTTCGGCGATGTCGAGATCTGCGCCCCGAATGAGGGGACTCGCTTCTTCGGTGTGAGCCTGCGGGCGAACTTCGAGTAACGGTCGTGACGACGAGGCTGCGTATCGGGCGGTGCCTACGGGTTGGCCGCCCCGCTGCCGGATGCCACGGCGCGGCGGCGCGGCAGCTTCGCGGGAATGTAGAGCCCGAGATAGGCGTTGGCGGCACGCGTGGCTTCCTGCATCATGCCCTTGGTGATGCGCCCATGGTCCACGAACGACAGGCAGAACATCAGGGCCGCGATCTCGACGGCGCGGAAGAAGACGCCAGACTGGTCGGCGACTGCCGGCAGCTCGAAATGGGAGTCAATCTGCTGCGCGAAGATCCCGCCGAGTGCCACATCGCACTTGAGGACGCCAAGCCTGAGATCCGGCGAGGCCGCCGGGTCCACGAGCAACTGCTGCGCTGCCGGATCGGCGGCGAAGTGCCGTACGCCACGCTCGATCAGGCGGGCGACGACCTCCGACCAGGATGCAAAAGGTCCGACCAGCGGAGCGGCGAGCGCCACCTGCACCTCCCGGTGCAGGATCAGCAGCAGGTGGCCGTAGAGATCCTCGATGTCGGTGAAATAGTGATAAGCGGAGCTCTTGGGAACTTCGGCTTCGGCCGCCACGTCGCTGAGCGTCAGCTCGGTCAGTCGCCGCGTATGCAGCAGCTCCCGTGCCGTGTTGATCAGGCGGCTGCGCTGCACGGCAGCGCTGGAGCGCGGTGCGCTCCTACGCTTGCGCAGCAGGGGCATGTACGGCAGTGGCCAGCGGCACCGCCAGAGCAGACGCTGACATGCTGTTCCGTCGGATGACTTTGGATCGAGGCTCAGTCTACAGTCCAGACTATGCCTGCTGCAAGCAGCTGCAGCGGAACGAACGAGCGCACCAGGACAAGGCAGAGCTCATGCGACACGACGAACACGACTTCCTCCGGCCGCTGGTGGCGGGCGCATTGCTGTTCTCGATCGGGCCGGCGGGCATGATGGTGATGCCGATGATCGTCGGCGTGTATGTCGACGAACTGGGATTCTCCGGCCGGCAGGCTGGCCTGCTGGCCTCGGTCGAGGCGACCGGCATGTGCGTGGCGTCCCTCCTGGGCCTCGTCTGGGTGCGAACGCTGAACTGGCGTCTTGCCACGCTGCTCGGGCTGGGTTGCGCTCTTGCTGCCAACCTCCTGGCCGCCGGGGTCCACCAGTTCGCGCCGATGCTGGCTTGCCGCGCGCTGGCCAGTCTCGGTGCCGGAACGGCGTTCGCCGCAGCGACAGCCAGCCTGGCTGAGCAGAGGAAGCCGGAGACGGCGTTTGGAATCGGGCTCGCGGTGCAGACCCTGTTGACGACGATGATGATGGCCCTGTCGGCCGGGATCATCGAGTGGCAGGGCATTGCCGGGATCTTCCGGATGCTGGCGTTGCTGGCATTCGTGGTTGCCCTGCCGGTTGGCTGGCTGCCGGTGCGCAGCGCGAAATCCGCACCGGTCGGCGAACCCGCGCCACGTCCGGGTTCGACCGACGGTGCCTCGATCGTTGCCGGCCTGATCGGCACGATGTTGTTCTACGCGGGCCTGCTCGGGTTCTGGGTCTATCTGGAGCGGATCGGCCATGCCGCCGGTCATTCGAACGCACTGATCGGCACGATACTGGCCTGGTCGCTGGCTGCGGGCGTGCTCGGCGGCATCGGGCCGGTCTGGATCAGCGGTCGCGTTGGCATTGCCCGGCCCATCCTGCTGACGGTATTGATCCTGATTGCCACGGTACTGATTGCAGTCGGCAAGGTCACATTGCCGGTGTTTGCGCTGAGCGCGATCGTGTTTGGCGCCATGTGGGTGCTGGCGACTGCATATCAGGCAGCCTTGATCGCGACCCTGGATCGGCACGGCCGCTATGTGGTCCTGGTTCCTGCGGCGCAGGGCGCGGGCGCGATGATTGGGCCGGCTGCAGCCTCCCTGTTGATCCAGGGTGATGAGTACCTCGCGGTCAACCTGATTGCAGTGGCGTTCTTCGCCGGGAGCCTGATCCTGTTCCGGGTCGCGATGCGGGGCCTGGGCACGCCGGGGCCGGTCGCTTTGTCCTCGAATCAACAGCTGGAGTGAGACATGTTCAATTCCAATGTCAACAAGTGGCCGCGGCTCGCCTTGGCGGCCATGCTGTGCGGAGCGCCTGGGTTGCCGACGGCAGTTGCTGGTGTGACGGAGAGTTACGAGAACCGCCACGATCCGGGACCGCCGCGCAATCTCGCTCCGCCGGGCGTGCAGTCACGACTGGTCATGCTCGGCACTGGCAACCCGGTGCCGAATCCCTATCGCTTCGGGCCGGGCACGGCCGTGGTCGTCAACGGCAAGTCGTACCTGTTTGACGCCGGCGAGGGCGTGTGGCGCGGCCTGGCGAAGGCGGCCACCTTTCACGGTGGCGGCATCGCGCAAGCGTTCCAGGTGGATAACCTGACCCACCTGTTCATCACCCACATGCACCCGGATCACACGATCGGAATTCCGGCGCTGATCCTGCAGCCGTGGTACCTGAATCGCGCCAATCCGATGGACATCTACGGGCCTCCGGGGATCACACGCCGCGTCGGCGCAATCCTCGATGCCTGGAGAGACACGATCGAACTGGATCTCGCCAAGGACCCGACCACGACACCGCATGGCTGGAAGGCCCGTGGGCACGATTTCGCCATCGACACCTCCGGCGTCGTCTACCAGGACCAGAACGTCAAGGTGGAGGCGTTCCAGCACAAGCACTGGGAGCTGCCGTACAACTATGCCTATCGGGTCACGACCCCGGACCGGGTGCTGGTGATCGGCGGTGACGGCTCTGGCGATGACCGTCTGATCGCAGCCGCGCAGGGGGCGGACGTGTTCGTTGCCGAGGTATGCACGGAGGCCGATCTGGGCAATGCCCCATGGGGTGGCAAGACCGTCGAGGAGAAGGGTCAACTCATCTGGCAGTACCATATCAAGCCCCGGGACCTGGCTCGCATTGCAGCTGCCGCCAAGGTCAAGCTGCTCGTGCTCTACCACGTGCAGAACTACTCCGACCCCTACGACCCGGAGGCAGTACTGAAGGAAGTGCGCGAGTTCTACGACGGTCCGGTGGTCCAGGCCCGGGATGGGGACCTTTTCTAGCCAACGCGTTGTAATTACCCGAGGCGGGGGCACCGGGCGATAATGAGCGCATGCGGATCTTCCCGGCATGCCGCGGAGTGTTACTGGCGCTGGTGCTGATCGCACCGGCAACGGCGCAGGAGGTGGGGGCCGACCTCGCCGATCCCTGCCGGGATCCCTCCGTCGCGCCTGCGGGAAGCCTGGATACCGTGCGTGCGGGCCTCGAGCGTGGGGTCTGTGGCATGTCGCGCTTCGTCGATCGCCTGTTCGGTGGCGGCCACGAACTTGTGGAGGCGGCCGGTGGCAACCACGGTCGCGCCGGTCTCGCGCTCCGCTGGGACGACCTCGATGGCATTGGCCTCGACGGGCGCCTGCGCGCCAACCTGGCCCTGCCGGCCTTTGACCGTCGACTGAACGCGATCATCGGACGGGTGAGCCGCGACGAGTTTGTGACCGACGAAACGGTCGACGTCGGACCGCTCGCCGGAAAGTTTTCCGACGAGGCCGACGCCGCCTGGTTTGCCGGACTCGGCTATGGAGTCCACCGCGGCCGCAGCAGCCGCTTCGATCTCGGCGCTGGCGTGAAGCTCGACAGCCCACTCAATCCGCACCTCAACGCCCGCTACCGCCGCTATTTCCAGCCAGATGAGGTGCTGTTGCTGACGCTGCGCAGCACCGCGTTCTGGGAGAACCATGAGGGCTTCGGGCTGACCCAGGCCTTCGATATCGATCGTGCGCTGACGCCGGAGCATCTGCTGCGCTGGGCCAACTCCCTGCGCTGGTCCGAGGAGACTCTCGGTCTGCGCTGGCGCTCGCGCATCGCGCTGTACCACGCACTCGACCAGCGGCGCGCGCTGCGTTACGAGCTGTTCGCACGCGGCGAGACCGACGGCCGGCAACCGGATCTCTATGGCCTGCGCCTGACCCACCGGCGCTCGGCATGGCGCGACTGGTTCTTCATCGAGGCCGGGGCGACGCTGTTCTGGGCGCATGGGATACTGCCGGCCGATCGTTGCCATGGCTGCCCCGGTGTCAGCATCGGCTTCGAGATACTGTTTGGCGAGGCCTACGACCAACAGCTGCGCGGGGCCGGGCAGGCTCTGGAGCCTTCGGCGTATGATGCGCAATAGCCGGATCCTGGTGACCGGCCCCGCGCTGTCGTTCGGAGGACATCATGACTGAGCTGCAAATAGCCGTTCTGGTGGGTAGTCTGCGTCGCGAGTCGCACAATGCGAAGCTGGCCGCGGCGCTGGCCCGGCTGGCGCCGGCGGATGTGCGGCTCGAGCAGCTGTCGCTCCGAGATCTGCCACTCTACAACCAGGATGACGACGCCAACCAGGCCGAGCCCGTACAGCGGCTGAAGGCTGCGATCCGGGCGGCGCATGGCCTGTTGTTCGTGACGCCGGAGTACAACCGATCGATCCCGGGAGTCCTGAAGAACGCCATCGACCATGCGTCCCGGCCGTACGGTCAGAGCGCCTGGCAGGGGAAACCGGCCGGGATTGTCGGGATCTCGATCGGCGGCTTGGGCACGGCGCTGGCTCAGCAGCACCTGCGCAACGTGCTGGCCCACCTCGACGTCCCGACTCTCGGCCAGCCGGAGGTGTTCCTGCAGGTTCATGAGGGCCTTTTCGACGCCGATGGCGGCATCGGCGCCGGCAGCCGCGATTTCCTGCGGGGCTGGATGGATCGCTATGTGGTGTGGGTGAAAGCCCACACGGGCTGAACCGGTTTTCGCGTATTCTTCCGGATCCAACCGTTTACGGAGCCATTGGAATGACTGACCACGCCGGCCAGGGCCTCACCACGCGCATCATCCACGAGCACAGCCTCGAGGACGCGCATGGCAGCCCGCACATGCCCGTCTACGACACGACCACGTTCGCCTTCGATTCGACCGCCGCTCTGCTCGACGTCGTCGATGGCCGCCGTGCCGGCGCCCTGTATACGCGCTACGGCCTCAATCCCACGATCTTCGCGCTGGAGGAGTCGCTGGCGGTGCTGGAGCAGGCCGAGCACGCCTGGGCCTTCTGTTCCGGCATGGCCGCCGAGACCGCGCTGTTCCTGACCCATGGCCGGCAGGGTGTCGTCTGCATCGGCGATGCGTATGGTGGAACACTCGAACTGGTCGGCAGCCAGCTGCCGGAACTTGGGATCCGCACGCACCTGATCCGAGGCGACGAGCTCGACGGCCTCGACGGCCTCCTGGCCGGCGGCGCGCGCCTGGTGTTCCTTGAAACCCCGACCAACCCGACCCTGGAAATCTTCGACATCCGCGCGATCGCCGCGCAGGCGCATGCGCGCGGCGCGCTGCTCGCCGTCGACAACACCTTCGCTTCGCCGGTCAACCAGCAGCCGCTCCTGCTCGGCGCGGATCTCGTGGTGCACAGCGCGACCAAGTACCTAGGCGGGCACAGCGACCTGACCGCCGGGGCGCTGATGGGCTCGAAGGAACTGCTGGCACCGGTGTGGAACTGGCGCAAGAACCTCGGTTCGATGATCGCGCCGGCGACCGCCGCGCTGCTCGCGCGGAGCCTGCGCACGCTGGTCGTGCGCGTGCGCCAGCAGAACGCGAGTGCGCAGGCGGTGGCCGAGGCGATGAGCCGTCATCCGCGAGTGCAGCGCGTGCTGTATCCCGGCCTGCCGGATTTCCCGGGACATGCGCTGGCCCGGAGCCAGATGCAGGGCTTCGGCGGCATGCTGACGATCGAAGTCGCCGGCGACGGCGCGGTGGCGACGCGGGTGGCGGACCGTTTGCGCTTGTTCATCCTCGCGCCGAGCCTCGGCGGCGCCGAGAGCCTCGTGACCCAGCCGTGCACGACGACGCACCATGGCCTGATGCTGGAGGAACGCGCGCGCCGCGGGATTTCAGATTCGATGCTGCGGCTGTCGGTCGGACTCGAGGATCCGGCTGACCTGATTGCCGATCTCATGCAGGCGCTCGGGTGAACGGGCGGCGCAGGCGCTGATTGCGGCGTGGCGGCGGCTGCGTCAGCGGACGTCGTTGTGACACGGCATGATCAGCGTCAGACGAGGGAAGTAGCTGCGGTAGCGCCTGCCATCACGGGTGAGAATGCTGCAGTCCAGCACGGCAGCATGAGCGCCGATAAAAAAGTCGGGCAGCACATTGCTTCGGGTGCCGCCCTCGCGACGGTATTTCACGAAAGCGCGCGCCGCAAGGAACAGTGCTGGCCGGGGCAGTTCGAGATAGCGGAGGTGCATGTCCGCGATGGCCCGGTCGAGCGCCTGTACGGATTCGAAAGCCAGCGACAGTTCCGACCAGATTACCGGATTGATGCACAGCTCGTGCACCTGAGCCTGCGCGCGCAGTTGCTGCAACGACCATTCGACCCAGTTCGGGTCGTTCCCGAAAACGTCGAGGAGAACATTGGTGTCGACCAGCAGCACTGGACTGTCAGTCCGCGTCGCGCAACAGGGCCATCAGATCATCAGTCCGCCATGGCACCTGCGCCCGGCCGCGTGCCGACTCGAAGCGGTCCCGGCGTATGGACGGCCGGGGGTCTGCCTTCTGTACGACGACCTGGCCTGCACGGTTCACGTCAAATGCCACGCGGTCGCCCGGCGACAGACGCAACGCCTCGCGCACCTTCTTGGGGATGGTGACCTGACCCTTGACCGTCATCGTCGTGGCCATGTTCGGCTCCGGATGTATTACACGCAATGAGATTGTAATACCGAGCAGTCAGTGGTGGCAACCGGGCCGGAAGCCCCTTGTTGGCAGCATCGAGCCGGGTGTCCGGCACTTGTATGGTTGCGCGCGGGTTGAAGAAAGCCGATATCATCGACGGCGCCCGGCGCTTTCCGCGCATGGGGCTGATTTCAGGGAGGGTAACCGATGGCACACATCGTCATTCTCGGTGCGGGGCTGGGCGGCATGCCGGCCGCTTACGAGGCCCGCCAGTTGCTGGGACGCGAGCATCGCGTCACGGTCATCAACGCGGTCGACTACTTCCAGTTCGTCCCGTCGAATCCCTGGGTCGCGGTCGGCTGGCGGCGCCGTGCCGACATCGTGTTCCCGGTGCGCCCATACCTGGAACGGCGCGGCATCGGCTTCATCGGCAGTGCCGCCCGCAGTATTGACGCGGCGGCCAGCACGATCACGCTCGCCAGCGGCGAGCAGGTCGGCTACGACTACCTGATCGTCGCGACTGGCCCGGAGCTGGCCTTCGACGACGTACCGGGTGCCGGCCAGCGCGGTGGCTTCACGCAGTCAATCTGCACCGTCGATCATGCCGAGCAGTGCCACGAGGATTTCCAGCGGCTGTGCGCCGAACCCGGCCCGGTCATCGTCGGTGCGCTGCCCGGCGCCAGCTGCTTCGGCCCGGCCTATGAATACGCGATGATCCTCGACGCCGCGCTGCGCCGAAGGAAGCTCCGCAGCCGCGTGCCGCTGACCTTCGTCACCCCGGAGCCGTACATCGGCCACCTCGGCCTCGATGGCGTCGGTGATTCGAAGAGCATCATTGAGCACGAGTTCCGCCAGCGCGACGTGCGCTGGATCATCAACGCCCGGACCACGCGCATCGACAGCGGGCGCATGCATGTCGAGGAACTCGACCGGCAGGGCAATGTCGTGCAGCAGCATGAACTGCCGTTCCGGCACGCGATGATGCTGCCGGCCTTCCGCGGCGTCGCGGCGGTGGCCGCCGTCGAAGGCCTGTGCAACCCGCGCGGCTTCGTCATCGTCGATGCGCACCAGCGCAGCCCGAAGTTCCCGAACGTCTATGCGGCCGGCGTGTGCATCGCGATCCCGCCCGTGGGCCCGACACCGGTGCCCTGCGGCGTGCCGAAAACCGGCTACATGATCGAATCCATGGTCACGGCCATCGTGCACAATATCCATGCCGAGCTGTCCGGCCGGCAGCCGACGGAGCAGGGCAGCTGGCAGGCGGTGTGCCTTGCCGACTTCGGCAACACTGGCGCCGCCTTCGTGGCCGTGCCGCAGCTGCCGCCACGCGACCTGAACTGGGTCGGGTCCGGTCGCTGGGTGCGCTGGGCCAAGATCGCGTTCGAGAAGTATTTCATCTACAAGATGAAGCGCGGCCGCTCGGAACCGCTGTACGAGAAGTACCTGATGAAGCTGATCGGCATTACGCGGCTGCGAGTGCCGTTCGGGCGCAGTGGGTCGTAGCAGACCGTGCGCCTGTCGACCCTGGTGATCGCCGCCACGCTGGTCCCGCTCGCCGCCTGCCGGCCGCCAGCGCCGGAAGCAACGACGGAGCCCGCACCCCTGACTGCCACTGCGCCCGCGGTACGCGATATTCATTCCTTCGCCGAGCCACACCTGGTCAAGGTCCGGCATCTCGCGCTCGAACTGGAAATGGATTTCGCTGCCAGGACGCTCACCGGCACCGCGACACTGCAGCTCGACTGGCAGGACCCGGCGGCCGATGCGCTGCTGCTCGACACGCGGGATCTGACGATCCTGCGGGCCGAGGCTGGCGAGGCGAACGACCACTGGCGCGAGCTGCCGTTCGAGCTCGCGGAGCCGGACCAGACGCTCGGCAGCCGCCTGACCATCCGCACCGGTGGTCAGCCGGCGCTGGTGCGGATCGCCTACCGCACGTCGCCCGCGGCCTCCGGGCTGCAGTGGCTGACGCCGGCGATGACCCTCGGCGGCCAGCAGCCGTTCATGTTCAGCCAGTCCCAGCAGATCCACGCGCGCTCATGGGTGCCGCTGCAGGACACGCCGATGGTGCGTTTCACCTACGAGGCGCGGCTGCGTACGCCGCCGCAGGTGATGGCGCTGATGAGTGCCGACAACGACCCGGCGGCGGTGCGTGACGGCGATTACACGTTCCGCATGCCGCAGCCGATCCCGTCCTATCTGCTCGCGATCGCCGCCGGTGATCTCGTATTCGCACCGATCGATGCGCGCTCGGGGGTCTGGGCCGAGCCGGCGCTGGTGCAGCAGGCGGCCGCGGAGTTCGTCGATACCGGCCGGATGATCGCGGCCGCCGAGCGCCTGTATGGCCCGTATCGCTGGGATCGCTACGACATCCTGGTGCTGCCGCCCTCGTTCCCGTACGGCGGCATGGAGAATCCGCGCCTGACCTTCGCGACACCGACCGTGATCGTCGGTGATCGTTCGCTGGTGGCGCTGATCGCCCACGAACTGGCGCACAGCTGGTCGGGCAACCTGGTCACTTTTGCGACCGCGAATGACGCCTGGCTCAACGAGGGCTTCACGACCTACGTCGAGGGCCGGCTGATCGAGGCGCTGTACGGCCGCGAGCGCGCCGACCTCGACCGCGTGATCGAGCGCAATGAGCTGCGCCGGGAGTTCAC
Source organism: Gammaproteobacteria bacterium (assembly GCA_004297335.1). GTDB lineage: Bacteria > Pseudomonadota > Gammaproteobacteria > Steroidobacterales > Steroidobacteraceae > SCUD01. The sequence continues at coordinate 34,573 of SCUD01000060.1, forward strand.
CGCCGAGAACCTCGCGTTGCAGCCGCTGGCGATTGCGCAGGAGGCGCTGCCCGATCCGGATGACAATCTCACCGCGACCGTGTACACGAAGGGCGCATGGTTCCTGCAGTTTCTCGAACAGCGCTGCGGGCGCGAGCGCTTCGACGCGTTCCTGCGCGACTACTTCGAGCACTTCGCGTTCCAGTCGATCTCGACCGCGCAATTCCGTGACTATGCGCGCCTGCACCTGCTGGGCCAGGATCCGGCCCGGGTCAGCGAGGCTGAGTTCGACGCGTGGCTGTACCAGCCGGGCGTCCCGGACACCGCCCCGCAGGTGATTTCATCACGCCTGGCCGCGGTGGACGCGGCCCGCGAAGCCTGGCAGGCCGGCACCGAGCTGCCGGAACCCGCGGTGACGGCGGCCTGGAGCACGCAGGAATGGGTGCATTTCCTCGATGGCCTGCCGCAGGCGCTCGATCCCGGGCGGCTCGCGGCGCTCGATGCCGCGTACCAGTTCAGCGGCACGCCAAACGGCGAGATTGCGCAGCGCTGGTATCCGTTGACGGTCCGCAGCGGCTACACCGCCGCGCGGCCGGCGCTTGCGGAGTTCCTCGGCCGCGTCGGCCGGCGCAAGCTGGTGATGCCGATCTACAAGGCGCTCGCAGCGACGCCCGACGGGCTCGCCTTCGCCCGCGAGGTGTTCGCGAAGGCCCGGCCGGCGCTGCATCCGATCACGGTCGGCTCGATCGAGGCAGCGCTGGCCGCCACTCAAGCCCCGGCCGCTGTGCCGGCCACGCCTCCGGAGTCCGCGAACGGCGGATGACCTGATTGCGGCGACGTCGGGCCGCCGTCCTTCAACACCAGTTCCTCGCAGACCAGGATCGTCATGCGCGACCGGTCGATGTATTTCGCTTCGATTTCGACGACAGCCCTGCCGGCGGGGCTTGCGGCGAATTCCATCACGCGCTGCCAGGCGGCGTGGTCCTCGAGCCACAGCTCGCCGACTCCGTCCCATGGTGAATCGCTGCCGTCGCGCTGCTTCGGGTGATGGTTCTGGGTGTAGCGAATAATGCCGGGTACGTTCTGCGCTACTGCCGGGCCGACTTCATCGCGGTAGCCGCGCGCGAATTCCTCGTGCGTCAGGCCCGGCCGCCGGTGGACGAGGACCAGAACCTTGATCATCATTGCGGTCACTTCGCAGGACTCGCAAAGTCGCGCAGCCACGGCTCCAGATGGGCGAGGTCGAAGGTTCCGGATGTGAACATCTGCATCATCTCCGGGAGAATCTGCGCCGGCGCTCTATGCAGCCGCCAGCCATTGATACGCAGGAACGTATCGACGGTGGCAAACGCGATGCGCTTGTTGCCGTCAACGAAAGGGTGGTTGATGGCCAGGCTTTCCATCAGCGCAGCCGCCTCTGTCACGATGTCCGCGTAGTAACCGGTTTGCGGCCGGAACAACGCAGCCTCCAGGGCGCCTGGATCCCGCAATCCCGGTGCGCCGCCGTAGCGCTGCATCAGGACCGTGTGCATCCCGAGCACCTCAGCCACGCTCAGGTAATCGCGTGGCACGAATTATTTCGCCAGTTCCCGGTAGAGCTGGTCGAATTCATCGAGGCTGGATGCGAACGAGGCCAGCACATGGCGCCGCGGGTGCTCCGTCTGCTGCCTGTCGATGTAGTCGCGCAAGGCTTCATCGAGTACGGCCTGGAACTGACGCCCTTGCGCACTCGCGATCTGGCGCAGCGCGGCCAGCACCTCGGGCGCGGCCTGGGAGGAGAACTTCTCGCGGACGACTGCGGTCATGGGCGGACTCATCATGATGGATCTTGATATTTCATGATAGGGAAAGGCCGGCAGATCCGCCAGTGAAGATGTCGGCAGTGAAGATGTCGGCAGGGGTACCGCATGGATCAACGGTGGGGTTGCGCTTGGACAGCGTCCCAGATAGGATAGTAATCGATTACTATCTTTTCTGAGGACGCCATGACCGCCCATTCCAGACATTTGCCCGCCGATGAGCGGCGCGCGGTCACCGTTGAAGCCGTGGTCGAGCTGGCCCGCACGAATAACCCCAGCGAGATCACCACGGCGGCGATCGCCGAGCACATGCGGGTCACGCAGGGTGCGTTGTTCCGGCACTTCCCGAGCAAGGACGCGATCTGGCAGGCAGTCATGGAATGGGTCACCGAGCGCCTGCTGCTGCGGGTCGACCGGGCGGCCCTGGGCATCGAATCGCCGATCGCCGCACTGGAGGCGATCTTCCTGAGCCATGTCGAATTCGTCGTCGAGCATCCCGGCGTGCCGCGGATGATGTTCGGTGAACTGCAGCGGGCCAGGTCCACGCCGGCCAGGCGCATCGTGCAGACCCTGCTGCAGCGCTATGGCGAGCGCCTGCAGCGACTGATCGAAAGCGGCAAGACGGCCGGCGAGCTGGACGCGGCGCTGGACACGGCAGCCGCCGCGACCCTGTTCATCGGTACGATCCAGGGACTGGTCATGCAGTCGATGCTGGCCGGAAGCGTCGAGCGCATGCGCGGTGATGCGCCGCGGGCCTTTGCCATCTATCGGCGCGGCATCGGGAGCGTACGATGAAATTCCCTCTGTTACAGCGCCGCACCCTCGGCTTGCTGGCGGTCATCGTGCCGCTGCTCGCGCTGTTCGTCTATGTGGGCCTGCGCTCTGGCCCGCTGGCGCCGGTGGCCGTGACCGTCGCGACCGTGGAGTCGCGCGCGATCGCGCCAGCACTGTTCGGCATCGGTACCGTCGAGGCTCGCTACACCTACAGGATCGGGCCGACGATCGCCGGACGGGTCAGGCGCCTCGACGTACAGGTCGGCGACCGGGTCCAGGCCGGGCAGGTGCTGGGTGAGATGGACCCGGTCGACCTGGATGAGCGTGTGCAGTCGCAGGGAGCGACGCTGCGGCGTGTCGACGCGGCGGTGCGCGAGGCGGAAGCCCGGCAGGCCTACGCGCAAACGCAGGCCGAGCGCTATGAGCGACTGCTGGCGATGCGTGCCACCAGCGAGGAACTCGTCACTACCAAGCGGCAGGAGCAGCAGATCGCCGATGCCGCGCTGGCCGGAGCCCGGCAGGACCGGTCCCGGGCCTACGCTGACCGCGAGGCACTGGTGGCGCAGAGGAGCAATTTGCTCCTGATTGCGCCCGTGGCCGGGCTCGTCACGCGGCGGGAGGTCGATCCGGGCACGACCGTCGTCGCTGGCCAGGGAGTCGTCGAGCTGATCGACCCCGCGACCCTGTGGATCAACGTGCGTTTCGACCAGTCCAGTGCAACCGGCCTGGCCGCGGGCCTGCCGGCGCACATCGTCCTGCGTTCGCGCGCCGGTCAGGCGCTGGGCGGAGGGGTCTTGCGCGTCGAGCCGCGGGCCGACGCAATCACCGAGGAGACGCTCGCCAAGGTGACCTTCGATGCGAGTCCGGATCCGCTGCCGCCGGTGGGTGAACTCGCCGAGGTCACGGTCGACCTGCCGGCG
>SCUD01000061.1 GCA_004297335.1 Gammaproteobacteria bacterium
GGAACGCAGAGACTCGCGGTGATGCATCGTCTTTACGCCGAGCACTTTGCTGCGGCGTATCCGATCGCGATCTATTCCTCGCCGGTGCCACTCCCGGAGGTCATCGAAACCGTCCACTGGCACGAGGTGCGTGGCAGGGATCCGGGGATTCGCTGGCTGCTCGAGCTGATCACCCGACACTGCGCCGCGCTGCCGGCACCTGCGCCTCCCGGCTGAATCAGAAACCGGATTGGTTCGCACGCCGGGGCACGGGCAGAATTTGAACGGAACGGAGGACCCTGGCATCCAATCCGGGCAACAGCCAATGGAGGTGAGCAGCGATGAACAGCTACAGCGCGACGCAGGTAAAGGTATTCCCGAAGGTCGTATTCTCGACGATCGTCGCCGCGGCGCTGGCCGGGGTCGGTTCCGGCAGCCGCGCGACCAGCCAGCCGGCAGTGACGGTCCTGCCCGAGATCACCGTCAGCGCGACCCGGCTGCCTTCGTGATCAGTGGCGGGGGCGCGGCATCGGCCTGCGCCCCCCGGCTTGGATTCCCCGTACTGGCACCCCAGGAGCAATGGGTGCCACGCCACATATGGTTGACACACCATATGGCGTCATGCTAGGTTGTCGTGGTGAAGGCAGTTCTGCGTTTGCGCTCGCGTGTCGTGCTGCCGGGCGGGGAAATCGTGGACATGGCGCTCTGGGAATTGCCGCACCGGAGCGCTGAGCGGCCGCACGGGCTGAAGTACCGACTCCATTGCGGGCGGCAAGGCAGGTGCCTCGTACGCTACGACAACGAATCGGGGAAAGGAGATCACGTGCACTACGGCGAGACTGAGCAGCCGTACCGCTTCGAGAGCTGGGACGCACTGATGGCGGACTTCCTCGCGGATGTCGCGCGTCTTACCGGAGGACAATGATGGGCAGACTTGAAATCGGCGTACGCGGCCTCGGCGAGGTGGCCGCGGACTTCGTCCGGACAGCGCGCGCGCTTGGCCGGGGCACAGCGGTGCGTAAGCGCGAGCAGCTCTGGTTCGCGGACATGCCGACGCTGCTCCGTACGCTCACCGTCGAGCGCTGGCGGTTGATGGAGCACCTGCGGGCGCACGGGCCGATGAGCGTCAACGCGGCGGCGCGCGGTGTGCAGCGCAACTACAAGAACGTCCATGGCGATATCGCGAAGCTGGTGGAGCTGGGGCTCGCCGTGAAACTCACGGACGGGCGTATCCGCATCCCGTACCGCTCCATCGTGGCGGAATTGAGGACGGCAGCGTAGCGGTACGCACGGCGGCCTGCCGCCCGGACCGAGGCCGCAGCGCGCCTCAGGGAATGACGGTGACGACTACGCGGCGGGCCTCGTGGTCGTCGACGCCGTCGGCCGGCGCGGCGTCCCGCTCCCAGCGCACCTCGAATTCGGGCTCGGTCAGGCCGACATTGCGCAGCAGTTCCGCGACCTGCTCGGCCCGGCGCTGGCCGATATCCTGGCGCTCCACCATCGTCTGGCCGCCACTCAGCAGCACCGCGCCGCGCTGGCCGTGGATCTCGAGGCGCTGCGCGCGGATCGCCTGGGCGTACTCGAGCAGGGGCATCAGCTCGGCAGGATGGCGGAAGGCCACGAGCCCGTCGAAGGCATAGGTCACGACGAACTCGCGGCGTTCGCGCTTGGCATCCTTCGGTGTGGCGGTTGGCGCCACGGCGATCGCGTTGCCGAATGCGAGCCGGCCGGTACTGGGGCCGGGCGGCCGCGGCGGCGCGAAGCCCAGGTTGTAGCGCTCCTCGGCAGGCAACACCTTGCTGCAGCTGGAATCGAGCTCGGGCATCACCGAGAGCTTCACCGGCTTCAGCACCACACCGCCGCAGATCCGCGGCTCGTCGGAGCGTACGCCCTCGACCAGCACCCGGTGGCCGAGCCAGGGTGGTGTCACGGGCGCGCTGACGTCGGTCTGCAGCGTCAGGAAGTAGGTCTCGCCGGCGTACTCGGCCAACCAGCACGGCACTGTCGTCGTGTCACGCACGACCGGGCAGGCGACGAAATTCAGGTGGCCGGGAGGCGGCTCGGCGGCGCCGGCCAGGCTCGCTCCGCAGACCAGCGTCGCGGAGAGGACTCCGCCCAATGCGCGGTTCACAGCGCCTCCATGAAGTGGATCAGATCGACCTTTTCCTGCTCGGTGTAGCCGATGTTGTAGCGCCGATCGTAGAGGTCGACGACCTCGCGCAGATCGGCGGCGACGCCGTTCGAGAAATACGGTGGGCGCGCCGCCAGTCCGCGCAGCTGCTGCATCACGATGGCGCCGACATCGTTGCACTGGCCGGTGACCAGCGCGCGGCCCGGATCCTGGGTATAGATCACGCGGCCGAGGAAGGGGTGCGGATTGACGTCGTCGCGGCAGGTCACCTTGAACAGGGGCATCCGCTCCTGGCGGGGGTTCCACGGATTCAGCGGCTCCTCGCGCGCCCAGGGCAGGTTGGTCGTGCCGATGTCCATCCAGCCATTGGCGGTATCCATGCCGGTCATGTGCATCCCGTGGCAGGTGGCGCAGGTGCGCTTGGTGGGATTGCCGAGGCCGACGTTGTTGAGGTGCATCGAGTCACGGATCCAGAACGTGCGGAACATGTAGATGTCGTGGCCGCGCTGGATCGACTCGCGCGCCGCCGCGCGCGCATCGGCCGCCGGATCGCCGCTGCGCGGCAGGGCCTTCCACTTGTCCTCCATCGGGATCACCCAGCGGGCGGTGTTGTTGCCGAGCACGCCCGCCTCGCCCCGCACCAGGTTCAGCGGGCCGAGGCCGGTCGGCCCACCCGGTTCATCGAGCGCGCCGGCCGAACGATGCGCCACCTGCGCCACATAGAGACGGGACTCGAGGTCGAGAATGCCGCGCAGCTGCGCGTCGGTCAGGGGCTCGGAGCGCTCGAGGTGACCGCGCGCGGCATCGGCGGCCTGCAGCGCGAGCGTCGGCACGCGCGCGTCGGCCATCAGGTTCATCGAGACGAAACGGCCGGTCTCGGGATCGCGCGCCGTCGGCATGCCGCTCTTGCCGATGAACGGTGTCACGCCAAAGCCCTGGTGCGTCGTGTACTTGGTGTTGGCCACCGGGCGCGGCCGCCGGTACACCGAGACCTGCGGGGCGGCGGACTTCAGGCCGTAATCGGGGTGGGTGTTGCAGCCGGTGGGATCGCGGACCACCTCGAGCGAGAACTGCGGCTCGATCACCTTGCCCTGGGGGTCGCGCGGCGGCCAGGGCATCGCGACGCGGATCAGGCCACGCCCGAGCAGCAGCGAATGCGAGGCGGGATCGCCGGGCGGCAGATGCGGGCAGTCGGCCCCGTCGACCATCGCGAACAGCGGATCGCGGCCGTCGGTCACCCGCCAGCGCTCGCGGATGCTGGCGAGCGAGAGGCTCATCGCGTCCTGGGGCTGGTGGCAGCTGACGCAGGCGCGGCCATTCGTGCCCAGCGGCACGAAGAACGGGTGGCCGGCGGTGAGTTCGGCACCGCCTTCGAGGTGCACGCCGACCTCGCCGGCTTCGTTGCCGTAGCGCGAGTCCGGGGCGAGCGTGCGCGGCTCGCCGGGGGCCCACCAGTACGCTGCCGGCTCGCCGGTGGCGGACCCGGAGGCGAGGCCGAGCGTCGCCAGCGCCAGGACGGCGGCCCTGGCCGCGGTCGGGTTCGGCGATCGCCTGCTGTGGATCATTGCGG
>SCUD01000062.1 GCA_004297335.1 Gammaproteobacteria bacterium
CTCGACGCTGACACGAGACGCGCAGCTACGCGTTCGCGCGCTGCAACTCAGGTACGTTCGATTTCGCTCGCCGGACGGCGAAGCTCAGACCACCACCGCGAAGCGGTTTAGTTCAACGTGCTGTAGGTCAGACTGCAGTCGTTCGGCCAAAGCCATTATTTATTAATTCATACGTAGTGCTGAAGCGCTTTACCTTCCCCTCAGGCCTATATGGTGCCAATGCCGCGACGTTTCTGATCCCGAAGGGTGTTCCGAAACCGGTTGGCAATCCTGGGCATTCGGCCATCTATGACTTCAACACGCTCGACTGCCAAGGCGCTACATGCGTCGCCGCATCACGAGCAGCAGCACCAACAGCACCACCACCGCGCGACTTGGTGGTCGACTTTGGCACTGGAAGTTCAATTCGCATGGTTGGGATGGCCGACAACTTCAGATGTGACGACCCGGCGTACGCGAAAGTCGAAAAGACCGAGACCGGAACCGTAGTGTTCGCCAACGGCACGACAATAAGACTTTGTAAGGCGGACAAGGTCACTCCCGCCGAACGAATCAACCTGTCGCGGCAGTATGTATCCAGCCGCACCGGCATTCTTGAAATTCCTCGCACTGCACGTCGAGTCGACTTCGATTCCAACGATCGGCGGCTGTATGCCGCTATCGCCGCACAGTTCCTCAAGGATCATCCCGAAGGCCATGCCTGGAATGCGGATCACCCAGAATGGAAGCGAGTGGCCGCAATTATCGAAAACGATGTGCGGGAAATCTTTGCCCGCCTCGCCGCGGATCCGCGGCTTAGCGTGTCAGCGAGGCAAGTCGAGGAGACGTTTGTCAGCGGCTTGGCTGCTCAGCTCACGCCAAGCGACCTTCGCGAGCTTTTCTACTACTACTCGCGGAGGCCGGGTGCTCAATTCGCAAAAGTCCAAGCGCGATTGTTCAACGAGTTGGCGTCCGGACTAGCTGCAATGAAAGAACAACTAACGGCTGGGCGACGCCCGGTACAACGAACGATTCGCCCGGACGCTGGCGAGCTAAGAGAATTGCTCGGCTTATTCGATGAGGTTGTCAAAATCCACTTGGCAATGCTCGATCCTGGTCCGAGAAAAGACCGTTCCGGAATACAGGCCATACCGGTGATGGTGGCAGCGATCGTGGAGGCACAGTTCGCTGATTTGAATGCGATATGGAAAAAGCTGCCGAAAGAGGACCGTAGCGCCATCCTGGCCTGGCGCAACTCACCCTTGGGAAGGAAAGAACGCACTGCCATTTTCGAATCAGCCAAGGCGATTCGAGCCGTCTTGGACGCGAATGCAGAAGTGAGCCGATTGTCGGGTGCTCTTGCGAAGTATGAAGAGAAATGGCTTACCCTGATCCGAGAAGCTCAAGAATAAGCAAGAATGGCAAGCGTCGCGCCGCGTGAGGCGATCATTAGCCGCGTTGGCGCGATTGTTGCCATCGCGGCGACGCTTTTCGTTGGGACAGGCAATACACAGCAAAGCCCTTCAAAAGCGATAGCGGCGGCTTCTTTCGCGCGAGGTCAGCAGCTCTACGACAACCAGTGTTCCGCGTGTCACCAACGCTCGGGCTCGGGAATCAGGGGGGCGTTTCCACCGCTGTCCGGCGCAAGCATCCTGGAAGACAAGGCAGCACTCATAAAAGCCACGCTGTATGGACGATCCAATACAGCAATGCAGGGTTTCTGCAAGCTGCCCGCAGAAGATGTTGCGGCCATACTTACCTTCGTCCGTAACGCATGGGTAACAAGCCCGCGTGAACCGGTATCGCCGCAAGAGGTATCGCGGATTGCCAACGATCCACGGAGCCCGCGCTGTGTCACCACATCCGACATATTGGCTGCCGCAAAGCCCGCCCCACCCGCCTCCCCACCCGACGGCAGCGAGCCTTGCGGATTTAAGGACGTCCGAAGCAGATGGCAGCTACCGACCGTGTCGGGATGGGTCTTGAACGAAAAGGCGAGTTATCTTGTAAATGCGAACGTTTATCTCCCGCCAGGACGCACCCTCGAGAATTCGGACCGCAGTCTGCAAATCTGGGCCGATCCAAAGACAGATCCGGACAGCGGGCCAACGCTAGGCCATTACGTGAATCGCGTCATTTCTTATACGCGCGGCTTGTATCAAGGCACGGTGTCGGAGGCCAGGCCAGTTCCGAGTAACGTAGGTACGCTGCGTCTATACGTCGTTCAGCCTAAACCCGGTATTTCGCCAAGCGCGTTCCATTCCATCGTGTTTATTGAAGACGCGCAGTGTTTCATCAATCTGTCTAGTTTTGCAGTGACAGAAGCAGTCCATGAGTCCGTCCAGGTGCCCTTTAGAGCATTCGTCTCAGGATTCAAGAAGAAATAGCCTGGCATCCGCTGGCTACAAGATATTTACGAGTACATCGCGCCGATAATCCCGACGCAGCTGCTCGACGTGCGCAGAGGGCGCATAACTCTAGGTGGAACGGACGGGCCGCCAACGGAGTGCGCGGCCGAGCGTCGCGTGTTCAGGCCCGCCGTTCACCACGACGTTATGCCGCAATGGCGGGCGGCGTAGAATAGTCTGACCATGGGAGACGCAGCCCGTCATCTGTTGAAGTCCTTTGAGGCACTGTCCGAGGCGGACCGCCGGGAAGTCCTCGAACAGCTGCTCCGCCGCGCGGCTGAGCTTCCCTACTCCTTCCCGTCCGATGACGAGTTCGTACAGGCGGCCGACACAGTATTCCAGGAGCTCGACCGGCGCGAAGCTAAGAGGTGAAGACCCCGCTTCGAGGCGAGGTCTACATGGTCGACCTCGGGCTCGCTGCGAAAGTACGACCCTGCGTTGTTGTTAGCGTGCCGCTCGAGGATACCGACCGCTCTCTAGTTACGGTCGTACCGCATACGACAGCACTTCGGCAGTCGCGCTTTGAAGTAACCGCCGCATCACCAAGGTTCCTGAAGTCCGGGGCCTTCGACGTACAAGGCATTGTCACGGTCCCGACCGTGCGTCTCATGAACCGCCTAGGCGCATTGAGTGGCGATCAGATCCGCGTGCTCGAAAAGGCCATTTGCTTATGGCTTGGAATCAACATTGCGGCATAACAGATAGGTGGAACGGACGGGCCGCGAGCCGCTCTTGCGATATGGGCGTCAGAGCGGCGGCCCGCCGTTCACCACGACGTTAGATTGCATGGCAAGGGCCTTGGTGATCCTCGCGGCAATCCTCGTCGGTGCGGCGAGCTGGTATTCCCTTGTCTACCTCTTCCGCTACTCAGGTGTGAGCTTTCTCCAAGAGCTCACGTTCTGGATCTCTCCGCTGGCCGTAACGGGTTGGCTGTTGTGCCTGGTTCTCATAGCTGGCTACTACTGGGTGTTTGCGTCCCTGTGGCTTCACGGGCGAGGCACCGGCATATGATCGCAAGCATGCAATCTAACCCCCCGGTCAACGCGGACGCGCGCGGACGCGCCGCCATGTGCGTGGGTTGGCCTGCGCGCGCCGGTTACCGGGCACGTTGAGGCTGTAGAAAAAGTCTCCCTCGCCGTCGGCGATCTCCGTTCTGAAGCGTTACTTGAATACGACGCCCGAACGGAGAAGAAGAATGGCGCGCTACAAGCTGGTCGACCGCAGTCCGCGTTTCCTCCCGATAGTCCTCGAATCCCAACTCATGTGCGGCAGCTTCGAGCACGCGCTCGACGTTCTGGTTGACACCGAGATCGACCTGTCGCGCCTCGCCAGGCGCTTTCGCAACGACGAAACCGGCGCCCCGGCCTACGATCCGGCGGTAATGCTCAAGATCATGCTGCTCGCCTACAGCCGCGGTGTCATCTCCAGCCGGCAGATCGAGCGCCTGTGCCGCGAGAACGTGCTGTTCATGGCGATCTCGGGCGACAGCGCTCCGCAGTTCTCGACGATTGCGACGTTCGTGCGCGAGCTGGGCGAGGAGGCTTCGGCGATCTTCACCCAGGTGCTTCTCACTTGTGATCGCCTGGGCCTGATCGGTCGACAGATGTTTGCCATCGACGGAGTGAAGCTACCGAGCAACGCCGACAAGCGAAGGAGTGGGACCCACGCCGAGCTGCTGCACGAGGCCGAGCGCATGGAGAAGGCCGTGACGAAGATGGTGCGGGCCCACCGGGCACGCGACGCGGCGAAAGAGGCTCCGGATGATGCCGCGAAGGAGCGTGCGCGGATCGAACGCCTGCAGAACGAGGCACGCCGGATTCGGGAGTTCCTCGCCATGCACGAGGAGCGCCGCTCCGAGAAGGGCGCGGTCCGTAAGAGCAACGTCACCGACAACGACAGTTCCAAGATGGCGACATCGAAGGGCGTGATCCAGGGCTACACGGCGGTGGCCGCGGTGGACAGCAAGGCCCAGATCATCGTCGCTGCCCAGGCCCACGGCTCGGGCAGCGAGCAGAGCGTCCTGCTTCCCGTGGTCGAGAGCACCTCCGGGATTCGGACCGACCAGACCCTGGTGACCGCCGACGCCGGGTACCACAGCGAGGCGAATCTGAAAGGGCTCTACGAGCTCGGGGTGCCGGCCCTCGTTGCCGACGGCCTCATGCGCCGGCGCGACGAGCGCTTCGCGGAGCAGGTGAAATACAAAGCGCTGCCCGATCCGCTCTATGACAAGGCGCTCGCCGGAAAGTCTTCATCGGCAAAGTTCACGCCCGCTGATTTCGCCTATGACCCGAAGATGAATACCTGCGTTTGCCCGGCCGGGAAGAAGCTCTACTCCACGGGGAGCCACTGCATGACCCACGGCCGCCGGCACCATAAATTCCAGGGTGCCAAGCGCGACTGTGTGCCCTGTCATATGAGGGACCGATGCCTTCGCCACCCGGACAGGACACCCGCGCGACAAGTCGCGTTCTTTGAGAAGAATCGGGGTTCGCCGCTCGAATTCACCGAGCGCATGAGAGGCGCGATCGACAGCGCGCGCGGGCGAGCGCTCTACGGGCAGCGGATCGCGACGGTCGAGCCCGTGTTCGGCAACCTGCGCCACAACAAGCGGCTCGATCGCTTCACGCTACGAACCCGGCCGAAGGTAAACGCGCAGTGGACCCTCTACTGCCTGGTTCACAACATCGAGAAGCTGGCGCATCATGGATACGGGAGATAGAAAGACGGAACCCGAATCCGCCTTCCATAGCACGAGCGCACCGATGAACGCTGAAACTGTGAAGACCATTACCCCGGTTCGCGGCAGCGCGCGACGCGCTTTCGGAAAACGGCTTTTTCTACACCTTCGTTAGGCGTCAATGGCAATGCACCGGCTACGGGTCCTGCGCAACAGCGGCGGCGTTACCGAGGTCACGCTCTTAGCGGCCCTGCGCCAGGGAACGAACTTGCCAGTCGACGTAGCAACTTCTTTAGCGCGCGCAGTCGTTGTACCGCCCGCGCACATTGATTGGGCTTCGGACTCCGATTTTCCGGTCGAGCAGGTTGCGGATGTGTTGATCGAACAGGGCTTCGAGGTGGGCTTTGACGCCTAACAGCCGGTTCGTGAGCGACAAATTTCGCATGGCGCTACGCTCCACGCACTTTGCGCCACAACCGGGACGTTAGGCGCCGATGAAACAGCCAGCGCGCTATACTGGTGCAGACGTGCGTGCCCGGAGTCCTGCCATGAAGTCGCCATTGATCACCATCGATCCCGATATCCACAGCGGAACTCCCGTGTTCGCTGGCACACGGGTTCCGGTCAAGACGCTCTTCGATCACTTGGAAGCTGGAGAGTCGTTGGAAGTTTTTCTGGATGACTTTCCGTCCGTCAGTCGCGAACTGGCGGTAGCCGTGCTTGAAGAGGCTCGTACCGCACTCGTAGCAGATGCGCATTCTGCTTGACGAGGACCTTCCGCGTCGTCTCGCAGCACTGCTCGTTGGACATGAGGTATCCACAGTTCAGCGCAGTGGCTGGTCAGGCATCAAGAATGGGGACCTTCTGGAACGCGCCGCCGTCGGGTTCGATGTGTTCATGACGATGGACCGGAATCTCGGGTTCCAGCAGAACCTGGCGGCCTTGCCGATTGCCGTGCTCGTCGTTGAGGCAGTAAGCAACCGGATGGAGCACCTCGCGCCGATGGTGCCCGCTATCCTGAAGGAGCTCAACCATATTCCGCCCAAATCGCTGCGGAGGATCGGCGCCTAACAACGTATATGGACTCCCGCCGAATGCCAAAGCGTTCTCGAAGAAGGTCGGATAACAAGGTCTGATTGCTTGCGTATATTCGGCCTGTGAGTCGGGGCTAGGCGCCCCGGGCCCTGATGGTGATCCGCATGCCTGGTCCTCATCGCGTTGGCGGCATTAGCTGCCGGCGTTGTTATCAGGTATTCCAGGCATCGGTCTGACCTGTTTTCCTTCAAGCGAGATTCGCTTTACGCAATCGATGGCGTGAGATTTAGGCGGCTGGCTGCTCGAGCCGATGCGCTGGAGGCTGCGTCAAGGATTCTCCTCTGACCATGAGCGCCCAAAGGATGCGGGCGTTCTTGGCAGCCAAGGCCACGGCGGCGATGTTCTCGCCACGGCGCTTACGCAGTTGCTCGACCCAGCGGCTCTTGGGGTCGTTTCGCTTTGCGGTGTGTCGCATTGCCGAGCGGGCGCCGTGCACCAGCAGAGTTCTCAGGTAGACATCCCCACGCTTGCTGATGCCGAACAAGCGGGTCTTGCCGCCGGTCGAATCCTGTTTAGGGACCAAGCCG
>SCUD01000063.1 GCA_004297335.1 Gammaproteobacteria bacterium
GGCGCGCAGCGAAATCGACCAGGCCGACCTGCGCCTGCTCGGCGCGCTGCATGCGCGCATCGCCGCCCTGCTGATCGCCGAGGATGGCCGCCTGCACCGGCTGGCAGCCCGCGCCGGTTTAGGCGAACGGATCCTGACGCCGTGGGACGCACTGGCTTGGCTCGATGCCCTGGCCGGCCAGTCTCCCGGCCTGATCGTCGCCGAGATCACTCCCGGCGCTGGACTCACGGACCCGGTGCTGGCACGCGTGCTGGCCGAGGACTGCGAACCCTTCGACCCGTACCTGGCCACGCGCCTCGCCGCGCCCGGCAGCCGCCTGCTGGTGACCGAGGATGCCGGCCAGCGGGTTGCGCTCGGCGTCCTGGTCCCCGATGCTGCCGGCCTGGCCCTTGCCGCGCTCGCCACCACCGGTACCGCGCGCGGTCGACGCGCGATCGAGCCGATCATCGCCAGCGCGCTGGCAACGGCGCGGCAACTGCGAACCGCCCTGCATGCCCTGGTGCCGCCACATCAGGACCAGCAGCAGCTGCTGCTCCGTGAACTCGGCTTCGACCCCCAGGGGACGGACCGGCATGGCCGCGCGATCCTGCGGCACACGGCCGGCGACAGCGTGGCGCGGTCGGCGGCGGACCATGCGGCCTGGCTGCTGCCACTCGATGCCGCAACCCACGATCGACTGGTTCCCGAACTGGCGGGCTCCACCCAGATCGAATTGTTCACACCGGGCCGGGCGGTGCCCACGCTCGGCAGCCCGATCCGCAAGCAACTGCTGCGCACGGCCGCGGCACGGGAACCTGCCGAGGGCGACCTCCTGCTGGTGTTCCACGCGCGGGCACCGGATCGCATCCGCTCGGCTTCGCTGAGCGCGGCGGCAACCGTGCGCCGCGTGCGCCAGGTGGCCGCCCTGCCGGAACTGCTGACTCTGACGGCCGGACGCGAAGTGCCGGAACTGGCACAGCTGCACACGCTGCTGCAGGGCGGGCCCGTATCGGTGTTCGACCTGCACTGGCTCGGGCGGCTCGCGCGGCCTGTGCCCCTCGCCACGCTGATCGAGCGGGACCTGATCAGCACCACGCCGCGCGCCCTGCTGCGACTGGAGCCGGCGGCATTCCAGCGCCTCGCGCCCGGACTCACACTCGCCTGATCAGGCCGCCGTCACCGTGGTCTCGTCGGCGATCATTTCCTCGAGCTGCTCGAGGTCCGGGATCAGCGGCAGTTCGTTGACCATGCGTACCTGGCACAGCACCGGGGCCCGCTCCGGGAAGGTCCGGGATTGATCCGGCGTGACGACCGTCGGACTGACGCGCACCAGCTGCGGGAAACCCTGGGTCACGATGCCGAAATGACCCGCCGGCAGCTTCTGCCCGAGGCAGGTGAAGATCACGATCCGCGTGCGGCCGCCTGGCACCGGGACACGCCGGCCGCAGGCTCCCTCGAACGAGACGACCGGTATGCCCCGGCCGTTCCAGGCTGCAATCCCCAGGTACCAGGGTGGCGCACCGGGCATTTCCTGGAGTGGCTGGAAACTGGTGACCTCCGCGACGCAGGCGCGCGGCACCAGCAGGCGCTCGTCCAGCAGCGGCACCAGCAGGCCGTACAGTTCCGGTGCCGGTGTACTCACGGCGCGGGCCTGTGCACCAGCGGCTCGATCGCCTGGAGCAACTGGCTCTCCTGATAGGGCTTGCCCAGGTAGGCGTTCACGCCGAGTTCGATCGCCCGCGCGCGATGCTTCTCGCCGACCCTCGAGGTGATCATCACGATCGGGATGTTGCGCAACCGCGGGTCGTTGCGGACGTGCGAAGCAACCTCGTAGCCATCCATCCGCGGCATCTCGATATCGAGCAGGATCACATCGGGCACCTCGTCCTGCAGTACCGCAATCGCATCAAGACCATCACGCGCCGTAGCCACGCGCATGCCGTTGCGCTCGAGCAGCCGCTGCGTCACGCGCCGCACGGTGATCGAGTCGTCGACGACCAGCGCGAACACCCGCTGGTCGGCTGGCGCCGTGCCGCGCGCGACCACCGGCACACGCTGGCGCCACTCGGAGCGGACCAGCGCGCCGATATCGAGGATCACGCAGATGCGCCCGTCGCCAAGGATCGTGGCGCCGGCGATACCGCGGATCCCGGAGATCTGCGGCCCAACCGACTTGACCACGATCTCGCGGCTGCCGATCAGTTCATCGGTCACAACCGCAGTCGAGTGTTCGCCCGCGCGCACCAGGATCACCGGCACCGCGGTATCGTGCTCGGAGGTCGCTGCCGGTACGCCGCCGACCAGCGCCGCGAGGTGCTGGAAGCGATATTTCTGCCCGCCATACTCGAAGCCGGCGGCCTCGCCGCCCAGCTGCCGCTGTACCTCGGCGCGTGGCACCCGCACGACTCCCTCGACCGTCGGCAGCGGCAGCGCAAACAGTTCCTCGCCGGCCCGCGCGACCAGCGCCTGACTGATCGCGAGCGTGAACGGCAGGCGCGCGGTGAAGCAGGTGCCCTGGCCTGGCGTGGTCTCCGTGTACAGCGAGCCACCGAGCTTCTTGATCTCGGTCGCGACAACATCCATCCCGACGCCGCGACCCGCCGACTGGGTGACCTTGCCGGCGGTCGAGAAGCCCGACTCGAAGATCAGCTGCAGCGCCTGCTCATCCGACAGCTCCTGGCGCGGGGTGGTCAGGCCGAGCGCGACGGCACGGTCGCGCACGGCCTTCAGGTTGATGCCGGCGCCATCGTCGGCGACCGTGATGACGACCTCGGAACCCTCGCGTCGCAGCTTCAGTTCGATGCGTCCGCTCTCCGTCTTGCCGGCGGCGACGCGCTCCGCGGGCGCCTCGATGCCGTGAACGATCGCATTGCGCAGCATGTGTTCGAACGGTGGCAGCATGCGCTCGAGCACCTGCCGGTCCAGTTCGCCGGCCGCGCCCGTCACCGCGAGTTCCACCTTCTTGCCGGTTTCCGCCGCGACCTGGCGCACGATCCGGGTCAGGCGCTGGACGTGCCGCTGGAAGGGCACCATGCGGGTGCGCATCAACCCGCCCTGCAGGTCCGAAATCAGGCGGCCCTGCTGGGTCAGCAGGTTCTGGGCCTCGCGGGTCTGGGTCTCGAGCAGGCCCTGCACGCTGGCGACATCCGAGCTGGTCTCGGCCAGCGCGCGCGAGTACTGCTGGATCGCCGAATAGCGGTCGAGCTCGAGCGGGTCGAAGTCACCCCGTGCCGGCTCCTGGTCGACGTGCCGGTGCAGGATCTGGGCCTCGGTCTCGATCTCCAGCTTGCGCAGCTGGTCCTTGAGGCGCTGCACGACACGGTTGAGCTCGACCAGGTTGAACTCGACCGAGGTCAGCTGTTGTTCGATCCGCGCCCGGAAGATGCTGACCTCGCCCGCCGAATTCAGCAGCGTGTCCAGCAGGTCGGCATCGACGCGCGCCACTTCCCCGCGATCGGCCTGCGGCTCCCGCGGCAGCTGCGGCGCCGGTGGCGGTTCCGCCGCTGCGACCGTGGCGCCGGGCTCTGGCGCGGGCACCGCGACGGCCGGCTCCGCGGGTGGCGGCACCTCCGGCTCCGGGCCCTGGCGGCCGATCCTGCGAATGCGCGTGACCAGGTCGCGCGCCGGCTGCACCTGGCGCCCGGCATTGACATAGTCCCGCATCCGGTTGAGCTCGTCGAGGCTCGACTGCAGCACCTCGAAACTGCGCTCGTCGAGGGCTGCCGTGCCATCGCTGACGTGCATCAGCAGCCATTCGAGCTGGTGACTCAGGTCGCCCATCGCGACGATCCCGGCCATGCGCGCACCACCTTTCAAGGTGTGCAGTGCGCGCTGCAGCTCGATCACCTGGTCGCGACTGCCGCGTTGCGCCCGCAGCGCGCCGAGCGCAGCATCCGCCGCTTCCAGCAGTTCGGTGGCCTCCTCGCTGAAGATCGCTGCGATGGCCGGATCGAAATCCTGCGGCCGGCCCTGCCCCTCCGCCGGCGCTTCCTCCAGCGCAGGCGCGACGTAGGGCGGTGCGGCGATGACGCCCGTATCGCCGCTGCTGAGTGGCTGCAGGCCCCCGGTGCCCGGTTCGGGCTCGAGTGTTGTAGCCACGACCTCGGGCACGAGCACCTCGAGCGTCAGTGCCGGCGGCGGCTCGGGCTCCGCAATCGGGGCCAATGGCCCGGATTCCTGGACCATGGCCTCGGGCGCGGCCTCGATAGCGGCCGCCTCGACGACCGGCGGCGGTTGCGCCGGCCGCTCAGCCAGATCCCGCTCGAGAGCGACGTCCCGTTCCAGGATCCGCTGCACCAGCTGATCGATGTCCGGAAAATAGCCGCTCGATTCGTGTACCGCCGAAACGACGTCCTCGAAGGCCACGGCGCTGTCGGCCAGCAGCGTGAGCCCCGCTTCGTCGAAGGCCGTGTCATGGTCGAACATGCGCCGCAGCCAGCGATGCAGCGGCTCGGCCAGGCGGATGTTGACGCTGGCCTCAGCCGTTCTCGAAGCACCGCGCAGCGTATGGCACGCGCGATAGAGGTCCTCGGTCACGAGGTGCGGTCCCGGCGTCGCCCAGGCTTCACGCAGGAACGCGCGCAGCACCTCGAGGTGACTCTCGACTTCCTTGCGGTAGATGTCCTGCAGCGCCGCATCGCCACCGGCGGCAAACTCCGCCGGACGCCCGCTCCAGGCGGCCTCCGGTTCTGCGGCTGGCGCTGGCTCCTCGGGCTGTGGCTCAGCCTCGGCGGCCAGCTCCGGTTCCGGTTCCGGGATCGATTCGCCGGCTGCCACCGGCGCTGCCATTGCCGCTGGTACTGGCAGCTCGACTTCGGTGGACGGCACGCCGGCCAGCAGCTGCGCCATCTCCTCCGCCCCGATCGGCGGCATGATCTCGGTCGGCTCAGCACCCATCGCCTGCGGTGGCGGCAACGGCGCCACCGGCGGCAGCAGTGCCGGCCGACCCGTGAGCTGCGAGCTGACGCGCGCGATGATGGCGGCAGCCTCGTCCGCCGGAGCCGGCGCACCTTCGAGCTCGTCCACCAGGCGCGACAGCAGGGCCACCGCCTCGCGCAGCGTCCCCTGGATCTCCGCCGAGCGCTCGAGCGTGCCGTCCATGATGCGGTTCAGCAGCTGCTCGATCGACCAGGCGAACTCACCGATCCTCTGGGCTCCGACCATGCGGCCGCTACCCTTCAGCGTGTGGAAAGCACGCCGCACGCGCGTCAGGGCTTCGCGATCGGCGGGATTCTCATCCCAGAGCGGGAACAGCCGGCCGATCGCCGCGGTCTCCTCGCGGGCCTCCTCGATGAACAGCGCCACCAGTTCCGGATCCCCGGCCCCCGGCGCTGGCAGCGCCGCGGCTGGCTCCGGGACGGTCTCGGCAACCGGCATGGGCTCCGGAGCGATCGTGACCGCGGGTGGTGCCGCCTCCGGCGCAGCGCGCCCTGCAGCGATACCGTCGAGCACCGCCAGGCAGCGCTCGACGTTATCCAGCATGTACCAGGGGTCGCTGCGACCGGCCTGCAGCGTCTCCATGTAGTACTCGACGCCGACGATGGCATCGGCCAGGCGATCCACATAGGCGTCCGGCATCGTGGCCGCACCTGGCCCGGCAGCCAGCGCGACGTGTGCACCGATGCGCTGCATGACATCCATGGCCCGGTTGCGCCCGAGCATCAGCAGTGCCGCCGTGATGCCGCGGGCCAGCGCTGGTGCTGCGGCCGCGGCGCTCGGGTCGCCAACCGGTTCCAGGGCCTGCCCGAGCAACTCCTTGATGCGCGCGAGGTTGACGATACATTCGCGCAGCACGGCCTCGCTGACCTGGCGCAATTCCGGATCGGTCTCGCCCCCGGCCTTCGGCGCACCTGGCGGCATGATCAACTGCACCAGCGCGTCGTCGAGTCCATCCTCGACGCCGATCAGCGTCGCCGCAATGTCGATCAGCAAGTCCGGACCGGACAGCGCACGCTGCTCGATGATCGCGGTCAGGCGCGCCAGTTCGCTCTGCACCCGCTCGCGCATCGAGCCGAGCCCCAGTACTGCGAGCGTATCGCCGACCTTCTGCAGCATCTCGACCTGCGGCGCAAGTTCCTCGGGCGGTCCGCCCTTGCGGGTGTGCAGGTCGAGCGCGTCCTTGACCCGCCCCAGGTCCTCCTTGATCGCAGCCGCCACCGTGCGCATCAGCCGTACCGATGGCGCCGACAGCGATTCGCGTTCCTGCTCCACGACCTCATCCACGGGCAGCAGTTCATCGAGGCGGAAGGCGCTGCGTACTGCCGCAACGCGCGGGCCCTCGGTCTCGGCCCGTGCGACATAGAACAACAGGTTGTTCAGGAGTTCGAGCGGCGGAGCGCCCGCGTAGGCCTCCTCGCCGGATTCGTACAGCCGCCGCAACTCGCGATCAGCATGTCCGAGCAGGCGCTTGAGGGTGGCACTGGCCGTCAGTCCGCCGGTACGCAGCGCCTCCAGGACCGCGCCGGTGACCCACCACAGCTGATAGACCGCGGTCGTCGCAGCGGTCTCCTCCATGCGGGCGGCCACCTCCGCCAGCGCGATCAGCCCGGACTCCTCGCGGTCCCCGCGAATGAGTCCGAGCAACCCGGCCTGGAACCGCGGGCGCAGGCGTCTCGCCCACTGCGCTACCGACAGGCTCGGCTCACCGGCTCGCGGTGCGCGTGGCACCGGGGTCCGCTCGCTGTGCAGGTTCAGCGACAGCAGCGTGCCCTCCGAGAGCAGTGCTGCACCCCGTACCGCGCGCAGGTCATTCAGCAGCGGCAGCAGGACCAGTGCCAGGTCGCGGCCGCCGCTCAGGACCCGTTCCAGGTAGGTGGGCAACTGCACGCAGGCGCGCATCAGGGCATCGAGCCCGTCGTCGAACTGGCGGCCTTCAGCCGTGCTGGCGGCCAGCCAGCGCGCGCTGCTCTCCATTTCCTCGGCCAGCAACGCCGCTCCGTACACCTCGACCACCCGCAGTACGCCCCGGGCGGTGTGCAGCAGTTCAGCCGCGGCCGCGACCGGCCCGCGCTCGGACGGTGTCTCGGCCGCCGCCTCGAGTGCAATGCGAACCTCGTTCAGCGTCGCCGTGAGCTCCCGGGCGACCAGATGCAGGGCCTGCTCGTCGGCCAACGGAAAGTCCGCCACGTCCGCTTAGCCTCCGGAGCTCACGCGCAGCGCGGCCGGCACGGGCGTCGGCCGCGCTGCGGCGCCAGCCACCACCGCCGGCAGCTCCTGCGGCAGCCGGAAACCGGCGACCGACCGGCGCAGCTGTGCCGACAGCTCGGCGAGCCGCCCGATCGCATTCGAGGTCGCGCTGGTGTTGTCGGCCGTCTGCTGGCTGATCTCGCGCAGGATCTGCATCGTGCGCGAGATGTGGGCGGAGGCCGCCGCCTGCTGGCGGGCGCTGGCCGAAATGTTCTGCACGAGCTGCGCGATCTGGTTGGAGACGTCCTCGATCTCGCCGAGCGCCGCCCCGGCATTCTCGGCCAGCAGCGCTCCGCCGACCACATCGGTGGTCGTTCGCTCCATCGACACGACGGCTTCGTTGGTGTCGGTCTGGATGGTCCGGACCAGCACCTCGATCTGCCTCGTGGCGTGACCGGCGCGTTCGGCGAGGCGCTGCACCTCGTCGGCGACCACGGCGAAGCCGCGGCCGGCGTCCCCGGCCATCGAGGCCTGGATCGAGGCATTGAGCGCCAGAATGTTAGTCTGCTCGGCGATGTCGTTGATCAGCTCGATGATGTTGCCGATCTCCTGCGAGCTCTCGCCCAGGCGCTTGATGCGCTTGGACGTATCCTGGATGTTCTCGCGAATCATGTTCATGCCATCGATCGTCCGGCGCACCGCATCGCCACCCTTGTGCGCGACATCGACGGCGTGACGCGCAACATCCGCCGAACGCTCGGCGTTGCCCGACACCTCCTCGATCGACGCCGCCATCGCCCCCACCGCATCGGTCGCAGCCGCCACCTGGCGGGACTGGGCGACGCTGGCCTTGGCCAGGTGCCCAGCCGCTGCCTGCGTCTGCCGGGCCGCCGAATCAAGCTGCAACGCCGTGTTGTTGATCGTCGCGACCAGGTCCCGCAGCGCCTCAATCGCGAAATTGATCGAATCGGCGATCGCACCGGTGAAGTCGTCGGTCACCGTCGCCTGCACGGTCAGGTCGCCACTGGCCAGGCTCGACATCTCGTCGAGGAGGCGCAGGATCGCCTCCTGGTTGCGACGGTTGCGCTCAGCCTCGAGCTCGGCCGCGCGGCGCAGGTCGGCCGCGGCTAACCAGGCCACCAGGCCTCCCGCCATTGCCAGTACCGCCAGCAGCAGGGCCGCGAGCGCCGGATAGGGCCCTGCCAGCAGTCCCGGTCCGGCCTCCCCGGTCGCGAGACCGCCGAGGCGGCGGCCCACGGCGTCGCCGGCACGGTTCAGCTCGGCGCTGGCCTGTTGCGCGCCCGCCAGCGTTCCGGCGCGCTCCAGCGTGCCGCTGAGCTGTTGCTGCCAGTTCGCAAACGCATCCCGGGCCGGTGCCAGGCGGCGAGCCGCCTCCCCGCCGAGCGCCGGTACATCGGCCGTCGGATCCTCGCCCGCGAGACCGGCCAGGAACTGGGCGAGCTGCGTCGAGTTCTCGGTGATGCGACCGGCAATGGCCGCGCTGTCGCCCGGTGCCGTTGCCAGCAGCCGCAGGTCGTCCGCCACGCGCTGCGCGGTGGATTCGAAGCGTGGCAATTCGCGCAGGGCTCGCGCCCCGCCCGGCGCCGAGGCCGCGTTGCCGGCGGCGGCCAGCACGCGGCCGAGACCGGTGCGCGATTCCCCCGCCCAGGTCGTGAGTTCCGCCGCAGCCTCGCGGCCCTTCAGCACTTGCCCGGAGCTCGCCAGGATCGCCTGCCAGCTCGCCTCGCCGCCCAGGCGCCGGGCACTGGGCGAGGACAGGGCCGGCAAGGCAGCCCTTCCGGCCTCGATCTCCGCCAGCAGCGCCTCGAGGCGCGCGCGGGAGGCAGCCAGCTTCGCGAACGCGGCCTGGTCGCCGCGTCCCGCGGCACCGGCCTGTGCCGGCAGCGTGGCGGCCAACACGGTCAACTCCGCCAGGTGCCCGCGCCAGGCACGCTCCTGCCGTTGCGCCCGGTCAGCGAACAGCAAAAGCGCAGCCGCGGCCAGCGCGAGCAGCAGGCCTCCCCACAGCGCGACCGGCATCAGCCTCGCGGCCCGTCCACCCTCAGGAATCTGGCTCACGCTCTCTCACTCCCCGGGCAGGCCCTTCAAGTCGATCCCTGCAGGAACGCCGGACTCTCGACCAGCGTCCTCAGGCTCAGTATCGGCCAGGCTTCGCTGCCGCGCCGGAACGAACCGGCAAGATAGTGCTCGCAACGGATCAGTGCCGGCGGCGTTCCAGCATCGTACTCCTGCTGGCTGAAATGCCTGAAGCCGAGTACCTCGTCCACCAGCAGTCCCGCCGGAATCTCACGGTGATTGACCACGATCACCCGCGTGTTCCGGCCGAGCGCCGTCTCACCGCTGCCGAAATACTGGCGCAGGTCGATGACCGGCAGCAGTTGTCCGCGCACATTCGCCAGGCCGCGGATCCAGGACCGCGCGCCGGGCACCCGCGTGATCGAGGCCGGGACGCCCATGACTTCGCGCGCTTCGTCCCGCGCGACCAGGAAGGTCTCGCCGCCAAGCCGGAACGCGACCCCGATCCATTCCTGGGCCCCGGTTCCCTCGCGGGCCCCGGTTGCGACATCCCTGGCCCGCTGCTCCAGCGCCAGCAGCAGTTCGAAGGGCTGGTCACGCAGAGACCTCAGGGTCGGGCCGGGCTGCATCCCGGTCAACCCGCCAGCAGCGCGGCCTGCGCCTTCTCCACCAGCTGGGCGGGCCGGACCGGCTTGACCAGGAAATCGACTGCGCCCTGGCGCATGCCCCAGATGCGGTCGGTCTCCCCGCTCTTGCTGGACACCATGATGACCGGGATCGACCGCGTGGCCGGGTCCTGCGTCAGCGTGCGCGTGGCGCGAAAACCGTCGATCCCGGGCATGACGATGTCCATCAGGATCAGGTCCGGATGGATCGCGCGGGCCTTGCGGATGGCCTCCGCGCCGTCGCCAGCAGCCTCGGTGCTGAAGCCGTGCTCCTCCAGCGCGCGGCGCATCTGGAAGACCTCGGTCGGCGAATCGTCGACGATCAGGATCAGCGCCATGGCCCGGTTCTCCGTTTACGTCTGCCGGCTGACATGCTGTTCGATCGCGGACAGCAGTTCATCGCGTGTGAATGGCTTGGTCAGGTAGTGCTCCGATCCGACGATGCGTCCGCGCGCTCGATCGAACAGCCCGTCCTTGCTCGACAGCATGATGACCGGCGTCGAACGGAAGACTTTGTTGTGCTTGATCAGCGAGCAGGTCTGGTACCCGTCGAGACGCGGCATCATGATGTCCACGAACACGACGTCGGGCTGGTGGTCCGCGATCTTGGACAGGGCATCGAAACCGTCCACGGCGGTGAACACCTCGCAGCCTTCCTTCGCCAGCAGCGTCTCGGCAGTGCGGCGGATCGTCTTGCTGTCGTCAATGACGAGCACCTTGAGCCCGGCCAGCGGATGTTGGTCATTGACGGCGGCTGCAGTTTCCATCGGATACCTCGGGCTCCGGCCCACTCCGGCCGGGTGCTGGCGTTGTGTGCCTGGAGACGCCCACGGACCAGTCGCCGGAGCGCTCTCCTTTTAACATATCGGGCTGATCGTCGCTACGCCGGGGACTGCCCCCGGAGGGCGGCGCGACCTCGCGACAGGTGTACTATGAGCGCCCCCCCGGGGAGGCACGATGTGCGTCACAGATCAGCGAAACAGGCGGTAATTTCCTGATGCCGGCAGCTCCCGAGCTCGCGGTGCTGATGGATCCGGTCACGACGATCCAGCCGGCCAAGGATTCGACCGTCGCCATGCTGCGCGCGGCGGCGCGGCGCGGCTGCGTGACCTGGTACTTCGAGCAGGGCGACCTGTGGGTGCGCGACGGCCGGGCCGAGGCGCGACTGCGCCGCATCGAGGTCGGCGACCAGGACCAGGACTGGTACCGGCTCGGCGAGGCCGTGACCCGACCGCTGGCGGGCATCGGCGCCGTGCTGATGCGCAAGGACCCGCCATTCGACACCGAGTACATCTACACGACCTACCTGCTGGAACGGGCTGCGACCGCCGGCGTGCTGATCGTCAACGATCCGCGCGGCCTCCGCGACATGAACGAGAAGGTGTTCACGGCCTGGTTTCCCGAGTGCTGCGCGCCCACGCTGATCACCCGCGACATGGACGGCATGGGCGAGTTCCTGGCCGAGCAGGGCCGCATTGTCTGCAAGCCGCTGCATGGCATGGGCGGCCGCTCGATCTTCGTGCTCGGGGACGGTGACGCCAACAGCCGGGTCGTGTTCGAGACCCTGACCGACTACGGCCGCCGTTATGCGATGGTGCAGCGCTACCTGCCGGAGATCGCCACCAGCGGTGATACGCGGATCCTGCTGGTGGATGGCGAACCGATGCCGCATGCGCTCGCGCGCATCCCCTCGGGCAGCGACCACCGCGGCAACCTGGCCGCCGGCGCGACCGGCATCGCCCGCGAACTGAACGAGCGGGACCGCTGGCTGTGTTCGCGCATAGGCCCGGTCATGCGCGAGCGCGGCATGCTGTTCGTCGGCCTGGACGTCATCGGTGGCTTCGTCACCGAGATCAACGTCACGAGCCCGACCGGCATCCGCGAGATCCAGAAACAGCGGGGCGACGACATCGCCGGCCGGCTGATCGACGCCGTGCTCGCCCGGATCCAGGCTTGAGCACGGCAGCCGCGATCGGGACCAGCAATGTATCGGCCGGGGACCGGCTGCTGGTGATGCTGTTCCTCGCCGGGCTGTTCCACCTGATCGTGATCCTCGGGGTCAGTTTCGCGGCGCCGCCGGCCGACCCGTCTCTGGCTCCGACACTCGAAGTATTGCTCGTGAGTAACGCACTGCCGGAAACGGCGGCCGATCGCGAGGCCGCGTACCTGGCCCAGCGCAGCCAGCAGGGCAGTGGCACGCCGGAGCAGGCCTCGCGACTGCCGCGGCCCGCCGATGCGGCCGAGGACCAGCTGGGACTGCCGGACGGATCGTCGCTGCCCCCCGCACCGGATGGCCTGGCCGGTGGCGAGGCCAGCGTGCTGGCGGGCGCGGGGCCGAGCCTGCGCCAGTTCGCCGAGGCCACCACTCCGGCAGGCCAGTCGCCGTCCCTGGCCCGTGAGCAGCTGGCCGGGGACGCGGCGCTGCTGCCGGCGGGAACCGACGATGCGGGACTGCGACTGAAGGGCCGGGAAAGGCGCGAGCTGCTGGTGACGCCCGCGACGCGCACAGCGGCTGCCGCCGTCTATCTCGATGCCTGGAAGCGCCGGGTCGAACAGGTCGGCACGCTGCACTTCCCCAATGCGGCGCGGCGCCGGCTGCTCAGCGGCAATCCAGTGGTCGAGGTCGCCCTCGACGACTCGGGCCGGCTGGTCGAGGCGACGGTACGCCGCAGCAGTGGTCATGCCGAGCTCGACCAGGCCGCGCTCGAGATCCTGCGGCTGGCGTCGCCCTTTGAGGCCTTTCCTGCCAGCCTCGCCGCCCAGCACGACCTGCTGCGCTTCGCCTATGAGTGGCAGTTCGTGGCCGGCCGCCTGGCCGGCTCGACCGTCGGCCTGCCGGCCGACAGCCGCTGACACCGCGGCGGCAGACTCTCCGCGGCGCCGGCTTGGCCGCCGGGCTGTCGGGACCCGCGCTCGTTCGCTCAATCGATCCTGAATTCGCTCACTCGCGGGGTCCCGACAGCCCGGCAGCCAAGCCGGCGCCGAGTGATGCTGCGTCCGGAGCCGCTTCAGTGAGGGAGGACCGGGGCGGCGGGAACATCGCGAGCGAGCGCGTCAGTTCCGGCGGCGCGAGCGAGTGATCGTTCCCGCCGCCCCGGTCCTCCAAACGCAACGGCCCGCCGGACATAGCGTTCCGGCTCCCGCGAGCGCCCGGCGCCCGATATACTGCACTCATGTCGGAAGCTAGCTACCTGGGCAATCAGCTGCTGGTCGCGATGCCGGCGCTCGCCGATCCGAACTTTGCGCACACCGTCACCCTGATCTGCGAGCACTCCGACCGCGGAGCGCTCGGCATCGTGGTCAACCAGCCACTCGAGATGACGATGGTGGAAGTGCTGGCCCAGCTCGCACTCACGACTGAGGACACGCTGCTGCGCGACATGCCGGTGCTGCGCGGCGGCCCGGTGCAGGGCGACCGTGGCTTCGTATTGCACGAGCCGGGCCCGCAGGAATGGGACTCGACGCTGCCGGTGTCCAGTACGCTGCATGTGACGACCTCGCGCGACGTGCTGGCCGCCATGGCGCGTGGCGCTGGCCCGGCCCGCGCGGTTGTCGCCCTTGGGTATGCGGGCTGGGAGGCCGGGCAGCTCGAGGAGGAGGTCCGGCAGAACGCCTGGCTGACCGTGCCCTGCGACGACGCAATACTGTTCGACCTGCCGTTCGAACAACGCTGGCAGGCTGCAGCCCGGCTGGTCGGAGTCGACCTGGCCCGCATCAGCCACCTCGCGGGTCGCGCCTGAGGGATGTCCGCACCGGCCCCGCGCACGGTGCTGGCCTTCGACTACGGGCTGCGACGTATCGGGGTAGCGGTCGGCAATACGCTGACCGGGACGGCGGAACCGCTGCTGACACTCGCCGCCCAGGATGGAGAACCAGACTGGCCGGCACTGTCACGTTGCATCAGCCAGTGGCAGCCTGCGGTCGTGGTGGTTGGCGTTCCCTATAATGAAGGCGGCAAGAGTGACCGCCTGGCGCTGGCGGCGCAGGGGTTTGCCGCCCGCCTGGGCGAGAGATACAGCTTCGAGGTTCATCTGGTGGATGAGAGACTGTCGTCACGGGCCGCTGAATCCGACCTGCGCGAACGACGGCAGAGCGGCGCGAAAACCCGCCGCGTGCGCCGCGGGGAAGTGGACCGCGAGGCCGCGCGACTGCTGCTGCTGCAGTGGCTGCGGGCCGCGCCGGCCGGGCGGCCGGGCTGATGGCTGAGTTCTCACAATTCGGCGGCGGCGGACGGCTGCGTCACCTGCTCACCCTCGATGGGCTGGAGCCGGACCTGATCCGCGAACTGCTGGATCGGGCCGGTGCGTGGCTGAGCCGGCCCGGTGAGCTGCCGCGGCGCGGTCATGAGCTGCAGGGCTGGACCGTAGCGAACCTGTTCGCGGAACCCTCGACCCGCACGCGCGCATCCTTCGAACTGGCCGCGCTGCGGCTCGGGGCGGACGCCGTCAATCTCGACATGATGTTGTCCTCGCGAGCCAAGGGCGAATCAGTCCTCGATACGATCTATACGCTGCAGGCCATGCAGGTCGACGTGTTCGTGATCCGCGACGCCGAGCCCGGCGTACCCGAATACGTTGCGCGGCACGTCGAGCCCCAGGTCAGCGTGATCTCGGGGGGCGAGGCCCACCTGTCGCACCCGACCCAGGGACTGCTCGACGCGCTGACGATCCTCCAGTACAAGGGCGGGTTCCGCGACCTGGCCGTTACGATCGTCGGTGACGTCCGCCACTCGCGCGTCGCCCGCTCCGCCAGTACTGCGCTCGCCGCACTCGGCGTAGGGGAACTGCGACTCGTGGCCCCCGCGGAGCTGATGCCGGATGCCGACGAGTTCCCGGGGGCACTGCGCTTCGAGTCCTTCGATGCAGGCATCGCCCATGCCGATGTCGTGATGATGCTGCGCATCCAGAGGGAGCGTATCGCCGCGACCCCGCAGCCGGACCTCGCCCGGTACCACGAGCTCTATGGGCTGACGGCCGCACGGCTGCACCGCGCACGACCAGAAGCGATCGTGATGCACCCGGGACCGATGAATCGCGGCGTCGAGATCAGTACTGACGTGGCCGACGGGCCGCAGTCGGTGATCCGGCGCCAGGTTACCAACGGCGTGGCAATCCGCATGGCCGTGCTGGCGCACATCGCCGCGACCCGGCGCGGCTGCGCGCTGTGAGTGCGAACGACTGCGCCCGGCGCGGTTCGATCTTCCTCGAGCCGGCGCTGGTCCTGGAGCACGAGGCCCGCGCCGGCGCCCAGTACCTGCTGCGCCTGCGGGCCCCACGCTGCGCCGCGAGCGCAACGCCCGGCAGTTTCATCCACCTGGGCTGTGGTCCCGGCGTACCGATGCGCCGGCCGCTGTCAATCCTGCGCGCCGACAGCGCCGCGGGACACATCGAGGTCCTCTACAAGGTCGTGGGCCACGGCCTCGCGACCCTGGCCCGGCACCGGCCCGGCGAAGTGCTGTCGTGCCTCGGGCCGATCGGGCGCGGCTTTGCGCCCTGGCCGACGCACCGCCGCGCGCTGCTGATCGGTGGAGGCGTCGGGATCCCGCCGCTCGTCTTCCTGGCCGAGTCGCTGGTCGCGCAGACTGCAACCGGATGGCAGCCACTGCTGCTGGCGGGATCGGAAATTCCGTTTCCCTTCGCGACCCGCCCGGCCTCGATCCCGGTGGTCGGCATGCCGGACGATGCGGTGCATGCGTTGCCGATGCTCGAGGAACGCAGCGTTCCGAATCGCCTCGCGAGTCGCGCCGGCCTGCCCGGCTGCCACGGCGGCCACGTCACCGAGCTCGCCGCGCACTGGCTCGCCACGCTGTCCCCGACCGACCGTGCGGAGGTGGCCGTCTATGCCTGCGGCCCGCCGCCGATGCTGCGCGCAGCAGCGGCGCTGGCACGCCAGCATGGGCTGCCCTGCCAGGTCTCGCTCGAGGAGCGCATGGCCTGCGGCGTTGGTGGCTGCGCCGGCTGTGCCGTGCCGGTAGCGACGCCGGAGGGACCGGCGATGCAGCGCGTCTGCGTCGACGGGCCCGTGTTCGACGCCACCGCCGTCTTCAACTGACCGTCACGGCAGCCGGCGGACCCGGGCGCCGCCTTGAACTCCGCGGTGCAGGCGCGGCGGACGAGGCCGGTTGTACCAATCAGCCGTTGCGGACCAGTGGCCCAGCCGGCCGGCAGCATCGCGAGACCATGATCTGGGTCGATACGATGCTCGGCGACGGCAGGAACACCATGCACGAAACCTGTCATGTCACTCGCTCTAGACACCTGCAGCGCTACCTCGTCGAGCTCAGCTATCGTTTCAACCGGCGCTTCGATCTCGCCGCCATGGTCGGACGGCCGGGCCGGGCTGCCGCCGCCACGTCGCCCATGCTGTATCGGCTCGTAGAGCTGGATGAGGTTCAATGGTAATCAAGTGATCGGCGCTTGGTGAATAAGGCCAGATAGCAAGAGTCTGACAGCTTCATGCAGACCGGACCAGATTCATGTCTAGAACGGACTGCCCTGCAATCAGTGCAATTGATAAGTCATGTGCTGCACGACATTTCCTTTCCACAAGCGCCGCAGCGTGCATTTACCCGCCTTCCAGTTGGAAGTCGCAACGGTTGACTACAGACCGGGCAGACAAAGATGACTCGCATCGAATCCGATATTTCGAATCGATAGCCACTGAACTGACGTGAAGTGCCACTTAAGCCGGAAATTCGATTGACGATTCGAATGCACTGCCGATCCCACGCATATCTCCACCGGCGCCACCAAGCGCACGTGATGATTGGGGGAGATCGGTAGTCCACAACCGCCTGCCTTAGTCCCTCTTGAAGTCCAGACTGCGCCGCTAGGCCGGCAATCAGACTCCCGACGGGCTCTCCAAAGGCGAGTGCGCGTTTTTGCAGGACGTAACCAAACTCGTCCGGCGTAAGATAGCCGAGCCGTTCGTCGGTGATCGTCGTTCGTACCTCCCGCTCTCCGGGACTGATGTATTGCTCCTGTCGGTCTACGATTATCCTCTGGGCATTCAGGAGAGGCCAACCTACGCCGAGGTACACCGCGGCTGTATCAGTCAATAGTTCATTCTTCCACGTGTCAGGGAACCGGATGCCGTGGCGATGGAGGAAGACGTGGGTGACCTCATGCGCCAAGATGGCAGCGACATCTCGATGGTCACTCCGGTATCTAGTGTGAAGCTCAACCAGATACGTGTCGTCCGACGTGAGTTCGACCTGGCCTGCATTCTCCATATCGCGAAAGTTGACGATGATGCACGCCTTCGGTAAGTGCAGGTGACGAACAATGACACCGGCCAGCGACTGCACCGCTATGGCAATGTCTTCTCCATCAAGCGCGACTTCCGCGGGCGAAAGGCTCTTGGAGAAGGAATTGATCGTCTGAGGTGATAACTGCTTATAAAGAAGCTTAATCGAATCCCTAATGTCGGAGAGGTGCGGGAGGCCACGCCTCGTTTGGATAGCCGCGGCATGTGGCGCTACCTCTTGGTCTTGGCACTTACTCATCGAGGCGAAAGCTGAAACCCTGTGTTGGAAAACAAATCGGTTGTTGCCGAACGCGTTGGCGCTGGGTGAAGGGTGACTTCCGTACGGCGCCAGAATTTCTAGTCTACGTCCCTATGCAGGTATTCGGGCAATGTTGAGGCTCCTTTGAAGATGGTTAGCTGCATGACGATTGCAGCCAATGCCCATATGTAGGCCACCAGAGGGAACCAAATCCCAGCAGCGCCATAACCGAAATGAACGACGCTCGCAGACACGGCGAATAGTGGCGCCGGTCCAATGATCCTGCCGATCGACAGTCCGAGTCCAGCCGCAAAGAATCCCGCGAGCCAACCAATGTCGCGGACGATCAAGTAGACGGCCCACAACGCGGCCAGTGCGAATAGGTTGCTGAGGACGACCATTGATATGCCGATATGTCGAGCGAGCTTCCGTTTCACACTTTCTCCTTCCTGCTTACCCACCTAGCTCAACCGGTGAGCCACGGGTGGTTGCAAACTCGCATCGCTTGAATTCCCAAAGAGACAAGCGCTGCAGCGCAAGCAAGTTCAGTATCAGAAGAGCATGAGTTTGGCCGAATGTCGGCCCACTATTGCACCGAGGCGCAGTGCGCGCAAGCGTGGCACGCCTGGCGCTGGCCGGAGGGCTTCGTCTGCCCCGGCTGCGGCTACGCGAGGCTCTGCCGGCTAGGCCGCGGACTGCTGCAATGCCATCGCCGGCGGCGGCAGCCCTCGCTGACCAGCGGCACCCGCTGGCCGGCAGCATTGCGAGGCTATGATCTGGGTCGATACGATGCTCGGCAACGTCAAGAACGCCAAGCACGAAACCTGCCATGCCGCTGGCACTAGACACCTGCAGCGCCACCTCATCGAGTCAAGCGATCGTTTCAACCGGCGCTTCGATCTCGCCGCCATGGTCGGACGGCCGGGCCGGGCTGCCGCCGCCAGGTCGCCCATGCTGTATCGGATCGCAAGGTTGGCTGGGATTCATCGGCAATCAGGCACGAGTTCGCTCGCGGGTCCTCGGCCGCCACACCTGGGTCGTGTAGTTCCGATACCGGGGCAGTGGCGACGGGCGGGCCGGGGCCGCGGAAACGTCGCGAGCGAGCGCGTCAGTTCCGGCGGCGCGAGCGAGCGATTGGTTCCGCGGCCCCGGCCCGCCCGGCGGCGCTGCCAGTCGGCGCCGTGGAGTGCGGGGTCAGCCGAAGTTGATGCGCGCCTCGAGGTTGGTGCGCGAATCGGCGTTGTTGAGCGCCTCCTCGATGTCGATGCGCCCTTCCTTGTACAGGTGCAGCAGCGCCGAGTCGTAGTTCTGGACCCCGCGCTCGTTGGAGGAGAGCATCGCCTCCTTGACGCCGATGACATCACCCTTCTTGATCAGGTCCTGGATGTGCGGCGTGTTCAGCATCACCTCGACCGCTGCGCAGCGCCGGCCACTGCGGCCGCGCACCAGCCGCTGCGAGATGATCGCGCGCAGGTACTGCGAGAGGTCGAGGAACACCTGTGAGTGCTGGTCGCGCGGGAACAGGTTGATGATCCGGTCGAGGGTCTCCGCGCAATTGTTGGCGTGCAGCGTCGAGATGCACAGGTGGCCCGTGCCCGCGAGCGTGATCGCCGCTTCCATCGTCTCCCGGTCCCGGATCTCGCCGATCAGGATCACGTCGGGAGCCGCGCGCATCGCCGCGCGCAATGCCCGGGCGAAGCTGCGCGTATCGAGCCCGACTTCGCGCTGGTTGACGATCGACTTGCGGTTCTGGTGCAGGAACTCGATCGGGTCCTCGATGGTCAGGATGTGGTCCGAGCAGTTCTCGTTGCGGTGGTTGATCATCGCCGCCAGTGTCGTCGACTTCCCCGAACCCGTCGCGCCGACCATCAGCACCAGGCCGCGCTTCAGCATGGCGAGATCGCGCAGCGTGTCCGGCACGCCGAGCTGCTCGAAGCGCGGCGTCTCGACGCTGATGTAGCGCAGGACCACCGCCGGAAAACCGCGCTGGTGGAACACCGCGGCGCGGAAGCGCCCGACGCCCGGCTCGGAGATCGCGAAGTCGATCTCGAGCTGGCTCTGGAAATGCTCCAGCTGCTCGGCGTTCATCAGGCCGAAGGCGATCTCGCGCACCTGTTCCGCCGCCAGCACCTGCTTGTTGACCGGCCAGATCACGCCCTCGATCTTGATCTTCACCGGCGAGTTCGAGGTGAAGAACAGGTCGGAGGCCTTCTTCTCGGCCATCAGCCGCAGCAGCGGCCGCACGCTGATCTGGCCGTTGCCGGCCGCAGCTTCCGGGGCGGCGGCCGGGCCCGGGTCAGTAGACTGCGCCGTCGTTTGCGTCATCGACGATCCTCAGGGTACTCGAGGCCTCGGCCTGCAGCCGGTCCTCGCGCTTGCTCTCGAGCTTGATGCGCAGCCGCAGCTCGTTCTTCGAATCGGCGTTGCGCAGGCCTTCCTCGTACGAGATCTGCCCGGATTCATAGAGTTCGAACAGCGCCTGGTCGAAGGTCTTCATGCCGAGCCGGTTCGAGCGCGCCATGACCTCCTTGATCTTGGAGACCTCGCCGCGGAAGATCAGGTCGGCGACCAGCGGCGTCCCGATCAGGATCTCCATTGCGGCGATCCGGCCGTCGGCCTTCTCGCGCGGCACCAGGCGCTGCGATACCAGCGCGCGGATGTTGAGCGACAGGTCCATCAGCAGCTGCTCGCGCTTCTCCTCCGGGAAGAAGTTGATAATGCGGTCGAGCGCCTGGTTCGAGCTGTTCGCGTGCAGCGTCGCCAGCACCAGGTGGCCGGTCTCGGCGAACTGGATGCCATACTCCATCGTCTCGCGATCGCGGATCTCGCCGATCATGATGACATCGGGGGCCTGGCGCAGCGTGTTCTTCAGCGCCGTGTGCCAGCTCTCGGTGTCGACGCCGACCTCGCGATGGGTGATGACGCAACCGCGGTGCGGATGCACGTACTCGACCGGATCCTCGATCGTGACGATGTGGCCGCGCGTCTTTTCGTTACGGTAGCCAACCATCGCGGCCAGCGACGTCGACTTGCCCGAACCGGTGGCGCCGATCACGATCACCAGGCCGCGCTTGGACATCACGATGTCCTTGAGCACCGGCGGCAGCTCGAGCTCCTCGATCGTCGGGATCTTCGAGTTGATCTGCCGGATCACGCACCCGGTATGGCCCTGCTGCACGAAGGAACTGACGCGAAACCGGCCGATGCCGGGCGGTGCGATCGCGAAGTTGGCTTCCTTGGTCGCGTCGAACTCGCGGGTCTGCCGGTCGTTCATGATCGAACGCACCAGCACGGCGCTTTGCTCCGGCGTCAGCGCCCGCTCGGTCTGCGGCCGCACCTCGCCGTCGATCTTGATCGCCGGTGGGAACCCTGCCGTGATGAACAGGTCCGAGCCCTTGCGCTCGACCATGCCCCGCAGCAGGTTCTGCATGTACTTGATTGCCTGGTCGCGGTCCATCCGCCTCTCCCCGGACGCAATAGCGCCCTCAGATCGCATCCTTGTTCTGGGCCTTGTAACGCGCCTCTTCCTTGGCGATCAGGCCCTTGGCCAGCATCTCGGTCAGGCACTGGTCGAGCGTCTGCATGCCCTGCGCCTGGCCGGTCTGGATTGACGAGTACATCTGCGCAATCTTGTTCTCGCGGATCAGGTTACGGATCGCCGGTGACGCGATCATGATCTCGTGCGCCGCGATCCGTCCGCCGCCCAGCCGCTTCAGCAGTGTCTGCGAGATCACCGCCCGCAGCGATTCCGAGAGCATCGCGCGCACCATGTCCTTCTCGGCCGCCGGGAACACGTCGACGATGCGGTCGACCGTCTTGGCGGCAGAACTGGTGTGCAGCGTGCCGAATACCAGGTGCCCGGTCTCGGCCGCGGTCAACGCCAGCCGGATGGTCTCGAGATCGCGCATTTCACCGACCAGCACGACGTCCGGATCCTCGCGCAGCGCCGAGCGCAGCGCCTCGCTGAAACCGAGCGTGTCGCGATGCACCTCGCGCTGGTTGATCAGGCTGCGCTTGGATTCGTGGACGAACTCGATCGGATCCTCGATCGTGATGATGTGGTCCGGGCGGTTGACATTGACGTAGTCGATCATGCCGGCGAGCGTGGTCGACTTGCCGGAACCGGTCGGCCCGGTCACCAGCACCAGGCCGCGCGGCAGCATGCACAGGTCCTTGAACACCTTCGGCGCATTGAGGTCGTCGAGGGTCTTGATCAGCGACGGGATGTTGCGGAATACTGCACCGGCGCCGCGATTCTGGTTGAAGGCGTTGACGCGGAAGCGCGCCAGATTCGGGATCTCGAACGAAAAGTCGGTTTCGAAGAACTCCTCGAACACCTTGCGCTGCTTGTCGTTCATGATGTCGTACACCATGCTGTGCACTTCCTTGTGCGTCAGCGCTGGCATGTTCACGCGCTTGATGTCGCCATCGACACGGATCATCGGCGGCACGCCGGCGGACAGGTGCAGGTCCGACGCGTTGTTCTTGACCGCGAATGCCAGGAGTTGGGCGATGTCGATGGCCATTACGGCTCCCCGGATCAGTGCTCGAAGGACGCCCCCGCGGTTCGTCATGGCGATACCACGGGGCCGCGGGCAGTATAGCCCCGACCGGAGGACACCAATATGTTAACTGCTCCGCAGAATCCGGCGCAAAACCTCGGCGTACTGCACGAAAAGATCGGTGCCGCGGCCCGGGCCGCCGGCCGGGACCCGGCCGGCGTCACGTTGCTGGGCGTCGCCAAGGCGCAGCCCTTGTCTCGTTTACAGGCGGCCGCGGCGGCCGGGCTGCGTGATTTCGGCGAGAACTACCTGCAGGAAGCCCGCGAGCACAGGGCGGCACTCGGCGGCCAACCGCTCTCCTGGCACTTCATCGGTGCGCTGCAGGGCAACAAGACCCGGCCGGTGGCCGAGGCCTTCGACTGGGTGCATACGCTCGACCGGCTGCGGATCGCCGAACGCCTCGCCGCCCAGCGCCCGGCTGCGCTCCCGCCACTCGAGGTCTGCATCCAGGTACGGCTCGGCGACGAGCCGGGCCGGGCAGGCATTCCCCCGGCGGAACTGCCGGCGCTCGCCGCCGCGATCAGCGGCCTGCCGCGGCTGCGCCTGCGCGGACTGATGTGCCTGCCGCCCGAGGAACACGAGCCGGCGCGCCAGCGTCACTGGTTCCGCGAGCTGCGGCGGCTGCGGGATGCGCTGAACGCGGCGGGGCACGGGCTCGACG
The DNA here is from genome assembly GCA_004297335.1 of Gammaproteobacteria bacterium. Taxonomy (GTDB): domain Bacteria; phylum Pseudomonadota; class Gammaproteobacteria; order Steroidobacterales; family Steroidobacteraceae; genus SCUD01. The sequence continues at coordinate 22,534 of SCUD01000063.1, forward strand.
TGCTGTCGATGGGCATGAGTGGCGACTTCGAGGCGGCGGTCGCCGAGGGCGCGACGCACCTGCGGATCGGCGCCGCACTCTTCGGGCCGCGCGGCGAACCGGCTGCGGACGGCTACAATGCCCGGCATGGATGAACGACTGCACGGGCCGCTGGCCTGCATTGGCGGTGGCAACATGGCGCGGGCACTGCTCGCTGGCCTGATTGCCAGCGGCTGCGATCCCAGGGAACTGCGGGTCAGTGAGCCCGACGCAGTCCGGCGCGCGGCGCTGGCTGGTGATTTTCCGGGACTGTCGGCCGTGCCCGACAACGCGACGGCGGCCCGCGGAGCCGCTTGCTGGATCCTCGCGGTCAAGCCGCAGCAGCTGCCGGAGGTGGCGGCCGGGCTCGCGCCGCTCGCCACGATGGAGCGACCGCTGGTCGTATCGCTGGCTGCCGGCATCCGGGTCGCAGCGCTCGCGGGCTGGCTCGGCGGGGGCATCGATGTGGTGCGCAGTATGCCGAACCGGGCGGCCATGTTCGGTGCCGGCATCACCGGCCTGTTTGCGGCACCCGGGACGTCCGCCGCGGCCCGCACCCGCGCCGATGCCCTGTTCCGCGCGGTTGGCGAAACGGTCTGGCTCAACGACGAGGGCGACATGGATGCAGTCACCGCGATCTCCGGCAGCGGTCCGGCCTATGTGTTCCTGCTGATCGAGATGATCGAGGCCGCCGCGGTCGCCGAGGGACTCGACGCCGACGTCGCCCGTCGCCTGGCGGTCGCCACGGTGGCGGGTGCGGCGCGCATGGCCGCGACATCGGGCGACCCAGCGCCGGTCCTGCGCGCCCAGGTCACTTCTCCGGGCGGAACGACCGCAGCCGCGCTGGCTGTACTCGAAGCCGCGGACATTCGCACGACCTTCCTGCGCGCGGTACACGCGGGGCGCCGCCGCGCCGCCGAACTGGCCGCGGCCAGCGGAGCCTGAATCGGTGAAGGCACTGATTTTCATCGTCGATACGGTGTTTTCGCTGGCCGTGTATGTCTTTCTGCTGCGCTTCCTGCTGCAGCTGGTGCGCGCCGATTTCCGCAACCCGATCGCCCAGGCAGTGCTGCAGCTGACCAACTGGCTGGTGCGGCCGCTGCGCCGGGTACTGCCGCCATTGGGCCAGCTGGACACGGCCTCGCTGGTGGCGACCGCCCTGGTGCAGCTGCTGGCCACGGCGATCACGTTCTGGCTGCTGACCGGGGTCTGGAGCCCGGCCAGCCCGCTGCTGATCGGCGCGCTGCGCCAGCTCGCGATCGCGGCGATCCAGCTCTACACGTTCATCCTGGTGGGCTACGCGCTGCTGTCGTTCGTCGCGCCGGGCGCGCCGAGCCCTGCGGTCCACCTGCTTGGCTCGCTGGCGGAGCCGCTGCTGCGGCCCGTGCGCCGCCTGTTGCCGGCCATGGCCGGGCTGGATCTGTCACCTCTGGTCGTCATCATCGGCCTGCAGGCGCTCCGCCTGCTGATCAGCTGATCGCGCCAACCGGTCACCGCAGCGCGCGACCGGCAGAAACGCCGGGAAATATCGCGCTCATCCCTCTTATGTCGCGGGTTTTTCCGTGCTATCGTGCGCGCCGATATCCAAAACAGGCGGGCCGGCCCGCCATTGCCAACCACAGGAGACAGCTCAATGGCGAAAAAGAACGCGGCTCCGACGAAGTCGCAGATCGTCACGACGATCGCGAACAGCACTGACCTCAGCAAGAAGCAGGTTGGCGCTGTGTTCGATTCCCTGAATGGCATCATCAAGAAGGCGCTGAAGGGCGCTGGAGTGTTCACGATGCCAGGCCTCTGCAAGATGCGCGTCGTGAAGAAGCCCGCCACCAAGGCGCGCGAGGGCACCAACCCGTTTACGGGCGAGAAGATGACGATCAAGGCCAAGCCGGCCTCGAAGAAGGTGCGGATCCGCTCCCTCAAGAATCTCAACGAGATGGTGGGCTGACGCCAACCATCGCATCATCGCCATTCGCGGTGCTGACGGGGCGGCCACGGCCGCCCCGTCTTGTTATCGGGCGCCGCCGGGTGAGTCCGCTGGCTGAGCTGCCAGCCAGTCGCGTACGGCGGAACGCAGTACGGTCAGGTGGCCGTGGAAAAAATGCCCGACACCCGGCAGCAGCAGCAGTTCGGGTGCTGGCGCGAGGTGGCGCGTCCAGTCCAGCACGGCCACGTGATCCACCAGTTCGTCCGCATCCCCCTGCACGACCAGCCAGGGACAGCGCGGTAACCCGCCAGCGACAGGCTCGAAACGCTGCACGGGTGGCGCCACCGTGACCAGCCGCGCAGCGTCGCGCAGCGTGGCCAGCCGCAGGGCCACCCAGGCTCCGAAGGAGAATCCCAGCACCCACAGCTCGGCGCCGCCAAGCTCGCGGCTGGCCCAGTCGGCAACGAACGCGGCATCGACCGACTCGCCATCGCCCCCGGCATGGCTGCCACCACTGGCACCCACACCGCGAAAGTTGAAGCGTACGCTGGTGGCGCCGAGATCCTGGGCCGCGCGGGCCAGCGTGTGCACGACCTTGTTCCGCATCGTGCCGCCGTACAGCGGGTGCGGATGACACACCAGGGCTATCCGGCCCGGACTCGCCACGGACGGTTGCTCGACGAGCAACTCGATCGGCCCGGCGGGACCATCGATCAGCCGCTCCTGAGTACTCACCAGCTGCCGACGGCGAGCAGCTCGATCTCAAACAGCAGGGTCGCATCCGGCGGAATCAGGCCATTGCCGACACCGCGGTCGCCATAGGCCAGTTCCGGGGGAATGATCAACCGCCGCTGGCCGCCGACCTGCATCCCGGCACAGCCCTGCTCCCAACCGGCGATCACGCGCCCCGCCCCGAGCACGAAGCCGAATGGCCGGCCTCCCGGTCGTGAACTGTCGAACTGGCGGCCACGCTGGTCCGGTGCCGCCGGATCGTAGAGCCACCCGGTGTAGTGCACGACGAGTTCCATCCCCGGCTCGGCAGCACGACCGGCGCCTGGCACCAGATCCGTTACGGTGACCCGTGCCTCGGGCGGCGCCGGGGCCGGCTCCTCGGCCAACGCGCTGCCGGTGGCCAGGGCCAGCAACGACAGGAACGACAGTGCCCGTCCGGCCGGCTTCATGCCTCGCCCTCCGGCCGGAAGTCGAGCGCTACCGAATTGATGCAATAGCGCTCTCCCGTAGGCTCGGGGCCGTCCGTAAAGACGTGGCCGAGGTGCGCACCGCAGCGGCCGCAGCGAACCTCGACGCGCTGCATGCCATGGCTCGGGTCCGGATGCTGCGAGACACAGCCCGCCGCCAGCGGCTGCCAGAACGAGGGCCAGCCGGAACCAGAGTCGAATTTGGTTGCCGCTGGAAACAGCGCGGCGCCACAGCAGATGCAGCCATAGGTCCCGGCGGCCCCGTGGTGGCAGTAGTCACCAGTGAACGGGGTCTCGGTGCCACGCTGCTGGGTGACGAAGTACTGCAGCGGCGTCAACCGGCGCCGCAACTCATCGTCCTCGGGTCCACCGCCACTCATGGCGGCAACGATACCAGTTTCAGGCCGCCGTACCCATCCGCGGATCCAGCAGCCAGGCATTCAGCCGCCGCAGGAACGCTGCCGGATCAACCGGTGCCGTGCCCTCCGCGATCTGCGCCTGGTCGGCCAGCAGCGCCGCCAGCGAATCGAAGGCCTCGCCGTCGGGCAGCAGGTTGAGCCGGGTCACGAGCGCGTGCGCCGGATTGAGTTCCAGCCACGGCCGGGCCGGCGGCAGCTTCTGGCCCGCAGCCTCCAGCAATCGTTGCAGCTGCGGCCCCGCAGCGGTCGCATCACGGACCAGGCAGGCCGGGGACTCCGCCAGGCGCGTGCTCGCACGGACGCCGGCCACCCGGTCACCCAGGCGCGCCGCGACCCGCGGCCACAGCCCTTCGAGCGCCATCGATGGCGCCGGCGGCGCCTGTTCCGGCGGCGCGATCTCGTCCAGCCGCAACTCGCCGCGACCGACATCGACGAAGCGATGGCCCTCGAATTCATCGAGATGCATCACCAGCCAGGGATCGATGCGATCGTGCAGCAGCAGCACTTCGACGCCACGCGCCCGCAGGCCCTCGAGCTGCGGACTGCCGCGCGCGGCAGCGAGGCTGTCCGCGAGCAGGTAGTAGATGTCCTGCTGGCCCGGCCGCAGCCGTGCGAGATAGTCAGCCAGCGCGTGCGTCGGCACGGCGCCGGCATCGATCGTCGAGGAAAAGCGCAGCAACGGCAGCAGCCGCTCGCGATTGCCGGGATCCTCGACCAGGCCCTCCTTGAGCACGTTGCCGAATTCCTTCCAGAAGGCCTGGTAGCGCTCCGGCTCCTCGGCCGCCAGCCGCGCGAGCAGGTCGAGCACGCGCCGGGCTACCGCGGCGCGGATCGCCTGCACGTCGGCGTCCTGCTGCAGCAGTTCGCGCGAGACGTTCAGCGGCAGGTCGGCGGAGTCAATGACGCCCTTGACGAAGCGCAGGTACAGCGGCAGGAACTGCTCGGCGTCGTCCATGATGAATACGCGCCGCACATACAGCTTCAGTCCGCGTGGTGACTCGCGGTTGTAGAGATCGAAGGGAGCTGCTGCCGGGATGTACAACAGCGTCGTGTATTCGCGCCGCCCCTCGACCTGGTGGTGACTCCAGGCCAGCGGGTCGCCGGAATCGTGCGACACATGTCGATAGAACTGGCGGTAGTCGTCGTCGCCGAGCTCCTGGCGCGGCCGCGTCCACATTGCCTGCGCCTGGTTGACGCGGTCGTACTCACCCTTGCCGCCATCCGGGCGCAGCAGCACCGGAAAGGCGATGTGATCGGAATAGCGGCGGATCAGGCCGCGCAGCCGGAACGCATCGGCGAACTCCAGCGCGCCCTCGCGCAGCCACAACCGGACCGCGGTGCCACGCTCGTCGCGGCTCACCGTCTCGAGCGTGAACTCGCCGTCACCGCAGGAACTCCAGCGCACCGCTACGTCGGGGGCGGTGCCGGCCCGACGGGACAGGACCTCGACCCGCTCGGCAACGATGAAAGCCGAGTAGAAGCCGACGCCGAACTGGCCGATCAGCTGGCTGTCCTGCTGCTGATCGCCGGTCAGGCGCGAGAAGAACTCAGCGGTGCCGGACCTGGCGATCGTGCCGAGGTGTTCGGCCGCCTCCTCGCGGGTCATGCCGATGCCGGTGTCGGTCACCGTCAGCGTGCGCTCCTTCGAGTCAAAGTCCACGCGGATCTCCGGTGCGGCGCCATCCGCCGCCAGGGCCGGCTCGGCGAGCGCGGCGAAGCGCAGCCGGTCACAGGCGTCCGAGGCATTGGAGATCAGCTCGCGCAGGAAGATCTCCCGATGGCTGTACATCGAGTGAATCATCAGCTGCAGCAGGCGGCTGACTTCGGCCTGGAAGCCACGGGTTTCGGTAGCGGGCACGCTCATCGGCTCTTCCTCGGGACTGGGGCGAGCCGGCAATGGTGGCACGAAAGACCGGATTCAAGGGGGGCGGATGCACCCCGGGGGCGATTCAGCCGCGGCGGACCAGCGCCGGCCACAGGCCGCAACGGTGGCGCAACAGTGCCACCAGGTCATCGATTTCGTCGAGCAGCTGCAGCAGGCGTTCCACGGCCGGGGCCCTGCCTCAGCGGCGGGGCGCGTCGGTCGCGCCGGCCGGCGGTTCGGGAACCTCGTCCGCCTGCCAGTTGACGCGGACTTTTTCGGCCCACAGCTGGTAACTGGCGTAGCGGGTCAGCTCGCGCGTGATCGCGCCATGCCGGCTGGCTGGAGCCGCACGGCGCGCCGGACGCGGCGCGGCAGCCGCCTCGCCCTTGCCGCCGCGGCCATTGCCTGCGCCTGTTGCCAGCCTGTGGTCGTCCACGCCGCCCCTTCCCATTGACCGCCTTGCAGCGGCCAACTTACGCGCGCCACCTGGCTGGAAACAGGAACTGGGTCACAGCCGCCGCGGGCGGCACTGGCTACCGGTGCGGGATCAGTCGACGATCCGGTAGCAGGGCCGGTATTCACCAGCCAGCTTCATGCGCCCGTCGGCCGCAAACGACTGCAGCAGCTCATCGAAGGGCCGGGCAAGGCCTGGCTCGGCATGCAGTTCGAACGGTCCGTGCCGCTCGACCAGCCGGATGCCATGCTCCTTGACGTTGCCGGCGACGATGCCGGACAACGCCCGCCTCAGGCTCGCTGCCCGCTCGTGCACCGGCAGGTCCGGCGACAGCTGCAGCGCCGCCATCGCCTCGTGGCTGACCACGAACGGCTGCTGGAAGGGCGGCGGCACCCGCAGCAGCCAGTTGAAGTTGTAGGCGTCTCCGCTCGCGCGCCGCGAGCGCCGTACCAGTTCGATGCCCCGCTGCATCGCGCGGGCCACCTCGCCCGGATCGTCGATGACGATCCGGTAGCGGTCGCGCGCCTGGGCACCGAGCGCCAGGCCGATGAAGCGGTCGAGCTGAGTGAAGTAACCGGCGCTGGCGCGCGGCCCGGTGAACACCAGCGGCATGCGCTGCCCGGCGTTGGCCGGATCCAGCAGGATCCCGAGCAGGTACAGGATTTCCTCCGTGGTGCCGGCCCCGCCGGGAAACACGATGATGCCGTGGCCCAGGCGCACGAAGGTCTCGAGGCGCTTCTCGATGTCCGGCAGGATCACCAGCTGGTTGACCAGCGGATTGGGCGGCTCGGCCGCGATGATCTCGGGCTCGGTCACGCCGACGTAGCGGCCCTCGCGGATGCGCTGTTTGGAGTGGCCGATCGCCGCGCCCTTCATCGGGCCCTTCATCGCGCCGGGACCACAGCCGGTGCAGACCGACAGGCCGCGCAGCCCGAGTTCATAGCCGACCTTCTTCGTATAGTCATACTCGTCGCGCGGGATCGAGTGTCCGCCCCAGCAGACGACCAGGTCAGGCCGGCCACGGTAGTCGAGCAGGCGCGCATTGCGCAGGATGCGGAAGATCGCGTCGGTGATGCTGGCCGGATCCGCCAGGTCAAAGCGGGTGATGATTTCCTCGTGGGTGTAGACCAGGTCGCGCAGCACCGCGAACAGGTGCTCCTTGACCCCGCGGATCATCTGGCCGTCGACGAACGCACTCCCCGGTGCGTTGTGGATCTCGAGCTTGACGCCCCACGGCTCACGCACCAGGCGCAGCTCGAAGTCACGGTAGGCATCGAAGATCAGCCGCGCATCGTCACTCGCCGCACCTGAATTCAGCACCGCGAGCGCACAGCGTCGGAACAGCGGATACAGTCCGCCCTGGCCGCGATCGAGCAGCCGGTCGACCTCCTGCTGCGACAGGTTCTCGAGCGCCCCGCGTGGAGCCACCCGCGCGTGCACCACCGCGTCCGGGTGGCGCGCCACCGGCAGGGTCACGGCCGGATCTCGATCGGCGTGCCCGGAGTGGTCAGCAGCCAGAACTCGAGCATGTCGCCGTTCGACAGCGCGATGCAACCGTCGGTCCAGTCGTTGTCCCGGTAGTACTCCGGTCGCTGGCGCGGCATGTTCGGCAGCCCGTGCACCATGATCAGCCCGCCGGGCGACCAGCCATTGCGCCGTGCCGCGGCGACGTCGTTGGCTTCCGGATAGGACACCTGCACCGACAGGAAGAAATCGCTGCGCGAATTGCGCCGGGTCAGCTGGTAGCGCCCCTCCGGCGTCCGCAGGTCGCCCTCGCGCTGCTTGTGACCGACCGGACTCAGGCCCAGCGAAACCTTGTAGGTAGCAATGGCGGCCCCATCGCGCCAGAGCTCCATCCGGCGCGACTGCTTGTAGACGATCACCCGCTCCGCAGGCTGCAGGACGGCTGCCGGCGTGCCGTAGCTGCCAATCGCATCGGCACCGGCGGCTGCAGCCACCAGCAACAGCATCGCGCCCAGTGCCAGGTTTCGTATCGAGGCGTGCATCGGGACGCAAGTATAGCGCCGCGGCGTAACGCTCTCAGCGCAACGCCAGCTCGACTCCGTCACAGTCCCGGGCCGAAGCGCGCGCCACCAGCCGATATTCGCGACCGGCTTCGAGTTCGACCTCGAGCGCAAAACGCCCGGTCGAGCGCGTCGCCATGACGCGGCAATCGACCAGCAGGCGATGCCGGCCGGCCGGCAACCCGGCCGCCGCTGCCCGCCAGCTTACCGCCACGTCATCGACCTGGCGCAGGCGCACCTGCACCGGCAATCCGGCGCTCACGGCCGGATCCGCCCGCACGATGGCCCGCCCGGCCACGGGGCCCGCTGGCAGCTGCTGAGTGCTGCAGGCGGCGCTGGCCAGGCCGGCCAGCAGGACGAGCGCGCGCAGCGTCAACGGTGGCCACAAAGGAAAAAAGGCGGCCCGAAGGCCGCCTGGGAGGACACGCGCAACCCCCGGGGTGGGGGGCTGCCGGGCGGGGACCCGGCCAGCGCGTGGTTGAAAACCGTTCACGGGTTCAGCCGCACTTGGACTCCCCGCAGGCCAGGCAGGTCATGCAGCCGTCCATCATCACGACCGCGGCGGTGTTGCACTTCACGCACAGCTGCGCACCCTCCGGATAATTGCTCTTCGCGAAGGCGTCCTGCTGGCGATGACGCTGCTCCCACTCGCTGCGCTTGGCGTCGATCAGCTGGCGGCGCGCCGCGTCCATTTCCGGGGCCGGCATCAGGCCGATCGTCTGCAGGTGCCGTTCGACCACGTAGCCAATCTCGGCGACGAGCGAGGGCATGAACTTGCCGCCCGGCTGCCAGTAGCCGCCGCGCGGATCGAACACGGCCTTGAGTTCCTCGGTCAGGAAGGCGACGTCGCCACCCTTGCGGAACACGGCCGAGATGATGCGGGTCAGGGCGACGATCCACTGGAAGTGATCGAGGTTCTTCGAATTGATGAAAATCTCGAATGGCCGCCGGTGCTCGTGCTCGGTGCCCTCGTTGAGCACGATGTCGTTGATCGTCAGGTACATCGCGTGGTCCGAGACCGGGGTCTTGATCTTGTAGGTCGAGCCGATGAGCACCTCGGGGCGCTCGAGCTTCTCGTGCATCCACACGACCTTGCCGGTGGCGTCCTTGCGGGCACGCCCGTCGCGCGCCGGCGTCCCTGCAGCGCGCTCGGGGTCCGCCGCCTGGACCCGGTACTTGACGATCTTCTTGCCGATCTGGAGCCTGGCCATCGTGATGATTCCCCGTTGCGGCGCTCAATAGCGGCCGTAGTAGCCTTCCTTCAGCGCATCGAACAGATTGGCAGCGGTGTGCACCTCGCCGTCGTATTCGATCTCCTCGTCACCCTTGACCTCGACTTCGGTGCCATCCTCGAGCGTGAACACGTAGGTCGTGTTGCGCAGGTCCTCCTCCTTGACCAGCACGCCCTGGAAGGCCTCCGGATTGAAGCGGAAGGTGGTGCAGCCCTTCAGGCCCCGCTCGTGCGCGTACAGGTAGATGTCCCGGAACTCCTCGTAGCGGAAGTCGGTCGGCACGTTGGCGGTCTTCGAGATCGACGAGTCGATCCACTTCTGCGCGGCGGCCTGGATGTCCACATGCTGGCGCGGACTGACGTCGTCAGTCGTGACGAAGCAGTCGGGCAGCTTCTCGCCCGCGCTGGTTGCCCCCGGCATCGCCCGCGGATTGACCAGCTCGCGATAGGCCAGCAGCTCGAACGAATATACGTCCATGCGCTCCTTGGACTTGCGGCCCTCGCGGATCACGTTGCGGAAATAATGGTGGGCAAAGGTCGGCTCGATGCCGTTGCTGGCGTTGTTGGCAAGTGACAGTGAGATCGTTCCGGTTGGTGCGATCGAGCTGTGGTGGGTGAAACGCGCACCGACCGACTCGAGCTCCTTGACCAGGCCCGGGGCCACCTCGGCGATACGCTGCATGTAGCGGCTGTAGCGGCAGTGCAGCACCCGGCCAGGTACGCGGTCGCCGGCCTTCCAGCCGTCGCGGGCCATCTCCGGGCGCTTGCGCAGCATCGCCGGTGTGACCGTGAACTCCTCGTTCATGATCGGTGCCGGCCCCTTCTCGCGGGCGAGCTCCAGGCCCGCCTGCCAGCCGGCCAGCGCCATTTCGCGGGAGACGTCCTCGGTAAATGCCACGGAGTCCGGTGCACCGTAGCGCAGGCCGAGCATCGCCAGCGTCGAGCCCAGCCCGAGGAAACCCATGCCGTGGCGACGCTTGCGCGTGATTTCCTCGCGTTGCTGCGGCAATGGCAGGCCATTGATCTCGACCACGTTGTCGAGCATGCGCGTGAACACCCGCACCACCTCGCGGTACCGGTCCCAGTCGAAACTGGCCTCGCTGGTGAACGGCTGGCGCACGAAGCGCGTCAGGTTGACCGAGCCCAGCAGGCAGGAGCCGTAAGGTGGCAACGGCTGTTCACCACAGGGATTGGTAGCGCGGATGTTCTCGCACCACCAGTTGTTGTTCATCTCGTTGACCCGGTCGATCAGCACGAAGCCGGGTTCGGCAAAATCGTAGGTCGACGTCATGATGACGTCCCACAGCCGCCGCGCCGGCAGCGTCTTGAAGATCCGGCAGGCCACCAGGCCGGCGGCATTCGTCACGTAGCCTGCCGGTTCCGGCCACTCGCGCCAGACGAACGCGCCCGGGTCAGCAAGGTCATGCTGCGCCACATCGTACTCGCGTTCGGTGAGCGGGAATGCCAGCTGCCAGTCAGCGCCCGCGCGCACCGCGGCGATGAACTCATCCGTCACCAGCAGCGACAGGTTGAACTGCCGCAGCCGGCCGTTCTCACGCTTGGCCCGGATGAAGTCCATGGCGTCCGGATGGCCGATGTCGAAGGTGCCCATCTGCGCGCCCCGCCGGCCACCGGCCGACGACACCGTGAAGCACATGCGATCGTAGATATCCATGAAGGACATCGGGCCGGAGGTGTAGGCCCCCGCGCCCGACACGTAGGCCCCGCGTGGCCGCAGTGTCGAGAACTCGTAACCGATGCCGCAGCCGGCCTTCAGCGTCAGCCCGGCCTCGTGCACCTTGTTGAGGATGTCGTCCATCGAGTCGCCGATCGTGCCCGACACCGTGCAGTTGATCGTCGACGTCGCCGGCTTGTGGGCGAGACCGCCGGCGTTGGACAGGATGCGCCCGGCCGGGATGGCACCGTGCTGCAGGGCCCAGCAGAAGCGCTCGCTCCAGTGTTCGCGTACGCGCTCATCCTCGACGGCCGCGAGTGCCACCGCGACGCGGTGCCAGGTATCGTCCATCGTCGCATCGACCGGTTCGCCATCCTTGGTCGTCAGTCGGTATTTGCGGCTCCAGATCTCGAGCGAGGCTTCCTGGAACGGAATTTCGTCGACGTCGCGCCGGACGATTTTTTCGGCAGTGCTCATGTCTCTGTGACGCTCCCCTCGCAATTCCCGGCGTCGATTTCGTGCTCACCGGGGCCCCCACCGGTGACCACAAGATCTTGTGTCAGGGTCCGTGAATTCTTTTTCTCTGGCGCCTTGCTGTCAAGCGTTTCCTGTCCCAGGCTTTTGGCGCTGCAGGACTTTATTTTTCAGTATGTTATCTCATCAATGTCAGACAATTTCCGCATGACTTATTGTGGCCAGCCTGTCAAGCCTCATTTTGCGCCAGACACAACATCTGGTATTCACCGCTCGATCACAGGCAGCGCACAGCTTATCCACTGCCCGGCCCAGGCGCCGGGCCGCATGGCCTGCGCCGGAGCCGGAACTTGTCAGCCGCGCACCCGGTCACAGGCAGGGCCGCCAATCAGGCACGATGTCCGCCAGCCATGCGAGGTTATCCGGTGATGAGATCCTTTTTTGCCGCCTGTGCGGCCACGATCAGCCTGCTGCCCGCCTTCGCCGCCGCTGCGCCACCCGCCGCCGCGCCGCTGCCCAGCTTCGCCCCGGTGATCCGGCAGGTCGCGCCGGCGGTCGTCAACATCGGGGTACGCGGCTCGGTCGCCGCGCAGCGCAATCCGTTCTTCGACGATCCCGGCTTCCGGCGCTTCTTTGGCCTGCCACCCGACGCCGCGCCGCGTGAGCGCGAATTCCAGAGCGCCGGCTCCGGCGTCATCGTCGATGCCGCCGGCGGCTATATCGTCACCAACGCGCACGTCGTCGAGAATGCCAGCGAGATCACCGTCACGCTGATGGACGACCGCGAGCTGAAGGCCGACATCGTCGGCAGCGATCCGCGTTCCGACGTCGCCGTGCTCAAAGTGACGAACGGCCGGCTGCCGGCCGAGATCCACCTCGCCGATTCCGCACGCGTTGAAGTCGGTGATTTCGTGATCGCGATCGGCAATCCCTTCGGACTGCAGCACAGCGTAACCTCGGGCATCGTCAGCGCGCTCGGCCGCAGCGGCATCAACCGGGAGAACTACGAGGATTTCATCCAGACCGACGCCGCGATCAACCCCGGCAACTCGGGCGGCGCGCTGGTCAGCCTGGCCGGCGAACTGGTCGGCATCAACACCGCGATCCTGTCGCGTTCGGGCGGCAACATGGGCATCGGCTTCGCGATCCCGTCGAACATGGTTCGCACGATCATGGACCAGCTGATCCAGCACGGCCAGGTCAGCCGCGGACAGCTCGGCGTTTCGATCCTCGGCCTGACCCCGGAATACCGCAAGAACCTCGGCCTCGCTGACGAAGTGCAGGGAGCCCTGGTCGCGCAGGTCGCCGAGGATTCGGCCGCCGCCCGCGCCGGCATCCAGGTCGGCGATGTCATCACCGCCGTGGGCGGCCAGCCGGTCAAGGGTGCGGCCGAGCTGCGCAATGCGATCGGCATGATGAAGGTCGGCGATGAAGTCGAGCTCGCTCTGCTGCGCGACGGGCGGAACCAGCGCCTGCGCGCGAAGCTGCGCGAGGTTGCGCAGCTGGCGGACGCCAGCACGATCCACCGCGCCCTCGCCGGAGCCGACCTCGCCGACGCACCGGAAGGCGGCGGCGGTGGCGTGGTCGTGCGCGGCGTCCAGCAGGGCAGCCCGGCGGCCCAGTCCGGCCTGCGGCCGGACGACCTGATCGTCGCGGTCAACCGGGCGCGGATCGCGAACCTGGCGCAGCTGCGCGAGGCCGCCCGCGAGCAGGATTCCCTCCTGCTGCAGCTGCGCCGCGGCAACCAGCTGTTGATCCTGCCGCTGCGCTGAGCAGCGGGGCGGCGCGGGTCGTCGGACGTATAATTGCCCGATGACGGCGCGCACGGTCTGCGTTCTCGGCGGGTCCGGCTTTGTCGGCACCCGGTTCTGCGCGGCCCTGGCCGCCGGCGGCTGGCAGGTCACGGTGCCCAGCCGCAAACCGATGCAGGCACCGCAGCTCGCGGTGCTGCCGACGGTGCGCGTGGTCGCTGCCGACCTGCGCGCACCCGGGCGTCTCGAGGCGCTCTTTTCGGGCCAGCAGGCAGTCGTCAACCTGATCGGCATCCTGAACGAGGGTGGCCGAGACGGTTCCGGTTTCCGCGAGATTCATGCCGGGCTGGCGCGGCGGGTCGTCGCCGCCTGCCGTGCCGCAAAGGTCGGTCGGCTGCTGCAGATGAGTGCGCTGCGAGCCGACGCCGACCACGGGCCCAGCCACTACCTGCGCTCCAAGGGCATGGCCGAGCGCATTATCCGCGAGGAGTCCGGCCCGGACCTTGGCTGGACGATCTTCCAGCCGTCCGTGATCTTCGGTGCCGATGACAGTTTCCTGAACCGCTTCGCCGGACTGCTGCAGCTGGTCCCGCTCGGGCTGCCGCTGGCCCGCCCCGGCGCACGCTTCGCGCCGGTCTGGGTGGACGATGTCGTCGCGGCGCTGGTCCGCACGCTCCCGGACGACGCGACCGCCGGCGAGAGCTACCAGCTGTGCGGCCCCGAGCAGTACACGCTGATCGAGCTCGTCCGCCGCGTGCGCGACGAACTCGGCTTGCACCGCGCGATCGTCGGCCTGCCCGACTGGGCCGCCCGCTTGCAGGCGGCGATCTGCGACTTCGTGCCCGGCAAGCCTTTCTCGACCGACAACTATCGGTCACTGACGGTCGACAGCGTGTGCAGCAGCAACGGCTTTGCCCGCCTCGGGATCCGGCCCCAGCCCTTGTCCACGCTGCTGCCGCGACTCCTTGGCCCGGCGCGACCGGAGCTGCGCCTCGCCCGCTACCGCAAGCGCGCGGGCCGCTGATCCGGGCAGAGCCTGGCGCCGACTGCGGCATCCTGCGCGGCGCTCCGGACCAGGGCGTAGAAGGCCGGCAAGTCTCCCCCCAGCCGCTGCAGTTCCACCTCGAGCGTGGGGATGCAACGGTCGTAAGTCGCGACCGCGGCCAGCATGGCGTTGTTGAGCACGCCCCCCGGCGCTGCGCGCCCGGCCGCGAGCGCCGCGCGCAGTCCCGCGAACTCCACGGCCTTGGCCTCGCGCAGGGCCTCCGTGCTGGCGCCGCTGGCATAGAGACTCGCGAGCCGCGTGCGGCTCGCCAGCAACAGCTGCACCTCCTGCTGCTGCCGCTGCCGCCCGGCCAGCCACGCCTCGAGTTCGCCGGACTGGCCGTTCAGCGCCAACCAGCGCCGCGTGCCCTCGACCTCGACAACCGTCGCAAAGGCCTCGCTGAGGTCGTTGTTGCCCGGCACCCAGGCCACCTGGTGCGCGAGCTCGTGGAACAGCAGCGCGGCGAGCGTCACATCGCCGTAACTGAGCATCGTGCTGAGCACCGGGTCGCGGAAATGCCCGAGCGTGGACCAGGCCGCCGCAGGGGCGATGTGCAGGTCGTAGCCGCGGCGCGCGAGCCGCGCCGCCGCTCGCCGCGCCCGCCGCGGGTCGAAGTACCCGCGGTAGGCGACGCAGCCGACGATCGGCCAGCAGCTCAGGCGTGGCTCGACCGAGAATTCCGGCGCTGCGAACACGTTCCAGCTCGCGAACGGGCGGCCGAGGTCCACGTAGCTGCGGTAACTGCCGTTGTCGGGCAGCGCGAGCGCGCTGACCGCGAATTCGCGGGCCCGGCTGGCATAGTCGAGCCGCGCACGCAGCGTCGCGTCGAGGTCACCGCGCTGCAGCAGTCCCGCGATCGGCTGGCGGCGGGCGTTGACCGCGAGCTGCCCGCTGGCGAGATACAGGACGTGGCAGCCGGACAGCAGCGCCGCCGCGGCAGCGACGGCGAGCCACCGGCCCGGGAATCGGGGGGCTTCGGTTAACATGCGCCGATGGAAGTCTATCTGGTCGGCGGCGCCGTTCGCGACCTGCTGCTCGGCCGGATTCCGGCCGAACGTGACTGGGTCGTCGTCGGTGCGACGCCGGCCGACATGCTGGCGGCCGGCTATCGCCAGGTCGGCAACGACTTCCCGGTCTTCCTGCATCCGGGCACGGGCGAGGAATACGCGCTGGCGCGCACCGAGCGCAAGACCGGGCCCGGCTATCTCGGCTTCGAGACCCGGCATTCACCGGAGGTCACGCTCGAGGACGACCTGCGGCGCCGCGACCTGACCATCAACGCGATCGCCCGCGCCGCCGACGGCAAGCTGATTGATCCCGTCGGCGGCCAACGCGACCTCGAGGCCCGCATCCTGCGCCATGTCTCGCCCGCCTTCACCGAGGATCCGGTGCGCGTGCTGCGAGTCGCGCGGTTCCTCGCCCGCTTCGCCCCACTGGGCTTCACGGTGGCGCCGGAGACGCTCGCGCTGATGTGCGACATGGTCCGGGCCGGCGAGGTCGACGCGCTGGTGCCCGAGCGCGTCTGGCAGGAAACCGCGCGTGCACTCGGCGAGCCGGCCCCGCAGGCCTGGCTGCATCTGCTGCGCGACTGCGGCGCACTGGCGCGGATCCTGCCGGAACTCGATGCGCTCTACGGCGTGCCGCAGCCGATCCGCTGGCATCCCGAGATCGATACCGGTTTGCACATGGAACTGGTGCTCGCCGCAGCGGCCGGGCTGACCCGCGAGCCACGGATTGTCTGCGCCGCCCTGCTGCACGACCTCGGCAAGGGCCTGACCCCGCGCGAACGCTGGCCGGCGCACCATGGCCACGGGCAGAAGGGAGCCGCGCTGGTGCAGCAGCTCGCCCGGCGCCTGCGCATGCCGAACGACTACCGCGACCTGGCGCTGCTGGCTGCGCGCTGGCACAGCCATGTACACCGCGCGCTGGAACTGCGCGCCGGGACCGTGCTCGAGCTGCTGGAGACCTGTGACGCGCTGCGCCGACCGGAGCGTTTCAGCGAGCTGCTGGTGGCCTGCGAAGCCGATTACCGCGGCCGCGGGGCCTTCACCGCCCGCCCCTACCCGCAGGCGGGTTACCTGGAGCAGGCGCTCCAGGCCGCGCGGGCGGTCGCGCTCACAGCCGATGACCGTACCGACCGGTCCGGCGAGCAGATCGGGGCCTTGCTGCGGGAACGACGCCTGGCGGCCGTCGCGGCGCTACCGCGGCCCTGGAACCCGGTAGAATAGCCAGCCTGTTCCGGCCTCCAGACCCCGAATCACCATGCCCACCTACGATTACCAGTGCCCGGCCAACGGCCGCGTCGTCGAAGTCAGCCACAAGATGGCCGAGCGCGTCGCTACCTGGGGCGATCTGTGCCAGCGCGCAGGGATTGCCCAGGGCGGAACGCCCGGTAACGCGAAGGTCGTGCGGCTGATCACCGGCGGCAACGTCATCCATGCCGGCTCGCTCGGCAGCAGGCAGGAGCGCCCCTGCGACAGCGGCCCCTGCGGCACGCCGACGAGCTGCGGCGGCGGCATGTGCGGCTTCGGCTAGGGCCCGGATCCGCACTGCGGCGACCTGCACCGGCCTGCTCCGTTGTCCGCGCCGCCCCGCATCGGCTTCGTCTCCCTCGGCTGCCCGAAGGCGCTGGTCGACTCCGAGCGCATCCTCACGCGGCTGCGCGCCGAGGGCTACGACGTCGTCGGCAGCTACGCGGATGCGGACCTGGTCGTCGTCAATACCTGCGGCTTCATCGACGACGCGGTCCATGAATCGCTCGAGGCGATCGGCGAGGCCCTCGCACAGAACGGCCGGGTGATCGTCACCGGCTGCCTCGGCGCACAGCCGGAGAAGATCACTGCGCGCCATCCCGCAGTGCTGAAGGTCACGGGCCCGCAGGCGTACGAGGAACTCATCGCCGCGGTGCACGAGCAGCTGCCACCGCTGCACGATCCGTACCTCGACCTCCTGCCGCCGCAGGGCATCCGCCTGACGCCACGCCACTACGCCTACCTGAAGATCGCCGAGGGTTGCGACCATCGCTGCACGTTCTGCATCATCCCGGCATTGCGCGGCCGGCTCAGGAGCCGCCCGCTCGCCGAGGTGATGCCGGAGGCCGAGCGCCTGGTGCGCGCGGGGGTGAAGGAGCTGCTGGTCATCGCGCAGGACACCAGCGCCTGGGGCCGTGACCTGCGCCACGCGACCGGCTTCCGGGGCGGGCGGCCGATGAATTCCAGCTTCACGGAGCTCGCGCGGGCGCTCGGCTCACTGGGCGCCTGGGTACGCCTGCACTACGTCTATCCCTACCCGCAGGTGGACGAGATCATTCCGCTGATGGCCGGCGGTCAGCTGCTGCCCTATCTCGACATTCCGTTCCAGCATGGCAGTCCGCGCATCCTGCGCCTGATGAAGCGACCCGCGCGCACCGGCAACACGCTCGCGCGCATCCGTGCCTGGCGGGAGGCCTGCCCGACGCTCACGCTGCGCAGCACCTTCATCGTCGGCTTCCCCGGCGAGACCGCAGCCGACTTCGAGCAGCTGCTCGACTGGCTGCGGGAAGCGCAGCTCGACCGGGTCGGCTGCTTCCGCTATTCGCCGGTCGCCGGTGCCGCGGCGAACGCACTGCCGGATCCGGTCCCGGAGGAGCTCAAGCAGGAACGCTACGAGCGCTTCATGGAACTGGCTGCGACGATCAGCGCGAGCCGGCTGGCCGCGCGCATTGGCAGCCGCACGCGCGTACTCGTCGATGGCGTGGAGGACAGACTGGCGATCGCCCGCTCCGCGGCCGAGGCACCCGAGATCGACGGCGTCGTGCGCATCGCCGATCCGGGCACGCTCCGCCCCGGCGACCATGCCGAGGTCGAGATCACCGGCGCGGATGCCTACGATCTGAGTGCACGCCGCCTCGCCGCTGGCGCTCCATGAACGACTCCCGGACGACGCCTGGCATCCCGGATCCGCCGCTGCCATTCACCGGCGGGCGGATTCCGCGCGACGAGGCCGAGCGCCGGCAGGTCGAATGGCGGGTGATGGCGCAGTACTTCGTCGCACCGGCGCTGTCGTTCGCCGCGGTGGCGGCCGGAATCTCACTCGGCTGGCCGCGGCTCGCCGCCACTGGCGTGCTCGGCCTCGGCCTGTCGATCCTCGCCAACGGCCTGCTCGCCGTGCGCGAACGGCGGCTGCTGTTCATCCGCGGCGGGACGCTGACCCGGCGGGAATATCGCTATTTCATCTACGAAGGGCTCGCGGCGGTGCCGTATGGGCTCGCGATCACGATCGCCGGCACCCTGCTGGCAGTGCCGGCGGTGCTGTTCCTCGCCGGCGTGGAACCCGAGGCAATGCGCGCTGCCGTGCTCGCGCGGCCACATCTGCTGTTGATTCCGGGCGGTTCCGGCCTGCTGCTGCATGGGCTCGGATTCTGCATCGGCTTCGGTCGCGAGGCGCAGTCCCCGCACGACCGCGTCGCGATCGCGCTGCTGCACCTGCCGGCCCTGCTGGGTGGCCTGATCCTGGTCGCCCTTGGGGGGGCGCTGCTCGCGATCGGGCTCACCGAGTGGCTGGCTCCCGCGGTCTTCCGTGCGCGCTTCGAGTCCCTCTTCGGCAACCCCTGGCCGTTCAGCTAGGCGAAGACCAGCATGATCAACGCAGCGATCATCAGCCGGTACAGCATGAACGGCCACAGGCCGATGCGCTCAATGATGCGCAGCAGCCCGTGGATGCACAGGTAGCCGGTCAGCGCCGCAACCCCGGCACCGAGCGCCATCATTCCCCATTCCGTACCGTTGCCCGGGCCGGTCAGCAGTTGCAGCAGCTCGTAGCCGCCGGCCATCGCGATGCCCGGCACCGCCAGCAGGAACGAGAACCGCGCGGCGCCTGAGCGCGTGAGCCCCAGCGCGCGGCCCATTGTCATCGTCACGCCGGAACGCGAGGTGCCGGGCATCAGCGCCAGCGCCTGCGCGCAGCCGATCAACAGCGCATCGCGCCAGCCGACCGAGTATTCATCGCGCCGCCTGGCCCCCAGCCAGTCCGCGAGCCACATCAGGATTCCGAACGCCGAGAGCGTGCCGGCCACGAACAGCGGATTGCGCAGCATCTGCTCGATGAACTCGCTGAACAGCAGCCCGATGATGCCGACCGGGACCGTGCCGACCAGGACGCACCAGGCGAGCCGGCCATCCGGCGTCAATCCCCGTCCGGCCAGCGAGCTGAACCAGGCACCGGCCATGGCAATGAGCTCGCGGCGAAAGTAACCGAGCACCGCGACCAGCGTGCCCACGTGCACCGCAACGTCGAAGGCCAGTCCCTGGTCGCGCCAGCCGAGAGCGTGCGGCACCAGGATCAGGTGCCCGGAGCTGGAGATCGGCAGGAACTCGGAGAGGCCCTGCACGATGGCGAGGACGATGGCCTGAAGCGGATCCACGGCAACTCCTGGCGGTCAAGAACCGCCGGCATCATAGCGTTCAGAGGCTCGCCGCAAGGTCCCGGAATCCGAAACCTGTGAGCGGCTCGTGCAAACCACGGCCGAGCGCGATGACCTTGAAGCGTTCGCCCATCTCGCCGGGCAGCATCAAGGTGGCGACTCCCTGCGCGAGCGCATGCTGCTCCCGCGGCGTTGCCGCGGCAAAAGCCCGCGTGAGTTCCTGGTCGATGCCGAGTGCGGCGAGGAAGTGTGCCTGGGTCGCGAAGCCGGCCACCTCGAATCCAGCCGGTCTGGCCGCTGCTGCGACCGCGGAGAAATCCACCCAGGCCGTCAGGTCCTGCAGGCCGGGGCGCGCCAGCACGTCCTCGACGCGATGATGGCGGAAGAACCCGCACAGCGTGCCGCCGTCGCGCGAGGCGTGGTAATACTGGCGGCGCGGCAGGCCATAGTCGATCGCGAGCAGCGCGCCGCGCTCGAGCGCCGCCGTCACCGTCGTGATCCAGGCCGGCAGCATCGGCCGCAGCTCGGAGACGAAGCCGTCCGGCCACGGCTCGGGCAGCGCCGCGGCGATGGCCGCGACCAGGGCTGCGAGCGCCGGATCCGCCGGCCGCGCCTCCCAGTCGAAGCCCTGATCGGTCGCGACGACGCCGAGCGCGCTGCAGGCCCCGCCCGTGACCCGGAACCGCTCGACCGGCAGTGCATCCAGGACCTCGTTGGCGAGCACGATCCCCTGCCAGCCGGGAGCCGGTGGAGCATCCAGCCACTCGACGTTGCCGGCAGTGCCGGCCGCCTCCAGCGTAGCCCGCTGGGCGGCCCGCAGCGCAGCGCTCACCTCGACGATGCGGTAACGGCGCGGCGCTGCACCGAGATCAGCGAGCGTGGCCAGCAGGTCGGCGGCCAGCCGACCGCTGCCGGCGCCATATTCGACGAGGTCACCGCCACCGAGCCGCTGCAGGATCTCGGCCAGCTGCCGGGCCAGGCAGCGGGCGAACAGGGGCGAGAGCTCGGGTGCCGTGATGAAGTCTCCACCCGGGCCGAAGCGCGTGGCGCCGGCCACGTAGTAACCAAGACCGGGGGCATAGAGCGCGGCATCCATGAAGCGCGAGAAGGGCAGCCAGCCGCCGGCCGCCTGCAGCAGGCCGTGCAGGTGATGCGCGACCCGCGCGGAATGCGCGGCCTCGTCGGCCGTCAGCGCCGGCGGCTCACGGCTGATCAGCATCGCGGTGATGCGGTCCCGTGATATCGTCGCGGCCAGGACCCACTCCCGCCGACACCGCGATGCCCGCCTCCGTTGCCCTGCCGCTGACCGACAAGGTCGTACTGATCACCGGCGCCGCCCGGCGCATCGGCGCGGTCCTCGCCCGGGCCTTGCACGGGCGCGGGGCGCGGGTCGCCATCCACTACCGCGGCTCGGCCGATGCCGCCCGTCAGCTGGCCACGGAACTGAACGGGCTCCGGCCCGATTCGGCGCTGACCTTCGCCGCCGACCTTGGCGACCTCGGCGCGGTCGCGGCACTTCCAGCCGCCGTGATCGAGGCCTTCGGCCGACTCGACGTGCTGGTCAACAACGCCTCGACCTTCTACCCGACACCGGTCGGGGAAATCACCGCGGCACAGTTCGACGACCTGATCGGCACCAACCTGCGCGCGCCACTGTTCCTCGCGCAGGCGGCCGCTGCCGAGCTGCGCCTGCGCCACGGCCTGATCATCAACATCGCCGACATCCACGGCCTGCGCCCGCTCAAGCGGCATCCGGTGTACAGCGCCGCGAAGGCCGGGCTCGTGATGCTGACGCGCGCGCTCGCGCGCGAGCTCGGCCCGCAGGTACGCGTCAATGCGATCGCGCCGGGGCCGGTGCTGTGGCCGGCGGGCGGCATCGACTCCGAACTGCAGAAGCGCATCGTCGCGCGCACCGCGCTGAAGCGTGGCGGTTCGCCGGACGACATCGCCCGTGCCGTGATCTTCTTCGCCACCGAGGCCCCATTCGTCACCGGGGAGGTGCTCGCGATCGACGGCGGCCGCAGCCTGGGCGGCGGGCTCTGAGCATCCGGCTCCGGGCGCCTCAACGTTCAATCGTCCTCCTCCAGCCGGACTTCATGCAGTGGGTGCGCACCGCGGTCGAAGCGCTGCCACAACGCCGCGATCGTCTCGCCGGCCACCGGGTGGCAGAGGTCGGGGGCGATGTCGGCCAGCGGCCCGAGCATGTAGGCCCGCCGCAGCAGATCCGGCCGCGGCAGCGTAGCCCCCGGCAACTGCCCCACCAGGTCCCCGTAGAGCAGCAGGTCCAGATCCAGCGTGCGCGGGGCCCACTTGGGCGCATCTCGCGGCCGGTCGCAGGCGGCCTCCACCGCCCGCAGCCGCTCGAGCACACGCTCCGGCGACTCGTCAGTGGCGAATCCGGCGGCGAGATTGATGAAATCCGCGCCCTCGAATCCAAAGGCTGAATTGGCAAAGGCGCGCGAAATCCGCAGCCCTGGCCAGTTGGCTGCGAGCGCCGCGAGTGCGCGGCGCAGTTGTGTCCGCGGCCGGACATTGCTGCCGGCCGCAACGTAGACCTCAGGCACCGGCATAGTCCGCAAGCCGGCGCCGGATGATGACGCCGACGTCCTGGGAGTGGCGGATGGCCCCGGGCTTGTGCAGCGTCACCTGCACCTCCGCGAGCGCGAATTCCAGCAGCACCAGCCGCGCGATCTGCTCGGCGAGCGTCTCGACCAGCTGGAAGCGACTGGCCTCGACGAAGGCCAGTACGCGCTTGGCGACCGCCCGGTAGTTCAGTGTGTCGGCAATCGCGTCGCTCGCGGCGGCACGGCGCAGGTCGACCATCATCTCCAGGTCGATGACGACCTTCTGCCGGATCTCGCGCTCGCGGTCGAAGATGCCGATCACCGTCTCGGTCGTCAGCGCGGTCAGGAAGATCTTGTCCATGGGCCTCCAGCCGCGACCCCGCGCGGCGCCGTGAGTTCGTCGAGGGGCCAGCGGGCCCGGGTCCGCACCGCCAGCGTTTCGCCCTCGCCAGCCACGAGCCGGGTGTGCCCGGCGAAAGCGATCATCGCGGCGTTGTCGGTGCAGAATTCCGGGCGCGGATAATGCACGCGGCCGCCCGCTGCGGCGACCGCCACCGACAGGTCCCGACGCAGGCGCTGGTTCGCACCGACGCCGCCGGCGACAATCAGCGTATCGAGTCCGGTCGCATCGAGCGCGCGCAGCGCCTTGGTCACGAGCGTCTCCACGATCGCCTCCTCGATCGCCCGCGCGGCGTCGGCGCGCCCCTGCAGGTCGAGGTCCCGCCCGCGCAGTGTGACCGCAACCGCGGTCTTCAGGCCGCTGAAGCTGAAGTCGAGGCCCGGCCGGTCCAGCATCGGTCGCGGAAAACGGAACACGCCAGCCCGGCCCTGCCCGGCGAGCGCCGCGAGCGCCGGCCCGCCCGGATAGCCGAGCCGGAGCAGCTTGGCGGTCTTGTCAAAGGCCTCGCCGGCCGCGTCGTCCAGCGATTCACCGAGAATCCGGTAGGCCCCGAAGCCGCTGACCAGCACCAGCATCGTGTGCCCGCCGGAGACCAGCAGGGCGACGAATGGCGGCTGTGGAGCGCCAGACTCCAGTCCCGGCGCGACCAGATGACCCTCGAGATGGTGCACACCGACGACCGGCACCTCCCAGGCGTAGCCCAGGGCCCGGGCGACGGTCGCCCCGACCAGCAGGGCACCGATCAGCCC
Source organism: Gammaproteobacteria bacterium (assembly GCA_004297335.1). Lineage (GTDB taxonomy): Bacteria > Pseudomonadota > Gammaproteobacteria > Steroidobacterales > Steroidobacteraceae > SCUD01. Next base: position 45,726 of record SCUD01000063.1, read on the forward strand.
CGGACCGGCCGTATAGGCAATTCCATCAATGGCTTGCGCACCGAGCCCCGCGTCCACCAGGCAACCCCGGATCATCGGCAGCAAGCGCTCGATGTGTTCCCGGGACGCGAGTTCCGGCACGACGCCGCCATGCGGCGCGTGGCGCTCGAGCTGACTGTGGACCCGGTTGGCGAGCAGCCCCGGGCCTCCCGCATAGATCGCCACGGCGGTCTCGTCGCAGGAGGATTCGATACCCAGCACCCTCATCGTGTCACTTCTTTGATTTTCCATGAGCGGATCACTACAATTCCGGGCCCTTTCCCCCGGGCCGGGTCCCGGGCGGCCGACACAGGAACGACGAGGTCTGAATGCCCAGCGTCCGCATTCGTGAGAATGAGTACTTCGACGCCGCGCTGCGCCGGTTCAAGCGCGCCTGCGAAAAGGCCGGCGTGCTGACCGAGCTGCGTCGCCGCGAATTCTACGAGAAGCCCACCCAGGAACGGAAACGCAAGAAGGCCGCCGCGGTCAAGCGGCACCTGAAGCGCAATACCCGCGACGTCAGCCGCGGCGCCCCGCGCTGAGCGGACGATGAGCCTCAAGGCGCGCGTCACCGCGGACATGCATGCGGCGATGCGCGCCGGCGAGAAGGACCGTCTCTCGCTGATCCGCATGATCCAGGCCGCTATCCAGCAACGCGAGGTCGACGAGCGCATCACGCTCGACGACGTGCAGGTCCTCGCGCTCATCGACAAGATGGTCAAGCAGCGCCGCGAATCGCTGCCCCTGTTCGAGGCCGGCGGCCGCGCCGACCTGGTCGCGAAGGAGACCGCGGAGATCGGCTGGCTCACCGGCTATCTGCCGGCGCAGCTCGGCGAGCAGGAACTCGAGCAAGTGATCCGTGCGGCCATCGCCGCGAGCGGCGCAGCCACGATGAAGGACATGGGCCGGGCCATGGCGCTCATTCGGCCACAGGTCCAGGGCCGCGCGGACATGGCCGCGGTTTCTGCCCGTCTCAAGGCTGCCCTCGGCGGCTGAGCGCCGCCCATGGCCGGCCGCATCCCGCAGGCGTTCATCGACGAGCTGATTGCCCGCTCCGACATCGTCGAGATCGTCGGCAGCCGCGTGCAGCTGAAGAAGGCCGGTCGTGAGTGGAAGGCCTGCTGCCCGTTCCATGCGGAAAAGACCCCGTCGTTCTGGGTGAGCCCGGTCAAGCAGTTCTATCACTGCTTCGGCTGCGGTGCGCACGGCACGACGCTCGGCTTCCTGATGGAACACGACAAGCTGTCGTTTCCGGAGGCGGCCGAGGAACTGGCGAGCCGCCTCGGGCTGGAGCTGCCGCGGCCCGACGACGGCGCCGCGCCACGCGCCAGGATCGGTGAGGATCTGTATGAGCTGCTCGCACAGGTCACGCAGTTCTATCGCGACAACCTGCGCGAAGCACCACGCGCACTCGACTACCTCGCCGCGCGCGGCCTCGATACCGAGACCCGCGTCGGCTTCGCCATCGGCTACGCACCGGCGGGCTGGGACGCGGTGCTGCGCCGCTTCGGCGGCACCGCCGAGCGCGACCAGCGCCTGCTGGAGGCGGGACTCGTGATCGAGCGCAGCGGCCAGGGCGAGAGCGGCTGCTACGACCGTTTCCGCGACCGCATCATGTTCCCGATCCGCGATGCCCGCGGCCGCGTGCTCGGCTTCGGCGGCCGGGTCCTCGACCAGGGCGAGCCGAAGTACCTGAACTCGCCGGAGACCGCCCTGTTCCACAAGGGCCGCGAGCTGTACGGGCTGTACGAGGCCCGGCAGGCATTGCGGCAGCTCGACCGGCTGCTGGTGGTCGAGGGCTACATGGACGTGGCGCGGCTCGCGCAGGCCGGCATCCGCTACGCGGTAGCGACGCTCGGCACGGCGACGACGGCTGAGCACCTGCACCGGCTGTTCCGCATCACCAGCGAGCTCGTATTCTGCTTCGACGGCGACCGCGCGGGGCGCAAGGCGGCCTGGCGCGCACTGGAGAACTCCCTCGAACATGCGCGCGATGGTCGCCAGCTGCGCTTCCTGTTCCTGCCCGAGGGTGAGGATCCCGACTCACTGGTCGGCCGGGAGGGCGCTGCGGCATTCGAGGACCGCATCGCCACCGCCCAGCCCTTGTCGGAGTTCCTGGTGACCCAGCTGGCGACGCAGGCCGACCTGAGCAGCATCGACGGCCGCGCGCGGCTCGCGGAGCTGGCGCGCCCGCTGGTCGCGCGCGTGCCGGAGGGCGTCTACCGGGAACTGCTGCTCGAGCGCCTCGCGCAGGAAGTGCGCATGCCGGTCGGCCGGCTGGCGGAGCTCCTGGCGGCGCGGGGTCCGGCAGCGGCTGCCGTCGGGGCGCACGCCCAGGCGGGACCGCGGGCGCGACTGTCGGCCGGGCGCCACCCGCTGCTGACCCAGGCGATCCTGCTGGTGCTGCACCACCCGGGCGCGGCCCGCGCGATCAGCGACCTGCAGGCGCTCGAGGCCATCGACGCCCGCGGCATCGATGTGCTGCTCGAACTGCTGGCGATGGTGCGCGCCGAGCCGGAGCTCTCCACCGCGCAGCTGGTCGAGCGCTGGCGCGACCGGCCGGAGGGCGCGCGGCTCGCCGAACTGGCTGCCGAAGAGACACTGGTGGCCGATGCAAGCGCCGCCGGGCGCGAGCTGCAGACCGCGATCGCGAGGATCGTCGCCGAGGCCGGCCCGCAGCGCCGCCTCGACGAGCTGATCGAGCTGTCGCGGCAGCGGCAGCTGAGCAGCGAGGAACTGCAGGAATTCCAGCGCCTGCTGGCCGGACGCCGGGCGCCGTCCGGGACCTGAGGCCGGTGCCCGCTGCCTGGCTCAGCCCAGGCGGCAGTGCAGTCCGCCATCGACCGGCAGGACCACGCCATTGATGTAGCGGGCCTCGTCGCTGGCCAGGAAGACCGCGGCGTGGGCGATGTCCCAGGCATCGCCCATCGCCCCGGTCGGCGACAGCGCGCCGCGGGCGCGGACCATGTTTTCGACGGTACCGTAGTGATCGAGGAACCCCGGGGTCTCGAGCAGCAGCGGTGTGTTCATCAGGCCCGGCGCCACGACGTTGGCGCGGATGCCCTGCTTTGCGTAGGCGATCGCCACCGAGCGGGTGAACTGGTTCAGGCCGGCCTTCGAGGCGTAGTAGTCGACGAACGGGATCGGCCCGATCGCCAGGCTGGCGGTGGAGGAGATCGTCGTGATCACCCCCCGGCCCTGGGCCAGCATGATCGGCAGTACCCGGCGGCTGGCCAGGAACGCACCCTTCAGGTTCGCGGCGAAGGTCTGCTCCCAGGCCGCCTCGGACAGCTCGGTCAGCGGCCGGAAGCCGCTGATGCCGACGTTGTAGTGCAGCACGTCGACGGTGCCGAAGGCCGACTGCGCGGCGCCGACCACGGCATCGATGTCGGCGGCACTGGTCACGTCACCGGCCAGCGCCAGGCAGCTGCCACCTTCCTGCTGCACCAGGTCGCGGGTCTCCTGCGCGCGCTCCAGCAGCCGGTCGATGGCCACGACCCGCGCGCCCTCCCGTGCATAGGCGACCGCGGCAGCCTTGCCATTGCTCCAGCCGGGACCACAGGAGCCGGCGCCAAACACCAGTACGACCCGCTGCTGCAACCTCTGCGTCATCACTCGCCCTCCTTCCCTGGTGCACCGGCGGATCAGTTGACGACCGGCCGCGCCGTCGCGAACAGCAGCCAGATCACCGCCCCGAAGACGCTGACTCCCGCCGCCAGGCTGAAAGCCGCGTCATAGCTGCCGGTCAGGTCGACCAGCCAGCCGGTGGTCGCGACGGCGATGATCCCCGGGATCGTCCCGGCGGTATTGCTGGCGCCGGCGAGCACGCCGGCATGGCGCGGCGCGATCTCCAGCGCGTTGGTCCCGAAACCGGAATAGGTGCAGGCGAGGAAACCCATCGTCCCGCACATCAGCCACATCGCACCGGGCGCACTGGCCGCATCGCGCGCCAGCAGCAGGAACGCCGCCGCACCGAGCAGTCCGACTGACTGCATCAGCTTGCGCACCGCCGTCGCCGGCCAGCCGTGCAGCAGCAGGCGGTCGGCGGCCGCTGCCGCGACATTCATCATCACGAACATCGCCAGCCACGGTGCGACCGAATAGAGCCCGGCCCCGGTGATGCTGAGTCCCTGCGATTCGCGAAAATAGCTCGGCAACCAGGCGACCAGCACGTAGGTCGTCCAGTTCGAGCAGAAGTGGTTGACCAGCAGCGCCCAGACCGCCGGCTGCGCGAACAGCCGCCGCCAGGGAACCGGACCGGGGGCCGCGGCCGCCGGCTGTTCCGCGGTGAGCAGATCGCGCTCTGCGATCGTGAGTCGCGGATGCCGGAGCGGATCGTCGACGATCGCCCGGAACCACGGGATCGCCCAGAGGAAACCCAGGCTGCCCGCCAGGTAGAACGCGGCCGGCCAGCCGAACCGTTCGATGATCCAGCCGGTGGCCAGCAGCGCTGCGACGGTGCCGAGCGGCGCCCCGCTCAGCATCACGGCCACGGCCCGCGAGCGCTCGGCTGCCGGCACCCAGCGGCTGAACAGCGTGAAGGCCGCTGGGAACGTCGCCGCTTCGCCGGCACCGAGCGCGATGCGCGCCGCGAGCAGAGCGCCGAGCGAGGCGCTCGCCGCCAGCGGAGTCAGCAGCGTGAATGCCGACCACCACAATACCGCCAGCCCGAGCACCAGCCGGCCGCCGCAGCGTCCAGCCAGCCAGCCGGCGCCAACCTGCAGGAACAGGTAGCCGGTGAAGAACGACGACAGCACCAGGCCCTTGACCGTGCTGCTCCAGCCGAACTGCTGCTGCATCGCCAGGACCGCGACCGAGATGTTGACCCGGTCGAGGTAGCAGATGAACGCGGCGGCACTGCACAGCGCCACGACGGTGTAGCGGGCCGGCCAGGACCGCGGTCCGGGGCTGGGGGCAGCAGGCCGGGCGTCCATCCGGGCGTCCGCGTCAATCGTCGAGGAAGGCGCGGAGCAGCTCGATCTCCGCCGCCGACCACAGGAACGGCGCGTGGCCGATGCCGGGGAAATCGACGATCCGCGGGCGTGGGCCGCGGCGGCCCATCTCCTGCGCCAGCGCCGCGGGCAGGACCGTCGACTCGGCACCATGCAGCACCAGCGTGCGCGCGCCGATCCGTTCGTACTGCGGCCAGTAGTCGAGCCCCTCGATCGTCTCGGCGAACCGCTCGAGGACCTGCGGGTCGTGGTGCATCGTGATCCGCCCCGCGTCGCTGCGCCGCGCCGAGATCTCGGCGAACGTCCACCAGTCGGCCTCGTCCAGCACGACGCCGGACAGCAGCGTGTACTGAGCGCGCAGGTACTGCATGAAGTCGGCCATCGTCGCGAATTCGGGCTTCTGCCGCTTCTGCTGCAGGACGCCGCTGGCGCGGCCGGCGTTGTCCGGTGCGTTGATCCGGGCCACCGGTCCGACGTCGTTCAGCACCAGGTGGCTGATGCGGCCGCGCAGCTCGTCGCCGGCCAGCGCGATGCCGAGCATGCCACCCATCGACACGCCGACCCAGCGCAACCGGTCGATGCCGAGCTGGTCGAGCAGCGTGAGCGCGAGGCGCCCGTAGTTCTCCAGCGTGTACTCCGCCACCGGGTCCCGCGCCCACTCGGACAGGCCGCGGCCGATCGTGTCCGGGCAGATGACCCGGTATCGTTCCGCCAGCGCCGCGTTCAGGCGGTCGAAGGCCCGGCAGTTCTGGGTCAGGCCGTGCCAGACGACGACGGGCTCGCCCGCCGGCGAACCCCACTCGGTGAAGTGGATCTCCCGGCCGGCGCAGTTCATATAGCGCGAGCGCATGCCACCACCCCCTGGCTGTCCCGGCCATGCCCGGACCGGCAGCGATGATGCCATGCCGGCGATGGCGAGGACCGCACGCCGGTTCCAACCCGTCGCCATCATCCCCCTCCGCTGCCCGCTGGCGTGGCCGCTTGCACGCGGCTCAGAAATTGATGCGGAAACTGGCGCCCCATTGCCGCGGCGGACCGAACTGCGCGTCCATGAACGCGAGCGAGCTCAGGTCCCAGGCCTGGGTCATGACCCGCTCGTCGGTCAGGTTGGTGCCGAACACAGCCAGCTCCCAGCGGTCGCCGGCCGAACGGAAGGCGAGGCGCGCGTTGACCGTCGGGTACGCCTCCTGGACCAGCAGCGGCGTGTTGATCACCGCGCGTTGCTGTTCGTCGGTCCAGGCATAGTCAAGGCGGGTCGTGACCGTGGCGCCGCCAGCCAGCGTGCGCGTGTACTGCCCGGCGAACGTGTACGACCACTCCGGCGTATCCATGAACGACATCGCGGTCGTGATCGGCGAGCCCGGATCGACCCGCGTGTACTCGGCATCGATGTGACCGGCGCCGGCGCTGAGTTCGAAGCCGGGGGCCAGGACCGCGCTGAGCTCGATCTCGAAGCCCTGCACCTCGGCCTCGGCGACATTGGCGACGATGACCAGCGGCGCATTGTTCTGGTCGGTGCGCTGCGAGCGGAACTGCAGGTCCTGGTAGTCGCTGCGGAACAGCGAGGCGTTGACGCGCAGGCGCCGCTGCAGCCAGTCCGAGCGCAGGCCGAGCTCGTAGGTCCACAGGTACTCCGGGTCGAACGGCTGGAAGTCGGACACGGTCGTGCTGCCGCCGTTGATGCCGCCGCTCTTATAGCCGCGCGCCGCCGACAGGTAGGTCATCAGGTCGTCGCTCCAGCGGAACTCGAAGCCGGCCCGGCCGCTGACCGCCGACCAGGCGTCGCCGGCCCCGAGGTACGGCACCGTGATCGCGCCGGTATTGACGCTGCGCCGCAGGCGCGCGACCTCCTTTTCGTCGCGGCTGTAGCGGGCCCCGGCGGTCAGACTGAGGCGGTCGCTGAGCGCATAGGTGCCCTGGCCGAAGACGGCCGTGCTGGTCGAGTCGTTCCACACCTCGAGCTGCAGGCTGCGGTCCATGCCGATGGCCGTGTACAGCGGCTGCACGATCAGCGTGTCGGCGGCCATCGCCGCGTCCTCGTCGGCGTAATAGGCCCCGGCGACCCAGGCCAGCCGGTCGGCCAGCGCCACGCCGCTGAACTGGATCTCCTGGGAGAACTGCCGCGAGTCCTCCCAGAAGGTCTGCTCCACGACCGTGATCGGGCTGCCATCGTTGTCCCAGCCGTAGCGGGTCCGCTGGTCACGGTAGCCAGTCATCGACCGCAATGCCCAGCCGTCGCGCTCCCAGCGCACGCTGAGCGCGATGCCCCATGCGTCGGCGCTGCTGTAGTTCGGCCCGGTCGCGTAGCTGGTGTATTCGTCGCTCGTCAGCCAGGCGCTGCCGTAGTCCGGGTTGGTCAGCGCATTGAGGGCGCCGATCGCCGGCGTGAGGAAGGCCTGGACCAGGTGATGCACGCCGCCTTGCTCGTGGGCCGAGCTGCCGTCGACGGCGAGCAGCAGCTCGAGGTCGTCATGCGGCGTCCACAGCAGGCTGCCGCGCGCGCTGAAGCTGTCCTGGTTGCCCATCGCGCCGGTCTTCGCGCCGGTGAGCGGATCGAGACGCCGGCCATAGCCGTCGCGGCTGCGCGCGACGATGCCGGCCTGTGCCGCCAGCCGCCCCGGCTGCAGCGGGCCGGACAGCGACAGGCGGCCGTCGAGCCGGCTGTAGCTGCCGGTCGTGACCTCGGCCGAGCCGGTGAACTCATCGCCGGGACGGGCGGTGATGATGCTGATCGCCCCGCCGATCGTGTTCTTGCCGAACAGCGTGCCCTGCGGCCCGCGCAGCACCTCGATGCGCTCGATCGCCAGCAGGTCGAGGTCGACGCCGCGCATGCGCGGCAGGTAGATGCCGTCGACGTAGATGCCGACCCCCGGGTCGAAGAACAGGCTCGAGTCCGCGTGGCCGACGCCGCGGATCCGGAAGTTCATGCCGGCGTCGTGGCTGACGAAGCTGAAGTTCGGCGTGAACGCCGCCAGGTCGGCGAGGCTGGTGGCACTGCGCAGTTCCAGCTGTTCCGCGCTGTAGGCGCTGATCGAGACCGGCACGTCCTGCAGCGCCTGCTCGCGGCGCTGCGCGGTGACGACGATCTCGCCGAGTTCGGCCGCGACGGCCGGCGCGGCGGCGAACGCCAGCACCACCAGCAGCACGCGGCCGGTGCGGCGCTCGCGCCCGGCGGCGCTACCCTTCGATGCGTCAGTCGCTCTCATGTCCCCTCCCCGTGGCAGCCTTCATCCGGCGTGTTCCGCAACGCCGGACAGACACTACCATATGGTATTAATAAAAGTAAACAATGGTAGTATCTGTCCGGCCGGCACCCGCCCGGCGCGCAGCCGGTTATCCTGACGACCCGGCCGCTGCCGGCCGGCTCACGAGGCGCCGCATGACGACCAACAGGCACGAACCGCACCCGGGCATCCGCCGGGTGTTCGACTACGAGCACAACGTGGTCTTCCGGATGATCCGGCTGGTCAACCTGCTGTCACGCAACTTCCAGGTCGTCTACGAGAAGGACATCAACCTGGTGGTCGTCGATTTCCGCATCCTGATGCTGATCGCCGCCCATCCGGGAATCTCCGGCAGCGAGCTGGCCCGGCTGTCCGGCCACAACCAGATGACGATCAGCAATGCGCTGCGCCGTCTCGAGCGGGCCGGTCGCGTACGCCGCGAGACCAGCCAGCAGGACCGGCGGCGGGCGGAGATCTACCTGACTGCCCAGGGCGTCGCCTTGTACAACGACCTGGAGCCGCGCGGACGGGAAATGGGCGCCCGGCTGCGCCGGTCGCTCACCGCCGCCGAGCGCCGCAGCCTGCGCAGGATCCTGGGCAAGCTGACCGCAGTCATCGAGGCCGTCGAGCTCGCGGACCGCCCGGCTGGCCGGATTCCGGGCGGAACCACCATCCGCCCGGGCGGTCGAAAAAATAACCCTTTCTGATTCAACGAGGTATGACCGCCCGCTGGACGCCACCCTGGGCCCGTGCAGGCGGCCACCGGAGTATCGATCGACGTCCGCAGGCCGTTATATAATGATCGGCTACTTTCGCGCTGCGACGCCGCGAGGACCTGCCACTTTGAGCGACAAGAAAACCGCCGTCATTTCCGACGATCGCCAGTCGCAGCTCAAGCTGCTGATTGCCCGTGGCAAGGAACAGGGCTACCTGACCTATGCCGAGGTCAACGATCACCTGCCGCCCGAGATCGTCGATCCGGAACAGATCGAGGACATCGTCAACACGATCAACGACATGGGCATCACGGTGTACGAGAAGCCACCGGATGCCGAGTCGCTGCTGCTGACCGATGCCGCCGCACCCGACGAGGAGGCCGTCGAGGAGGCCGCCGCTGCGCTGGCAATCGCTGATTCCGAATTCGGCCGCACGACCGACCCGGTGCGCATGTACATGCGCGAGATGGGCACGGTCGAACTGCTGACGCGTGAGGGCGAGATCCGCATCGCCAAGCGCATCGAGGAGGGCCAGGATCAGGTCCGCACTGCGCTGGCATGGTATCCGCCGACCTATGACTTCCTGCTGACCGCGTGGGAACCGGTCAGGGCGGGCCAGGGTCGGCTGGCCGAGATTCTCGTCGGCTTCCTGGACCCGAACGCACCGGATGAGATCGCGCAACCGAACAACCCGAAGGCGGTGCTGCGCAAGGAGGAGTCCGACCTCGACGACGAGGAGGAGGAGTCGTCGGACGAGGATGAGGAAGCCGCCGACACCGGGCCGGATCCCGAGGAGGCCGCGCGGCGCTTCGCCTCGATCCAGCGCCTGCACGCCCAGATCGGCAAGGCGCTCGCGGCCGGCAAGGCTGTCAAGGACCCGCGCCTCGCGCGTGCACGCAAGAAGCTGGCCGAGGAATTCCTCGAGCTCAAGCTCGCACCGAAGATGTTCGAAGCCCTGGTCGCGAACCTGCGCAGCCACATGGATGAGGTACGCCGGCTCGAGCGTGAGATCATGACGATCTGCGTGCGCCAGGCGGGCATGCCGCGCAAGGACTTCATCGCCTCGTTCCCGAAGAACGAGACCAACCTGCGCTGGCTCGACAAGCACATCCGCGCGAAGCGCAAGCACTCCGCGCCGCTCGGCCGCCTGCGCGAAGAAATCGGGCAGCGCCAGAACGAGCTCAAGGCGCTCGAGAAGCGCCTGACCCGCTCGATCCAGGACCTCAAGGCGGTCAACCGTGACGTCGCCACCGGCGAGGCCATGGCGCGGCGCGCCAAGAAGGAGATGGTCGAGGCCAACCTGCGCCTCGTGATCTCGATCGCGAAGAAGTACACCAACCGCGGGCTGCAGTTCCTCGACCTGATCCAGGAAGGCAACATCGGCCTGATGAAGGCGGTCGACAAGTTCGAATACCGCCGCGGCTATAAGTTCTCGACTTACGCGACCTGGTGGATCCGCCAGGCGATCACCCGTTCGATCGCCGACCAGGCGCGCACCATCCGCATCCCGGTGCACATGATCGAGACGATCAACAAGCTGAACCGGATCTCGCGGCAGATGCTGCAGGAGATGGGCCGCGAGCCGACGCCGGACGAGCTGGCCGGGCGCATGGAAATGCCCGAGGACAAGGTGCGCAAGGTGCTGAAGATCGCCAAGGAGCCGATCTCGATGGAGACGCCGATCGGCGACGACGAGGATTCGCACCTCGGCGACTTCATCGAGGACAACGCCGCCGAGAGCCCGCTCGATTCCGCCACCGTCGAGTCGCTGCGCGAGACCGTGCACGGCGTGCTGTCGCAGCTCACGCCGCGCGAGGCCAAGGTGCTCCGGATGCGTTTCGGCATCGACCTGACCACCGACCACACGCTCGAGGAAGTCGGCAAGCAGTTCGACGTCACCCGCGAGCGGATCCGCCAGATCGAGGCCAAGGCGCTGCGCAAGCTGCGGCACCCGAGCCGCAGCGAACAGCTCAGGAGCTTCCTGATGGAGGATTGAGCGGGCGCGCGGTCCGCTCAGTCGACCTCGGGCCACACGCCGAAGCGCTCCACGTAGAAGTCGAATCGCCGCCGCAGGGCTGCCGGCTCGACACCGAAGTCACGGCGCAGCTGGTACACCACCTGCCCCTGGCGACCGCGCGGATGCGCGGCCAGATAGTGCTCGAGCCGATCGCGTGCCGCATCATTGAGCGCGATCCCGGCCAACCCGTACACGCGCGCCAGCGTGGCCAGCGGATCCGCCATGAACGAATGGAACGGCGAGTCAAAGCTGCGGTCCGCCGGCACCAGCGCGCGGTCGCGCACGCAGGCGCGCAGCAGGTGCTCGATCCGATCGCTCCAGTAGTCGATCAGCTGGCCGGGCGCCACCTGCCGCCGGTTCATGCGCTGCGTGTAGGCCTGCATCGTGACGGTCGACTGAATGACGGCCACCGGGTCGCGGTGCGTGAAGACGACCGTGGCGTCGGGGAACACGCGCAGCAGGACCGGCAGCTGTTCAAGGTGCTGCGGGCATTTCAGCACCCAGCGGTCACGGCGCCGGCGCCGCCACTGCAGCAGGCGCAGGACGTTCTTCAGGTACTCGTAGTGTGGCGTCTGGTCGTGCGCGTAGTAGTAGTCGCGCCAGCCGGGTGAATGCGCCAGCCACTCGAAGTTGTACGAGGCGAAATCCGGCCCCATCAGCTCGAGCTCCTCGTGCACGTGGTCCGGCTCCATCGGGTGCATCGCCGCGATCAGCGGCGTGGCCTGCTGCATCCCGGTCCAGGCCGCGGCGCAACGCCGGTAGCGCGGATCGCTCTGATCCCCTGGCGCCGGCTCACCCGGCAGCGGCAGCGGTTCGTACGACTCCCACAGGGGCAGTGATTGCAGCCGCGGATCGGTGGCCAGCAGGTTCACCAGATGCGTCGTGCCCGAGCGGGGCAAGCCGACGACCACGACGGGCCGCGCGACCGGCTCCAGCAGGATCTCCGGATGGCGACCCAGCTCCGCCTGGATCAGCAGGCGATTGCTCGCGTAGCGCACGAGGTAGCCAAACAGCACTGCGCGGTTGAATGCAGTGATCCCGCGATCGCTGTCCCACTCCGTGCACAATTGCTGCAGGCGCTCCCGGAAGTCCGGCGCGCCGAAGTCCGTCAGCTCCGCGCGCTGCTGCGCCGCGGCGAGCACGGCCTCAGCGCTGAGGTCGGTGATTACGGTGTCGCCCCAGGCGAGCAGCCCGGCCTGGGTCTCGCTGAGCTGCGGCGTCGCCAGATCGCCGATATCGACGGTCGCTCTCATGCCGGGCACGCCGTCCGGGTCTCCGCAGACACCGGGGCCGACAGCAGGGCCACGACCGAATCCTCGAGGTTGGCGACGAACAGCCGGGTGGCGGCCTGGTGCTGGCGTCCGGTCGCGTCGAGCACGCGCGCGTGATCGTCGAGGCCGTGGAAGACCAGCACCGCGGCCAGCATCAGCCGCTGCTGCACGAGTATGGCGGGCAGGCCGGTGGTCCGCAGCGTGCGGCGCAGCCGGCGGAAGAACGGATCCGCGCTCGCCACGCGCAGCGGCGAGGCTGGGATTCCCTCGACCGAGAGCGTATGCAGCGCGATCAGCTGCGCGTTGATGCGGATGAATTCCGGGCCGCCGTCGGCGCT
>SCUD01000064.1 GCA_004297335.1 Gammaproteobacteria bacterium
GGGCGTGCCGGTGGTCACGGTCTCAGCGATGACCGGCGCCGGGATGCCGGCGCTGCGGGAACATCTGAAAGAGGCGGCGGGGTACCAGCCGGCCGGGGCGGGCGCCTGGTCGGCCCGGCGGCGGCACCTGGATGCCCTGGCGCGGGCGCGGCAACGGTTTGCCGGGGCCGCGATGCGCCTCAGTGAACGCGCGCATTTCGAGCTGGTCGCCGAGGAACTGCGCCTCGCCCAGCAGGCGCTCGGCGAGATCACCGGCGAGGTCACGAGCGAACAGGTTCTCGGGGAGATCTTCGCGGGGTTCTGCATCGGAAAGTAGTGCTGGTTCCAGCGCGCTCAGGCCGCAATGGCCGTCTGGCGCACCTGTTCGATCACCGCCAGCAGCTCATCCACCTGCGCCGAGCTGAACAGCCCATCTGGCCCGCGCGGCGTCAGGTCCGTGAATGGGGACTCGTAGAGCATTGCTGCGTCCATCACGCCGTGCTCGGTGAGATGGTCCACGATCAAGTTCACGAACTCGATCTGGCTGGCGCCGAGCGACTTGCCGTTGAGAAACCCGGCCAAGGCTTCCTTTGCCGCCTGGCGGTCAAGACCGATCAGTGAGCGCACAAAGAGCCCCAGCCCTTGAGACTCCTTGGCGGCGCGCTGGATGTCTTCCGCGCCGCCAACGCCGCTCTCGGCAAGCATGCGTTGAAGCTCAGCGAGATCGGCAGCGGTCAACGCCTTGTTCATCCTCAACTTGTGAATTGCAATGTGGTCCTGATGCGAGCGCAGGAAGGCCTGGGCCTTGGCGCGGAACTTCGCGTAGTCGGTGCCGTGACCAAAGCCCGGCAGCTCGACCGCCGTCTCGCCACCCATCTCGTCCTCGAAATCGGTGTAGATGGGCTTGCGCTTCTGCTTCTCGATGAGCTTGATCAGATCACGCAGGCGCCGGCGCATCGCTTCGAGCATCGGGACGGTCACGTCTTGCCACCACTCGTCGGTCTGCACGTCCTGGATCAGCGCCATCTGGTCGCGCACCATCGGAATCGCCGACTTCTCTTCCAGCAGGCCGGCAAGCGCCTTGACCTGATCGCGCAGGCGAGCGAAGCCGGGCTCCGACCGCAGCATCGCGAGCTGGAGATTCAGCACCAGCAGGTCGAAGCGCTTCGCCTCCTCGCTCTCCGGGTCGAGTTCCGACGGCAGACCCGCGACCTGGTGCGACAGGTCCGAGAGCGCTTCCGGAGACAAGACAGCCCATGCCTCGGGCTTGGTGTACTTTTCGACGATGCGCCGGCATGGCCGCACGACGAAGTTGTCGAGGTTCATCGCCGCCGTCTCGCGCTGCAGCCGCTCGGCGAGCGAGCGGCGGACCTCGTCGTTCGTCCGCGGGTCGCCGTACGCCGCAGCGGCCTCCTTGACAACTTGGCCGCCCTGCTCGCCGTCGCTTCGATGGTCCAGCTCGCCGATCAGCTCCAGCCGGGCATCGAACAGCCGCTTGCCGAGCGATTCACCGAGTGGACCCGCGGTGGCGGGGATGTCCTGGCCGAAGTACTCGAGGTTCTGGCAGTAGTCGAAGACGCAGAAATACTCCTTGTCCTTGCCGGGCCCGAGCAGGTCCGAGCAAAGGCGCGTGCCCCGACCGAGCATCTGCCAGAACTTGGTCTTCGAGCGCACCAGCTTGAAGAAGACCAGGTTCACGACCTCGGGAATGTCGATTCCGGTGTCGAGCATATCCACCGAGATCGCGATATGCGGCGCCTTGTCCTTGGCCGAGAAGTTGTCGATCAGGCTCTGCGCGTACTCGGTCTTGAACGTGATCACGCGCGCGAACTCGCCCTTGTGGTGCGGGTAGTTGGCGTTGAAGCGCTCCGCGATGAACTCGGCGTGGCGCTGGTTCTTGGCGAACAGGATGGTCTTCCCGAGCCGATCGCCGCCGGCCACCGTCAAGCCCCGCGTCATGAGATGTTCCAGGACCTTGTCCACCGTGTCCTTATTGAACAGCCACTGGTTGACCGCCTCGGCCTCCACGCGGTCGGGGACGCCGCCGTCTTCGTCCCACTCCAGCGCGTCCCACTGATCCTTGTCCTCTTCGGACAGCTCGTCGTACCTGATTCCCTCGCGCTGGAACTTCAGCGGCACCGACACGGCCTTTGGCGGCACGAGGAAGCCATCGCGCACCGCCTCGTCGAGTCCGTAGGCGTCGGTGGGCACGCCGTTCTCCAGGTCGAACAGGCTGTAGGTGTTTCGGTCCACCTCGTCCTTGGGCGTGGCCGTGAGCCCGACCAGGAGCGCGTCGAAGTAGTCGAAGATGGCGCGATACTTCTGGAACACCGCGCGGTGCGCCTCGTCGATGATCACCAGATCGAAGTGCCCGGCACCGAAGCGCCGCTGCTCGTCTCGCGTCTCGTCGATCAGCCCCATCATCGTCGGATAGGTGGAGACGAAGACGCGCCCCTCGGCTTCCTTCTCGGTCACCAGGTTCACCGGAGACGCATCCGGCAGATGGCGCTTGAAGGCGTTCACTGCCTGATTCACCAGCGCCACGCGGTCGGCGAGGAACAGCACGCGCTTGACCCAGTTGCAGCGCATCAGCAGATCGGCGAGCGCAATGACTGTCCGGGTCTTCCCGGCGCCGGTGGCCATCACCACCAGCGCCTTGCGGTCGTGGTCGCGTTCGAAGGCTTCGGCGATGCGCCGGATGCCGCGCGTCTGGTAGTAGCGCTCGACGATGGCGGGATTGATCTCGCCCGCGGCCAGCGGCTTGCGCGTACTGCGCCGCTGGATCGCGAGCTCCAGCTCCGCCTTCTTGTAGAAGCCCTGCACCGCGCGCGGTGGGTAGCGCGTGTCGTCCCAGAGCCAGTGCTCGTAGCCGTTCGAGTAGAAGATCAGCGGGCGCTGACCGAACTGGCGCTCCAGGCAGTCCGCATACAGCTTGGCCTGCTGCTGGCCGACCCGCGCATCACGCCGGGTGCGCTTGGCTTCGACGAGTCCGAGCGGCTTTCCATCATCGCCCCAGAGTACGTAGTCAACGAAGCCCTGGCCTTCCTTGTTCGGCATGCCGCTGACTTCGAACTCGCGGTCCCGTGGCTGGTCGAGCGGCCAGCCAGCTTCTTTCAGCAGCAGGTCGATGAAGTAGTCGCGGGTCTCGGCCTCAGAGTAGTCGTGCGTGTCGGGCTGCGCCGCTGCGGCCTGCTTTGCTGCCGCCACCTCGGCGCGCAGGCGCTTCAGTTCCTCGTCCAGCGTGGTCTTGTCGGCCAGCAAGGCGGCGAGCTTCTCGTCGCGCTCGCGCAGGCCCGCTTCGAGCTGTTGCAATTGCTCCGCGGTCTGCCCGCGCACCGGTGTCGCTTTCGGCAACGCACTTGCGTCGAAGGCCAGGCCCGGCGCCGGCCGCGCCGCGCGACCGTAGGTGCGGGCGAGCCAGTACGTCACGTGGAACAGCTCGCGCACCGCGACCATCGCGTCGTCGAGCGGAATCGCCCGATGCCCGTGCACGGCGCGATTGCCCAGCGTGTTGATGACCCGCGCCTTGCTGAACACCGCCTCGCCGGCGGCTTCCTTGAAACTGGGGTCGTGGATCAGCGCCGACAGGTTGTCCTGGTACGGCAGCCTCAGCGAAGCATCGTGTTTGTAGGCCCAGCCCACCGCGAGTTCGAGCGCGCGCCGCGCGTAGAAGCACGCCGTGCGTGGATCGGCATGCACGGCCGCCTCGGCGCGCGCAGCGGCATCGTGAACCGTCAACCATTCCCGCTGCAGGAAGCCAAACTGGCTCATTCGTGCGCCCCACGGCCCGGCGTGGCCGGCTCATGGCACCCGACACATTGCTTCTGGATTGCAACCATCAGCCCGTCGGTTGCAATCTCGCCGCCACGAAACCCGTTGTGATTCATGATCTTACATAAACCCCGTTCCCGGCCGATTGCAGCGCTCAAGGCGACGTCTTCCCGAGGTTGCAATCGGGATCCGTACCGGGACACCAGCAGGCCGCCCTGGCAGGGCCGGCTATTACCCTTACTATTACCCTCACTCAAGGGTCATTACCCTTTCCCGCGCCAGGTGGCCGCAGGGCCTTTGCCCCGACACTCGATCCGTCCCGCATGCTGCTCGTCGCGTAACACCCGGCGAACCATGTCCCGGCTGACGCCGGGGCAGGCCCGTTCGAGTTCCCGAATGGTGAATCCGGGTGCCGCTCGTTCGTTCAAGCGCACTATGGCTGCGAGAACCAGCTCGCGCTTGGCCCCTCGGGGCGCCTTGATTTCGCCGACACGCTCTTCGAACTCGCTATACGCCAGCTTCAGGATCAAGAGCACGTAGCTGATGTAAGGCCAGGGATCGTGCGCGCCCTCATGCCAACCCTGTGAACTCGCTTCGAGCGTTTCGTAGTAACGCGCCTTGTTCTGTTCGATCAGGCGTTCGAAGCTGATGTACCGCCCCACTTCGTACCCGACGTGGTAGCTCTGCAATAGCCAGAGCAGGCGGGAAACCCGGCCGTTGCCGTCGCGGAACGGATGAATGCACAGGAAATCCAGATTGAATGCGGCCAGCGCGATCGGCGGCGGGGTCCAGCGTTGCTCCAGGCACATTTGCCAATCGCTCACCAGGCTCGCAATCGCCTGCGGCGTGTCGGCCGCGGCGACGGTCCGGAACCGGACCCGTTCGCGCCCGTCTTCGTAGCGCTCGATGATGTCCCCGTCCTTGTCCTTGAACTGTCCGGCGTCCCAGATCTGGCCTCGGGTCAGGGCATGCAGCCGCTGTACGGTCTCCTCCGAGACCGTGATGGGTGTGGCGTCGGCATGAATCCACGCCAGCGCGTCGCGGTAGCCGCGCACCTCTTCCTCGTCACGATCCCGGAACAACGGTTGCGGCGCCGCCAGCACGGCCCGGACTCTCGCCGGTTCCAGCTCGACACCTTCGATGCGATTGGAAGACACCGCGCTTTCGATCAGCGCATGCTCTCGCAGCGCCTTCAGCCGCTGTGGCGACTGCTGCGTGTACAGCGCCTGCTTCCCCAGGTACTCACCCAGATCGGACAAGTACCACGCAGTGGTCGCGGGGATCTCGAACCGGCGTGACGCAAACAGGCGAAGCGTGTGCATGGCTACAACTCGCCGCGGAAGGCGCGGTGCTGGAGGGAGGCGAAGAGGGCGTCGAGTTCATCCCGACACGTTCTGAGTGCAGATTGCGCCTGTTCGGAGCGCTTCACCAGGTCATCAAAACGGTCTTGTAACTCCATTGGTGGGTGCAGTACTTGGAGCTTCTCCAACCCGTCGGCATCCAGCCGCTTAGTGCCGTGGGCAGACTCGGACACATGTCCGAGCGCACGAATATTCTGGACCCGTAAGCAGTGAGCCAGGAACTGCGCGTTTATGTGCTTCCGCGGAAGCAGTGCCTTCAGGTCCTGGTTAACCGTTGCCGGTACGCGTAAGACCGATACTGGGAATGTGTGGGCGAGAATCATTCCGCGCACGACGATCGAAACGGTGTTAGCGGGAAGCAGTTTCAGGCTTGTTGTCGAGGGAATCGTCTCGTTGATGTGATCTTCAGAATCGTATAGGTCGTGTTGCTTCAGGTCCTTCGGGCTGAACCATGGAAGGGAGCCCGTCCAGTTGCCTGCATTCTCCTTCGCCGGGGTCCCGCCGCTGTAGCAATGACACGCCGACGTGAGAGGTTCTCGCGGCCACCCCTTCGCATTCGTGGCGGGGTCGCCGAACATATCGAGGAAGATGGATTGGGTGAGGGTGTCGAGTTGGGCGAGGGCAGCGCGGCGCTTGGCCCGCAGCGCGTCCGCTTTGTCCAGGATCTCCGCAATCCGCCGCTGCTCGGGGAGGGGTGGGAGCGGAATGGCGAGGCCGGCGAGAAAGTGTTCAGGTACACGACGTTGCCCGGCGCTCCCGGTCATGCGGCTTTCGCCTTGTCTCCTGATGCGCTCTTGACGGAGGAAGTGCACGAGGTATCGCGCGTCGGCTCGATCTTCGCGTGGCCTGACAACATGAAACTCGGTTGACCCGAAGCCGTATCGGCGGGAAAGGCGCGCTTGCACGATCTTGCCGTTCTCGAAGCAAGGCGTGATCTTCGCGACGAGCACATCCCCGTCGAGGAACGGCGTGTACCCCTTACTGACCTCCGAATAGAGGCGCGTCTCGCGATTAACCGCAGTCACCGAATCTGCGTCGACTGCCGCCATGGGCATGAAGGACACGTCATCGCCATCACTCAGCGAAGCGGCGAGCGGCGGGTTCAAGTCAGCAATGTCAGCGAGTTTCGCCGTGGGCGCGGAGCTGCTCACTTCAGCATCCCCTCCAACTCCTTCATCCCCCGCTGAATCTCCTCCTCCAGCTTTGCGAGGTCGGCGAGGATCTCCTTCGGCGCGCGGTGCTCGATGGCCTCGTGCACCACTTCCTTGTAGCGGTTGAGCGAGAGGTCGTAGCCCTGCGCGGCGACGTCGGCCTTCGGCACGCAGAAGCTCTGTGCGGTGCGCGGGCGTTCGCGCTCGGCGCTGTTGCGCCCGGCCCAGCGCGCCAGCACGTCGGGCAGATTGTTCTTGGCGTGGTCATCCGCGCCAAGCGCGGTGCGTGGCACCGGGCCGAGCTTGTCGTCCGGCAGCAGCGGCGTGCGCTTGTCGTCGAGGCTCCAGCCATCGGCCTTGACGTCGTAGAACCAGACCTGGTCGGTGCCGCCGGAGTTGGTCTTGGTGAAAAGCAGGATCGCGGTGGACACGCCCGCGTAGGGCCGGAACACGCCACCGGGCAGCTTGACCACGGCGTCGAGCTTCTGGTCTTCGACCAGCATCCGGCGCAGTTCCTTGTGCGCGGTGCTGGAGCCGAACAGCACGCCGTCGGGCACGATCACCGCGGCGCGGCCGCCGGGCTTGAGCAAGCGCAGGAAGAGCGCCAAGAACAACAGCTCGGTCTTCTTCGTCTTGACGATCTGCAAGAGGTCCTTGGCGGTGTTCTCGTAGTCGAGGCTGCCGGCGAAGGGCGGATTGGCCAGCACCAGCGTGTACTTCTCCTCCTCGCCGGCATGGTCCTGCGCCAGCGAGTCGCGGTAGCGGATGTCGGGGTTTTCCACGCCGTGCAGCAGCATATTCATGCTGCCGATGCGCAGCATGGTGTTGTCGAAATCGAAGCCGTGGAACATGCGGTGGTGAAAGTGCTCGCGCAGCTTGGCGTCGTGCAGGATGTTCGCGTGGCGCTCGCGCAGGTATTCTCCCGCCGTGACCAGGAAGCCCGCGGTGCCGCAGGCCGGGTCGCAGATAACGTCGGTGGGCTGCGGCGCGGTCAGCTCCACCATCAGCCGGATGATGTGGCGCGGCGTGCGGAACTGGCCGTTCTGCCCGGCGCTGGCGATCTTGCCGAGCATGTACTCGTAGACGTCGCCCTTGGTGTCGCGGTCCTCCATCGGCACCGCGTCGAGCAGGTCCACCACCTTGGCCAGCAGCGCGGGCGTGGGGATGGTGAAGCGCGCGTCCTTCATGTGGTGCGCGTAGGTGGAGTCGTCGCCGCCCAGCGTGCGCAGAAACGGGAAGACGTGCTCGCCGATCACGGCATACATGTCGCCGGGGGCGAAGTGCTTGAAGCGCGACCAGCGCAGGTCGTCGTAGGGGCGGCCCTTGGGGTCGTTGCCCTCGGGAAAGACGCGGCGCTCCATCGGCTTCTTGAGCCGGGCGGATTTGTTTTCTTCCAGCGTGTGCAGGTCGTCCAGCCGGCGCAGGAACAGCAGGTAGGTGATCTGCTCGATCACCTCCAGCGGGTTGGAGATGCCCCCGGACCAGAAGGCATTCCAGATCTGGTCGATCTGGCTCCTGATGTTGCCGGTGATCATGAGGTCAGGCTCCCAGGTCTTGTCATGGATCGGCCGGCTCGGGCCGGAGGAATGTAACCTGAATCATGCCGCGGAGAGCTCCTCGCACAGTTCGATGAGCGACACCGCTTCGACGTTCTCGGCGAGCGGGAAGCGCTCGGCTCCGCCGTACACGACCAGGCGTCGCCTGGGCCGCACGTCATCGCAGGCCAGATGGAAGCCCCGCTCGATCTTCGGCGCGAGTCCGCGCTTGACTTCGATCGCCCAAGGCGCGCGCTGACCGGGAAACTTCAGCAGCAGGTCGATCTCGGCGCCGGCCGCGGTACGGAAGAAGTACGCCTCGGTGCTGTTCGGCGCGGCGGCGATCAGGGACTCGATCGCCAGGCTCTCCCAGCTCCCGCCGGCCACCGGATGTGCCAGCAAGGCCTCGCGGTCGCTGACTCCGAGCAGCGCGTGTACCAGGCCGCTGTCGCGGACGTAGACCTTGGGCGATTTGACCAGGCGCTTGCGGACGTTGCCGTGCCACGGCGCCAGGCGGCGCAACAGCAGCAAGTCCACCAGCAGATCCAGGTAGGAGGCGACCGTCTTGCCATCGACGGCCAGCGCCCGCGCGAGCGCCGCGGCGTTGAGGAGGTCGCCTTGGCTGTGGGCGAGCATCGTCCAGAGGCGCCGCAGGGTTTCCGCGGGAATGCGCGGCCCGAGCTGCGGAATGTCGCGCTCGAGGTAGGTGCGGATGAAGTCCACCCGCCAGCGCAGGCTCGCGGCATCGGAATTCGCCAGCAGGCTCTCGGGGAACCCGCCGCGCAGCCAGAGTGCGTCGAGGCGTTCGCCGCCGACCTCGCCGGCATCGAGTGGGGCAAGCTCCAGGTAGCGGATGCGTCCGGCGAGCGATTCGCTCGATTGCTTCAGCAGGTCGATCGACGCGGAGCCCAGCATGAGGAAGCGCCCCTTGCCCTGCCCGCGCCGACGGCCGGCGTCGATGAGGCCACGCAGACTGCGGAAGAGTTGCGGTGTGCGGTGAATCTCGTCGAGGATGACGAGCTTGTCCGCGTGTTGCGCGAGATACAGCTCCGGCTCCGAGAGCTTGGCCCGGTCGGCTTCGGACTCGAGATCGAGATAGACCGCGGGCCGCGTGTGGGCCAGTTCGAGCGCCAAGGTGGTCTTGCCGACCTGGCGCGGCCCGAGCAGCGCCACGGCCGGTGCCTCGGCCAGGGCAGACGTGAGCGCCGCGATCAGTCGGCGTGGGATCATCCGCGCAATTATGGAGCATTACTCCAGAAATGCAAGGTTGTGGGGGCGGCATCGAACGCCGCGATTCACGCGCTCCTGCATGGGCAGCTGTCGGTCTGCCACGTTCGGCGGACTCAGCCGGGCGCCTCCAGTTCGGCTGCCAGTTCCTCGACATACTTGCGATAGCTGAACACGCGGCCACGCCGCCGGCTCGTGATTTCATCCACGACGCCGAGGCGCGTGAGGTGCGCGAGCGACTTGTTGACGGTGGCCGGCGTGAGCCGGGTGGCCTTGACCAGCGCGGTGGACGTTGCGATGGGCTGGCGCTGCAGCGCCTGGTGTACCGCGAGCGCCGAGGCCGCCGCTCGTCCCAGGCCAGCGATGCCGTCGCGATCCGCGTTGACCAGTGCGAGCAATGCATGCGCCGTTGCCACGGCCTGTGTGGCGCTCACCTCGATGCCCTCGGCGAAGAAGTCGAGCCAGCGCTCCCAGTCGCCGCGCAGGCGCACCTCATTCAACAACTCGTAGTACACCGCGCGATGGGTCTTGAAGTAGAGGCTCGGGTACAGCATCGGCTCGCGCAGCACTCCGTCGGCCACCAGTTGCAGCACGATCAGCAGCCGCCCGATGCGCCCGTTGCCGTCGAGAAACGGATGGATGGTCTCGAACTGGACATGGACGAGCGCCGCCTTGATGAGCGGCGGCACGGGCTCGGGCTCGTCGTTGAGGAAGCGCTCGAGCGCCGCCAGGCAGTCCGGCACCTCATTGGCCGGCGGCGGGACGAAAGCCGCGTTGCCGGGCCGGGTGCCGCCGATCCACACCTGCGAGCGTCGCACCTCCCCTGGTGTCTTGCCGCGGCCGCCGCGGTGGCTCATCAGCACCCCATGTATCTCGCTGAGCAGGCGCATGCAGAGCGGCAGTCCGCCCCGCAACTGCTCGAGGCCGCGTTCGAGCGCCGCCACGCAGCGGCTCACCTCGCGCGCATCCTCTACCGGCACGCCGGGCTGTTCGTCGATCTCGTACAGCAGCAGGTCCGCGAGCGACGACTGTGTACCCTCGATCTGCGAGGAGAGCACCGCCTCCTTGCGCACGAAGCTGTAGAGCAGCAACGCCGCGTTGGGCAGCAGCGATGTGACCGCGTCCAGGCGCCCGAGCGCGACCAGCGCTGCGTCGAAGCGCCGCCGCAATGCGGCCGACCACTCGACCGGGGGCTCTGGCGGCAGTGGCGCCGGCAAAAAGGCCTGGAACGGCTCGCCTGCTGTCGTGACCGTGACGTAGCGGCCGGGGGTGGGGCGGAGCATAGGAAAAGGGAACCTATAACAACGGCGAGCGTTATTTTAGGATAAACAAATAAACTAAATCAACGGTGGGCGCGGTCTTGGGCTGCCCGCTGTGCAGCCCAAGCGCCGGAGCAGCCGCCGGCTCGGCGGCGCTCCGGCGCGGGGCTCAGAATTTCTGCGAGAACTTCAGCCCGATCGTCCTGGGCGCTGCCGTCACGACGTAGGGTTGGCCACCGCAAACGGTCTCCGCGCACTGCGCGAAGCGGTACAGCATGGCCCGCTCGTCGAAGACGTTGCTGACGCTGAGCTCGATCGTGTAGTTGCTGCGGCTGAAGGCGGTGGAGAAGTCGACGATCTCGTAGCCGGGCTGGTCGCGCATGATGCTGTTCTCGAGGTCGCGCAGGTCGGCGCGGCTCTTGCCCTTGTGCACCAGCGACGCGAGCCAGTAGGAATCCCAGCTGCCGAGCTGGAAATCCTGCCGGATGGTCAGGTTGGCCTTGAACTCCGGTGTCACCGGCAGCTCGGTGCCCTTGGACGCTTCCGGTGGCACGAAATCGGTCGTGTCGTCGTCGCCATCTCGGTCGTAGAAATCGGGGCAGGGATCCACGGCGACCGGAACTTGCGTCGCCGGATCGACGAAGCCGCAGTAGGCAGCCGTCAGCTCGGAGTCGATGTAGGCAATGCCGCCCGAGACCTGGAACGAATCCGTGACGGCCCAGGTCAGGTCGGCCTCGAGGCCACGAATTCTCGCCGCGGCCGCGTTCTTGATCTCGGTAAGACCGTTCTGGCCCAGGAGCGCGAACTGGAAGTCATCCCAGTCCTCCTGGAACACGGCGCCATTGAAACGCAGCCGCCCGCCCGCCCAGGTGGTCTTCCAGCCGAACTCGTAGTTGGTCAGGAAGTCCGCATCGTACGGTGGCAGGGTCCCGCGCCGGTTGATGCCGCCGGGACGGAAGCCTTCCGACCAGGTGAGGTACACCATCCGGTCGTCGTCGATGTGGTAGCTGAGATTCAGCTTGTACGTCGAGTCGCTTTCCTTCGTGGTCTTGTCCATGTACTTGCAGGGGGACCCGTTGAACGGCTCGGTCAGGCCGAGCGCGGCGCATTGCGCCTCACCGCTCGACGACCATCCCCAATCGGCATAACCGAAGAAGCCTTCCAGCGAGTTCTCGGCCTCGAAGAAGCGCACCCCTCCAGTCAGCGTCAGTTTGTCGCTCAGGTCATAGCTCAGCTCGCCGAACGCGGCGCGGTCGCGGTCGACCCGCAGCTGCTTGGTCAGCCAGATCGTATCCGGCCAGCCGGTCACCGAGGATGCGGCGGCGAGGTTGTCCACCATGTAGCGCTGCTGGATATCGTGGCCCTGGCGCTGCAGGAACAGGCCGCCGACGAAGCGCAGGCGGCGGTCCGCCGGTGTCGCGACGCGCAGCTCGTGCGTGAAACGCTCGTAGCGGTCCCGGCCCTTGATGTACTGGCCGATCGTCGGGTTGCCGTCGTCGTCGGTGATGTACAGCGAGTAATAGCAGCACTGGTCGTAGAAATACGAGTAGTCCGAATAGTCGGACTGCGTATCGCCATCGCGGTTGAGGAAGGATCCCGCGTAAGTGACGTCAAGATTGGCGATCCGGCCCTCGACAGCGAGCGCCGCTTGCACCCAGCGGTCCTTGGAGGTATCCGGGTAGAACTTGCGAACCTGCAGCTCGCCGACGGACGGATCGTAGCCGTAGACGCCATCCGCCTTCATTTCCTGGGCCATGATCGTCGGCGTGATGGTCCAGCTCTCGCCGAGATCCACGCGCAGCGCCGCGCGCGCGCCGATCGTATCGACCTCGTTGAAATCCTTCTTCGCGAGCGGCGTGCTGTCGAGCGTGCAGGCGTCGACGTCCTCGGTCGCATTCGCACACTCCGGCCAGGTCCGCGTGGCGGCCACGTTGTCGATGAATCCGCCATCACGGCGGGCCCAGCCGACCAGGCGGATCGCCGATTTCTCACCGAGCCGCAGGTTGACGTAACCCTCGGCCAGGTAGCCGGTGCTGCCCTTGCTGACCGTGTTGCCCTCGACGCCCCATGCGGCCGAGAAGCCGGACGGGTCCGGCTTGTTGGTGATGATGCGGATCGTGCCGGCCTGCGAGCTGGCGCCGTACAGCGTGCCCTGCGGACCAGCCAGCGCCTCGACGCGGGCGATGTCGTAGAGGTGCACGTCGAGCGCGCCCTGGATCGTCGTGATCGGCTGCTCGTCGAGATAGATGCCGACCGAGGGCAGCGGACCGGAGTGGTTGCCGTCGCCGCCGCTCGCCACACCGCGCATGTAGACCAGCGCGAAGCCCGGGCCGAAGGTCTGGTAGGAGACCGAGGGCAGGTGCTTCACGTAGTCGTCGAACTTCTGGATGTTCAGCTCCTCCAGCTTCGCGGTGCCGAAGGCCTGGATGCTGATCGGGATGTTCTGGATGTTCTCCTCACCGCGCTTCTGCGCGGTGACGATGATCTCCTCGAGCGCCGACTGCGCGTGCGCCGGGGCGATCGCGAGCAGGATCGCGGACGCAAGTGGCGCTTTCGCAACAATAGATGTACGCCGCATGATCTTGCGGTTCTTCAAACGTTGCATGGTGGAAACCTCCCCTCGGGACCGACGCAGTTTACGCTACACCGTGGCGGTATCAAGGGGGGGGTGGTCCGGCCAGGCTTCGAGCACCGGACCGAGGGCCTGCTGGAGGGGACCGAGCCAGGGTTCGAAATGCCGCCACTGGTCGACGCCGTTCCGGTAAATCGGCTGCCGGACCTGCTCGGAGCTCGCGGTGCGCACTGCGCGCTCGTTCTCCCAGAAGCGCAGGCAGGCTGCGTCCCAGGGCAGGCCACAGTAGCCGAGCAGTCGCCGCACTTCGGCCTCGGTATCCGCAACCAGCTGCTCGTAGAGCACTCGATGGACGCGGCCGGGCAGCACGGCATCGTAGTGCGCCATCAGCCCGACATAATCGCGGTAATAGCGGCCGAGCTCGGCGAGCTCGTAGGTAAAGTGCTGCCCGCGCGCGAAGTGCTGCTTGAAGCAGGAGAAGCAGCAGGCCAGCGGATGGCGGCGCGCGTCGATGATCCTGGCGTTCGGCAGCATCAGGTGAATCAGGCCGGCATGGGCGAAATTGTTCGGCATCTTGTCGATGAAGAAGGGTGCAGCGGTCTTGCGCTGGATACGGGTCTGCGCCAGGTAGCGCTCGCCGAGCGAGCGCAGGTCGGCGGCGGTCAGCGTCGCGAGGATCTCGGGATACTTCGAGGCCTGGCTGCGGATCTTCTTCGCGCCGAGTTCGCGCGCGATACCGAGCACGTCGGGCAGCTCCATCGTGCCCTCGACGAGCGGGTGGCTGGCGAGGATCTGCTCGAGCAACGTGGAACCGGACCGTGGCAGCCCGACGATGAAGATCGGGTCCGGCGCCGGATGCCCGAAGCCGCTTCTCTCCTCGAAGAATTGTCTTGAAAACAGTGCCTTGGATCGCTCCGCCAGGCCGGTCAGCTCGTCCGGATCGTAATGGACGGTCTCACGGCGCAGGCGGTTGCCCTCGGCGTAGTGCCGGAACGAGCCGGCCCAGTCGCCGCGATCCTCGAGCGCCTTGCCGATCGCGAAGTGAAAGTGGAAGCGGTCCTCGACGGACAGCTCGGTCTCGGTGAGCCAGCGCTGGAACTGCAGGAGCTCGGCTTCACTGAAGCGGAAGGTCTTCAGGTTTGCGAGGCTCCACCAGGTCTCGCCGCAGGTCGGCGCGAGCTCGAGGCTCTTCCGGTAAGCGGCGATGCCTTCATCCTGCCGGCCCGCGGCCTTGAGCGCGTGGCCGTAGCTCATCCAGGCCTTGGCCTGGCCCGGGTACTCGGCGAGCACCTCGCGGTACATCTCGATGGACCGCGCGTACTCACCGATCCGGCCAAGGATCGCGGCCTTCAGGTTGCGGTAGCCGGGATTGCGCGGCTCGCCGGCGAGCGCGCGCTCCACCTCGGCGAGGGCCGCCTCGGCCTTGCCCTGGCGGTTCAGCACGACGGCGAGATTGTGCCGGGCGGACGTGAATCCTGGAGCAAGCTCGAGGCAGCGTTCGAGCAGCTTCTGCGCGTCGCCATAGCGGCCGAGCCGGGAGGCGACCTCGGCGAGCATGCGGATCGCGGCAACATCGGTCGGGTGCTGCCAGAGGTGCGCGCGCAGCAGTGCCTCGGCCACGGCGATGCGGTTGTCGCACAGCGCCACGGCTGCCTCGAGCAGACGCGGGTCGTGAGCGGCGTATCGCAGGTGCTGCGCGTAGGCCGCATCGGCGCCCGCGGCGTCGCCGAGGGCTGTGAGGTGATCGGCGAGTGCGCGCCAGGCATCGGGCAGCCGTGGATCGAGTGCGACGGCGCGTCGGAGTGCGGCGACTGCGGCGTCCCCGTGGCCCGCTGCGCCCTCGGCAAGGCCGAGCAGCAGCAGTGCGCGCGGCTGCTGCGGCACGACGGCGAGGATCTCGCGGGCCTGCTCGGCGGCAAGCAGCGGCTCGCTCGCGAGGAGCTGTTCCGCGTGCGCGAGCGCGACCTCGAGACTGCCGGTCGTCACGCCTTCAACACCGGCTGCGCCGCCGCGCGCCCGCGCCAGCGCCGCAGCAGGTAGATCGGTATGCCCATCAGCACGAGTGCCAGCGCCCACAGGAATGGCTCGAGGCCGACGCCAGCGAAGGTGAAGACCGTGTAGGCGACCCCGAACGTACCGATGACACCGGTGAAGCGCGGCAGGGAGCCTGGGCTGCGCCGCACCAGGACGAGGAGGCCCAGCACGCAGCACAGGTACAGCGGCAGGTTGGCGGCCGTCGCGACGACCGTCAGGAACGTGAACCCGTCGACGAAGCTGCGGCTGTAGTTCATCAGCGCGAGCGCAGTACCGAGCAGGCCCGCGAGCAGCAACGCGTTGGCGGGGGCACCAAACCGGTTGCTGCGCCCGAAGACCGCCGGCAGCAGGCGATGGTCAGCGAGCGTGCGGGTCAGCTCGCCGGCGAGCAGCGTCCAGCCATTCACCGCGCCCATGCCGCTCACCAGGATCAGCAGGCCCAGCCAGCGACCGTTGCCGACCCCCATGAAGTGATCCAGCACGGTGACGAACGGTGCCGCGGATTCGGCCAGTCCGGACTGTGGCACCAGCAGCAGCGCAACCGCGGTGACGGCGACGTAGACGAGAGCCGCGAGCAGCGTGCCGGCCATCGTCGCGCGCGGCAAGGTGCGCGCCGGATCCCGCACACGGCTTGCCGGCACGACGGCGGATTCGATGCCGAGCATCGCGAACAATGCGATCGTCGAGGCGGCCATCGTCGCGGACAGTGACAGCGGCGTCGCGGGCAGGCTCTGCGTGTAGGCCGCCGGCTCAGTCAAGAGGGTCCACAGGCCGAAGCCCAGCACGAGTGCCAGTGGCGCGAGCTTCAGCGCGGAAGTCACCAGTTGCACCCAGCCGCCACTGCGGATTCCGAGCAGGTTGATCGCCGTGAACAGCCACAACAGCGATGCCGCCAGCACGGCCGGCGGCACTTCCGCGAAGACCGGCAGCACCGAGGCGAAATAGCCGGCGACCCCGACCGCGATCGTGGCCGTGCCGACCCAGACGGCGATCCAGTAGCACCATAGCGCCGCCGCCGCCCAGACCTCGCCGAGCGTCGCACTGATGTAGCTGAAGGGACCGTCGGCCTGCGGCATCTGCCGGGCAAGCAGCGCCAGCGCCCAGGCCAGGGCGACGCAGCCGGCCGCGGTCACCGCCCAGGCGAGCAACGCGTTCAGGCCGTAGGGCGCAAGCGATGCCGGCTGGACGAAGATGCCGATGCCGATGATGTTGCCGATGACGAGCGCGGTCGCCATCCAGAAGCCAAGCTGGCGGTCGACTGTCATTGCAGCACCTGGCCGGCCACGGCTACGACCCGGCCGGCCTTGACCACGGCCGCCACCGAGCGCAGCCCTTCGACATCCGCGAGCGGGTCGCCGCGGACCGCGATCATATCGGCGTACTTGCCCGCAGCGACCGAGCCGAGCTCGTGCTCACGGCCGAGCGCGGTGGCGGCGCCGATGGTCGCGGCACGGATGGCTTCGAGCGGACTCATGCCATGGCGCACCATGTAGGCGAACTGGCGCGCGTTCTCGCCATGCGGGTAGACGCCGCTGTCCGTGCCGAAGCCGATGCGTACGCCGGCCAGCACGGCCTTGCGGAAACCCGCGCGCTGTGCAGCGGTCGTCTCCTCGTTCTTGCGCATCACTGCTGCGCTCCAGCCCTCGCGCCGGCCGACCTCGGCGATGTAGTCGCCATTGTAGACATCGGCGACCAGCCAGGTGCCGTGCTCGCGCATCAGCCGGATGCCCTCGTCGTCGAGCAGCGAGCCGTGCTCGATGCTGCGGACCCCGGCGCGGACGGCATTGCGGATGCCCTCCGCGCCGTGCGCATGCGCGACGACGTAGCTGCCAGCGTGGGCCGCTTCCTCGACGGCGGCGCGCAGCTCCGCCTCCGTATACTCCGAGGCGCCGGGCTCGGTGCCTTCGGTCAGCACGGCGCCGGTGGCGATGATCTTGATGAAATCCGCGCCGCCCGCCAGCAGCTCGCGTACGCGCTGGCGCACCGCGTCGGCGGAATTCGCGACGCCGCGGCGCATGTCCTCGGGCACGACCATCCCCGGTGGCAGGCCGGTGACTTCGCCGCCGCCCTGGCTCACGGTGATGTAGGCGCCCGCGACGAACATGCGCGGACCCGGGACCAGGCCGGCGTTGATCGCATCGCGCAGTGCCACGTCGAGGAAGGCGCGGTAGGTGCCGACGTCGCGTACCGTCGTGAAGCCGGCAGCCAGCGTCTGGCGCGCATGCGAGGCGCCGAGCAGCACTTCGCGTGCCGGCGAACTCGTGAGTGGCTGGGCGGGGTCGGCTCCGAACAGATCCCCGATCAGGTGGGTGTGCAGGTCGATCAGGCCCGGCAGGACCGTGTACGCGGACCAGTCGATGACCTCAGTCGAGATGTCCGCCGGCGGACCGGCCCACGGGCTGACGTCCAGGACGCGTCCATCGGCAATGCGGATTGCCTGGTCGTCCAGATAGAGGCCGCGCTCGACGTCCAGCAGCCGCCCTGCGCGCACGATGAGGGTCTCGGCTGCTGCCGGCCCGGCGAGGGTCAGGCTCGCCGCGACGCACGCCACCACCGTGCGCGCAACGCGGCGCACTGCGCTAGCATGTCGGACAGGCGATAACCGATCCACAATCCCGATCAAAGGTCTCGTCATGCACAGGACTTCCGGACTGGTGCTGATATTGACGTTTGTCGCGGCGGTTTGCGAGGCGCAACCGCGGGGCCGCGATCTCGGCGTGCCCTTCGAGGGCCAGCCGGGTCCCTGGAATGCGATCACGGACGTTGCCGGCGTGACCGTCGGCCACACGACACTGATCGGTGACGCCCGCGGCGACCGGAAGATCCGCACCGGCGTCACCGCGATCCTGCCGCGCGGCCCCGAGAGCCGCGACCGCCCCGTGTTCGGCGCCTGGTCCGCGCTGAACGGCAATGGCGAGATGACCGGCACCGCCTGGCTCGATGAGTCCGGCGAGCTCGAGGGGCCGATCGTGCTGACCAACACGCACAGCGTCGGCGTGGTGCGCGATGCGGTGATCGGCTGGCGGGTCGCCGAGGGCGATGCCGATGCCAGCGGCTACTGGTGGTCGCTGCCGGTCGTGGCCGAGACCTGGGATGGATATCTCAACGATATCAATGGGTTTCACGTCAAACCCGAGCATGTGCAGGCGGCCCTCCACGGCGCCACCACCGGTCCGGTCGCCGAGGGCAACGTCGGTGCGGGCACCGGCACGATCTGTTACGAATTCAAGTGCGGCATCGGCACGGCTTCGCGCCGCGTGCGCATCGATGGACGTGAACATATCGTTGGCATCCTCGTGCAGGCCAATCACGGGCTGCGCGGGGACCTGCGGATCGCGGGTGTCCCGGTCGGTGCGCAGCTACCCGACGAGAGCCCGGGCGGCGCCGGGGAGACCGGCTCGATCATCATCGTCGTCGCGACGGATGCACCCCTGCTGCCGCACCAGCTCAAGCGTCTCGCACGACGCGCGGGCCTCGGTCTCGCGCGCATGGGCTCGACCGCCGGCAACGGTTCCGGCGACCTCTTCATCGCGTTCTCGACCGCCAATCGCGCCGCGCCGGGGACGGGTGAACTCGCGCTCGCCGAGTTCATGGGCAACGCCGCGCTCGATCCACTGTTCGCGGCCACCGTGCAGGCAACCGAAGAGGCGATCGTCAACGCGCTGGTCGCCGGCCGCGACATGGTCGGTACCGAGGGTCATCGTGTGCAGGCGCTGCCGCAGGCTGAGCTGCGCGCACTGCTCAGCCATTACCGCCGCCTGCCGCAAGAACAAGAGGAGCCAGCACGGATGCCGACGCCACCACCCACCCGGGCCGAGCCCGTCCGCGAGACACTGCACGGCGTCGAACTCATCGATCCCTATCGCTGGCTCGAGGGTGACAACTCGAATGCGGAGCGCATGGGTCAGGTGACACCCGCGGTGGCGGCGTGGACCGATGCGCAGAACGCGCACACCCGCGCCGCGCTGGACGGCCTGCCGGGCCGGCAGGCGCTGGAGGAACGGTTGCGTCCGCTGATGGAGATCGGCACCGTCACGAAGCCGATCGAACGCGGCGGGCGGTATTTCTTCTCGAAGCGCGAGGGCAGCCAGAACCAGCCGGTGTGGTACTGGCGCCAGGGGGTGCGTGGCGAAACCCGTACTTTGCTCGATCCCGCGGTCCTCGATCCCTCCGGGCTCACGACGATCACCTGGATCTCGCCAGGGCCGGATGGCCGGACAGTCGCTTACGGCAGCTACCGCGCTGGTGATGAGAACACGACGCTGCGGCTGCTCGACGTGGACCGCGGCCTGACGCTGCCGCTCGAGATTCCGAATCGCACCGAGGCGCCCGACTGGCTGCCCGACGGCTCTGGCTTCGTCTATCGCAATCTGAAGGATGCGAAGGATCCCTACAGTGGACAGGTGATGTTCCACCGCCTCGGCAGCGAGCCTGGCAGCGATGCGCTGCTGTTCCGCCAGTACACGAAGGAGGAGAACCAGGCGCTGGCGACCACCTGGGGCCCGTATGGCAGCCTGTCGCGTGACGGCCGCTGGCTGGTGTTGATGTACTTCACCGGCACGCGCAGCAACGACCTGTGGGTCGCAGACTTCGGGCGCTTTCT
>SCUD01000065.1 GCA_004297335.1 Gammaproteobacteria bacterium
CTGGCGGACATCCGCGCGGTCACCCGGCGGGTCCGGTGGGTCATGAAGGGCGGTGAAGTCGTCGTCGACCGGCGCTCCACCGGCACGCCCCGCCCCGCCCGCTACTGCCCCTGAGGCGCCCTGGGCGATCCCTGCTGCCGGGCCCGTTGCGGCTAGAATGCGGCGATCACGGAGGGGCGACATGATCACACCGCAATATCGGCAGGGCCGACGCTCACTGCTGGCACTGGCTGTCGTATTGGTCACCATGGTGGTGCCACGGACCTCGGCAGCCGCGGAATACCTGACGGCAGCGGCGGGCGGCGGGGGTGGCAACTCGTTCAGCCCCCGGTGTCCGGACGACCACGTGCTGGCTGGCATCTCGGGTCTGGCCGGCGGGTTCATCGACCGGGTGCAGCTGCTGTGTGTCCAGGTCGATCCCCTCGGCCGGTGGGTTGGCAACGAAAAGGCCTATGCGGCGCTCGTTGCCGGCGGAACCGGTGGCAGTGCGTTCAAGCTGCTGTGTCCGCGCGACCACGCGGTAAGCGGAATCGCCGGCAAGGCGGCCTCCCTGATCGACCAGCTGAGGATCCGGTGCGGTCCGCTGACCGGTGGGCCGCGCCTCGCGACGGTCGGCAGCATGCTGACCGGGCAGGCGGGCGGGACGGGAGGGAACTCCTTCGGCTCCTGGGACTGCGCCGACGGCAAACCCGGGCGTGGGCTGACCGGGCGCGCCTCGTCCTACGTGGACCAGCTGCGGCTGGCCTGTGACTATCCGCCGAGACCCCTGCGACCCGTCGACGCATACATCCGCCTCAGCGGCTCGACCGTCCGTCATTCGATTATCCGCAAGTCCGGATGGGTCGAGGTCCTGGTCGATCTGTCGGGCACGGCCCGCGGTGACATTCGGATACCCGCGGCAAGCAGCCACCCCGAGGTTGCTCCGTTCACCGAAGTGGTCGGGGGCGCCGCCTCCGGCAACGTGGTCCTCAAGACGTCTCTCACCAGGAGCGTCGGCTGCACGACGTTCACGCTGGGATTCCCCGGGGATTCAGTCCGGCCGCTTACCGTACTGGTCGACCAGCAGGACACCGCGCTGAATCTGACGCCCAGCATCCTGGAATGGGGTGCGACGACCACTTCCGCGTATGGCACGCTGTCAATTCCGACCGCGGCTCCGGCCGGCGGGCTGTCGATCGCGCTGACGAGCAGCCATCCGACCATTGCCGCAGTCCCGGCATCGGTCACCATCTCCTCGGGCACCCGATCGACGACCTTCGAGATCCGCCGGACCAGCACGATGGGTGCCTGCGTGACTCTGACCGCACGCGGCAACGGAGTGACTGCACAGAGCCCGATTCAGTTCCGGCCGGTCTTGAGGACCACGAGGTAGGCCGCTTCCGGCATTACCGGCACATCCGACATCGTGGTTGAGTTCATGCAATCGGACCTCAGAGGTTCCGGTCAGGCCAGCCAGTTCTCCGTGACGAGACCCGGTACCCGCGAAAACTCCGCGACGTTGTCGGTGACGACCACGACGCCGAGTGCGATCCCCTGGGCGGCGATCCAGCAGTCATTGGCGCCGATCGGTGTACCGGCGCGTTCGAGTGCGGCGCGGATCGCGCCGTAATGACGGCTGGTCTCGGCATCGAGGGGAACGGTCTCAATACCTTCGACCAGCCTGGTGAGGCGCTCCGCGTTGCGGTCCCGATGCAGGCTCTTCTCGACTCCCAGCTGTAGTTCACCCAGCACGATGGGCGACAACAGGAGATCGGACAGCGGCAGGGCAGCCAGCCGTTCGCGCACCGGCAGCGCACCTTTCATGGCCGCAATCAGGATGTTGGTGTCGAGCAGGTAACGCACTTCAGTCCAGCGGTTTCACTGGCTCCGGCGGCTGGTCCGGCGGCGCCGTGAGCTCCATGTCCGGCTCCTCCCAGAAGGCACGGAACAGGTCAGCCGCCTTGCGCGGGGGAACGGGCACCAGGCGCGCCACGACCCGTCCATGGCGCGTGATCGCGATCTCCTCGCCGGCCTCGACGGCCGCTAGCAACGCGGAGAATCTTGATTTTGCTTCAACGACCTGGACGGTTCGCATGCACCGGCCTCCGGCATTATGACCATATGGTCATAATGCTACGGATCAGTCGGTGACGCAACCCTCCGGCTTTACTCTCTCGGGGCGCTCCATTGCTGGACTACTCCGCCGCCAGCTTCCAGCTCTTTGCCAGTCCGAACTCCGGGCTCCGCCCGGCAATGATCGCGGCGGTCACCTCCGGCAGCGGCGCCAGCATCTCCGGATGCGGGAAGATCCAGAAGCGCTCCGCGCGGATCGCGTCGAGCACGAGACGGGCAACCTCGGCGGGATCCATGCCAGCCTCCTGCGTGCCACTGCGCATGAGGTCGCGGACCGCACCGCTCGCGCCAGTGATCACCGGCGCGCCTTCCGGCCGGTTGCGGTCGGCGTCGAAGATCCGGGTGCGCACCGCGCCGGGTGCGAGCAGCGAGACCCGGACACAGGCGTCGATCTGCCGCAGGTCGTGGTGCAGCGCCTCGCTCAGCGCGCGCACGGCGAACTTCGACGCGCTGTAGGCACCCAGCATCGGCGTCGCGAAGAAGCTCGCCATCGAACCGGTGTTGACCACGTGCGCCGGAACGCCCCGCGCGAGCATGCGCGGCACGAAGGCGCGGACTCCGTTCATGATGCCGGTCAGGTTCACGTCGATGAGCCAGCGCCACTCGAGATCACCGTGCTCCCACAGCGGCCGCGGCACCATCACGCCGGCGTTGTTGAACAGCAGCTCGACGCCGCCCCAGCGGGCGAAACTGCGCGCGGCGAGCGCCTCGACCGCAGCAGCATCGCGCACGTCCAGCAGCTCGGTGACGGCCTCGGGCCCGCCGGGCGCCGCCAGATCCTGCGCGAGCGCGTCGAGCGCTCCCCGCTCGACGTCGGTCGCGATCACGCGCACACCCTCGCGTCGGCAGGCGAGCGCAAGCGCCCGGCCGATGCCGCTCGCGGCTCCGGTGATGACTGCCGTCCTGCCCTCCAGGTCCTGCATGTTGCCGCCCTCGCCCGCCAGCAATCAGGCCGTAGACTGCTGCCGCAACAGGCGCTTGTCCACCTTGTCGAGCAGATTGCGCGGCAGCGCCGTCGCCCGTACGAGGATCTCGCGCGGCACCTTGTAGGCGGCCAGCACTTCGCCGAGCTGCGCCTGCAGGTCCGCAGGCACCAGCCGCGCGGCCGCGCCGGGACGCGGCACGACCGCAACGACCAGGCGCTCGCCGAGCCGCGCATCAGGCACGCCGAACGCCGCGGCCTCCTGCACGTCCGGATTCGCGAGCAGCGCGCGCTCGATCTCCGCGCACCAGATGTTCTCTCCACCGCTGATGACCATGTCCTTCTTGCGGTCCACGATATGGATGAAGCCGTCCGTATCGACGAAGCCGATATCGCCGGTGCGCATGAAGCCCTCGGCATCGATCGTGCGCCGCGTTTCCTCCGGATCGCCCAGGTAGCCGAGCATGTTCGTGATCCCGCGCAGGCAGATCTCACCGGGTACCCCGGCGGCAGCGGGTCGGTCATCCGGACCGAGGATCCGCACTTCCGTCGTCGGCAGCAGGCGCCCGGCCGCGGTCGGGTGCGCGAGGAAGTCCTCGCCGACGGCGAGCGCGACCGCGCCGGTCGATTCGGTCAGGCCGAAGCCGGTGCCCGGCACCGCGTTCGGAAAGCGGCGGACCAGCTCGGCCAGCAGTCCGGCCGGCAGGCCCTGGCCGCCGGTCGAGACGTTCGCCAGCGTGCTGCAGTCCGGTGCGCCCTCCAGCGGCTCGTGCACCAGGTCCCAGAGCATCGTCGGCACGGCCGGAAACTGGGTCACGCGCTCGCGGGCGATCAGCGCCAGGGCGTCGCCGGCATCCCAGCGCCGCATCAGCACGATCTTGCCACCACGGGCCAGCGTCGCGAGAAACCCGGAATGCACGCCACTGGTGTGAAACAGCGGAAACACGAGCAACTGGCATGCCTGCGGCAGGCGCGCGGCGAGCTGTTCGAATGGGATGCCGAGGCGGGCCGCGAAGCGCCGGCCGACCAGAGCGCCTGAGAACAGATTGGCGTAGATCGCGTTGGTCGTGCCGATTTGACTCAGGATCGCGCCCCTGGCGCGGCCGGTCGTACCCGACGTGAACAGGATCATCGCCGGATCCAGCGGCGCGACCCGGACCGCTGGCGGCCTGCACCCCGCGCCGCGCTGCAGGAATTCCGTGAAGTCTCCGGCGCCCCCGGCGCGTGCCACGCGCAGGTCGTCCGCGTCACGCTCCCCGTCGGCGCCGAGCGCGGCACTGTCCGCGACCACGAGCCAGGGCACCGGCGAGGCGCCGGCCCGCGCGAGCTCGCGGCCGCAGCGCCCGTCGGCGATCACCGCGACGCAACCGCTCGAGTCGCGCGCATGGGCGAGTTCCGCGGAGGAACCGCGGCTGTTGCACAGCACCGGGACGGCACCGAGTCGCGCGATCGCCAGGAACGCAATCATCCACTCCGGGAGATTGCGCATTGCCAGGCCGACATGCGCACCCGGCTCGACGCCATGGTGCTGGCGCAGCGCAACGGCGAGCGAAGAGGATCGTGTCCACACGTCGGCGTAGCTCAGGCGTTGCCCGCCATAGACCAGGCACTCGCGGTCAGCGCGCCAGTTGAGGCTGTCAAAGAACTCCGGCAGCGTTGGTGGTGCGTGCCGGAAGGTCCGGCAGCGATAGCCGCGGATTCCGGTTTCGACCAGCTCAAACGCGGCGCCCGGCGCCGTCAGCAACGATGCATCCGCGCTCATGCAGCTCCCCCGGCGGGTGTGGGCCGAGTGTAGCAGCCCCGGACTTGCCGGTGATTTCCCTCGGAATGGCTGCCGGGACGTACCACCGGCACGGGACACTCGCTATATTGGTACGCAGTTGCAGCCAGCGGGGACACGACTATGGGTGAGCGCCTGCGCGGCCAGGTGGCGCTGATCACCGGTGCGAGCCAGGGCATCGGCGCTGCAATCGCCCGCCGCTTCGCGGCTGAGGGCGCACATGTTGCGATCTGCGCGCGGCGCGCGGACGTCCTCGCCGGCGTCGCCGAGGGCATCCGCAGCGCCGGCGGCAGCGCGAGCCACGAGGCGCTCGACGTCGGCGACGACGCGGCGCTCGCGGCCTTCGTCACGGGCACTGCGAAAGCGCAGGGCCGGCTCGACATCGTCGTCAACAACGCACCGTCGGTCACCTACGGTGCGATCACCGACATGACGATCGAGAACTTCCGCCGCGATTTCCGCGTCAACGTCGATGCGGCCTTCGTGACCACGCGCGAGGCCTTCAGGATCATGCTGCCGGCGCGGCGTGGCTCGATTGTCAACATCGCCTCGATCAACGGCCTGCTGGCAATGACCGGGATGTCCGCCTATGGGGCGGCGAAGGCCGCGCTGATCCACTTCACGCGCTGCGCCGCAATCGAGGCCGCGCCGGCCGGCGTGCGCGTCAACGTGATCGCGCCCGGTGTCATCAACACGCCGGCGACCGAGGCCGGGTTTGCCGGGCCCGGCGCCGACTGGGGCCGCAGGATCGCGGCCGCCGTGCCGCTCCGCCGCTTCGGCGAGGCCGCGGAAATCGCCGGGGCCGCGCTGTTCCTGGCCTCGGACGAGTCCTCCTACGTGACCGGCACCTGCCTGTCCGCGGACGGCGGCAAGACCGCGGAGCTCTTCATCCCGCCGCCCTGATGAGGGCAGCGGCCCCGGCAGCTCCGCCGCGGACGGACAATCCCGGAGAGCCCGCGGATCTCCGGCTCTGCCTGCCGGCATTCCTACACTGTTGACGAACTCTAGCGCCGCGTACTGTCCATCCTCACGGATGATTCGTCACCTTTCACCTTGCTAAGGTGCCAGCCGCTACTGATGGCGCCAGGAAGGTGTCGAGAATACCGATATTGGCGCTCGTGCAAGTCTGCGTGCTGAGCCCGCGGTCCTGCCCGCGGACCTGCGCCAACACAGGGGGACCTGTACCATGATCGGCGAGATTTCAGTTCAGACGCGCTATGCCTTGGCGTGCACGTGCTCGTTGAGCGCGCTGCTCGCGACGCCAGTGCCGGGCCGTGCAGCAGAGCCCGGCGAAATGAACCAGCTCGAAGAGGTGGTGATCCTGGCCCGCAAGCGCACTGAGCCGCTGCAAAATGTGCCAGTTGCGGTGTCGGTGATGAGCACCAGTTCAGTCGAGGCCAGGTTCTCGGCAGACCTGAGCGACCTGGGCGCTGGCCTCCCGAACATCATTCTCGACCCGGCGCCGGCATACGCCAACGCGACTGCGTTCTCTATCCGGGGAATGAGTTTCCAGGATCCGGATGCGTCCTTCGAGCCGGCCGTCGGCGTCGTCCTCGACGGTGTGTTTCTCGGCAAGGCCAATGCCAACCTGCTCGATCTTTACGACGTCGATCAAATCGAGGTCCTGCGGGGACCGCAAGGTACGCTGTTTGGGAAGAACACGATTGGCGGGCTCGTGACCGTTCGGTCGCGCCGGCCGTCGGGCGAATTCCATGCGGGAGCATCCGCAAGTATCGGCAACTACGGTCGCCGCGACCTCAAAGCCATGCTGGAAATGCCGCTTGGTGACGGGGAATTCTCGATCCGGTTATCCGGTCTTCGCAAGACCATGGACGGTTACTACATCAATGAGGCGACCGGAGACCGGATCGGCGCGGAGGATTCAACCATGGGGCGCCTGGTCGCCGTGTGGCGTCCCGGGGACGCGTTTGATCTGACCGTGATCGCTGACATTGTTCGGGACAAGGGAGATGCGGCAGTCGAGCGAAATTCGTCCCCGCCCGGCTCCGGAGCCTGCTTTTTCGGCTACTGTGCGCTCACCTACGGCGACCTGTTCCGGGTCAGAATCAACGATCCGAACTTCATCGACTCGAAGACCAGCGGCGTGGCGATCGAGGCCAATTGGCATTTCGGACCCGGCACCATCACCTGGGTCTCCGGCCTCCGGCACACCGACGACAGG
This sequence comes from Gammaproteobacteria bacterium, assembly GCA_004297335.1. Lineage (GTDB taxonomy): Bacteria > Pseudomonadota > Gammaproteobacteria > Steroidobacterales > Steroidobacteraceae > SCUD01. Next base: position 6,997 of record SCUD01000065.1, read on the forward strand.
TCGGCTGTCGATCTGGACGGTGACGTCGTTACTCTGCTTGCCTACCCCCGGGAGCAGCTCATCAATCAATTCAGCCAGGAACTGCGGATAGCGACCGACGTCGGCGAGAAACTCGACTACGTCGCTGGCCTCACGTATTACAAGCAGTGGTACACGCAGATCCAGCAGCAGATCGTCGACTGCACCCTGGTCGGTGCCTGTCCTCCAGCCGTGCCAGTCGGAGCGGTGCAGATTCCACTCGGTGCGCACGCTCAACAGGACGGGAAAGCATACGCCGTCTTTGCGCAGGCGAACTATCAGACCTCTCCGCGCACGCGCCTGACAATTGGCGGGCGGTACAGCTGGGAGGACAAGGAATTCAGCCTCAGGCCGCCGGGCTACAACCTGGCCCCACCGGAGTTCGCTCCGTTCGTCAAGGCTGACGCCTCTTTCGGTGAACTGACGCCGAAACTCGGTTTTGATTTCCGACGGAGCGACACACAGTTCTGGTACCTGAGCTACTCGACGGGCTTCAAGGCTGGCGGGTTCAACGGGCGCTCAAATACCGTGAGCGACATCGGGCCCTACAATCCGGAGAAGGTCCGGGGCGTGGAGGCCGGGCTCAAGGCCGAGTGGCTGCAAAGGCGGCTGCGCACGAACTTCGCGGCCTTCTACAACCGATATACTGACATGCAGGTTGACGTCATCATTCCGTCCGACGTCGGTGCGGGACAGCAGACCGTCGTCCGCAACGCCGCGGAAGCCTATACAGCCGGGTTCGAACTTGAGTCGACCCTGGTCCCCGCCGATGGCCTCATGATCAATGTCAATCTGGGGTACCTACGCGCTCGTTACGTCGACTTTCTCGCCAATCTGACTCCGGCCGATTTTCTCGCCGGTGCGGTCGCCGATCACTCGGACCTCAAGCTGCGACGCGCCCCCGAGTGGACCGGGTTGCTCGGCCTGACCTATGACATTGGCCTTGGTTCGGCCGGAACGTTGAGCCTGGCCGGTAGCTCCTCGTATTCGTCGGCATACGAGACCGACGTGACCAACGACTTGTTTGCCCGCCGCCCCGCGGCGTGGCTCGTTGACGCCAGTGTTGCCTACCAGCCCGCCAGCGAGCGGCTGCGTCTCGCGGTGTACGTCAAGAACCTGACCGACCGGCAATTCGTCGATAACGGCATCAATGCGGGCGGGTTGCTCGCGTTCAATGAGCCCAACCGCCCGCGCACCTATGGGATTGAGCTTGCTGTCCGGTATTGACGTTGGTACAAATGAATCAAGCGGCAACAGAGACCGGACGTGCAATGACCGCTGGCAACAGAAGCCTGCGCGACAGGCTTATGGAACGGGACCGGCTCACCGAGGAGAACGGCTGCTATTACGGCATCCGTGACCTGAGGCTCAAGCAGCAGGATCCGGTCAAGTACGAGCGGTTTACAGCCCGACTGGTTTCAGCGGCTCTTTCCAGCCGCGAGGCCGCCAAGTACGTCGCCGCATCTCCGGCGGCACGGGTCATGGGCGAGGAGGTCTTTGCACTGGCCACTCCGGAGGGAGACGTCACGGCCATTTCCATGGGCCTGCAGGGTCATATCTCATCCATGCCGCACTTCATTCGCCACATGATCGAGCGCGGCTATGAGGTGAACCCCGGCTTCAGACCAGGCGACGTCTTCCTGGGAAACGACCCACGCATCTCGTCACCACACGGATCGGATGTCTACTGCGCCATCCCGGTATTCTGGGAAGAAGAGCTGGTCGCCTGGTCGATCGGCGTGAATCACATCACGGACATCGGGGCCATGGACGCCAGCTCCGTGCCGGTACTGTCGCCCACATCCTTCACCGATGGCCTGCTCCTGCCACCGATGAAGGGCGGAGAGAATTTCGAGCATTATCCTTGGGTCTACGACCTGTGGAATAACCGCACCCGTGCGGGCGGCTTCAATACCCTCGACGAAAAGATGCGGCTGGCCGGTTGCACGCTGCTGCATGACCGGGTTCGGGAAATTCTGACCGAGTTTGGAATTGATTATTTCCGCCAGGCCCTGCGCGAGTGGGTGGAAGACGGCCGCCGTTATGCGGAGCAGATGATCCGGGACACGATGATACCGGGTCGCTACCGGAGCCCCGCATTTCGCACCGTGTTCCAAAAGGGCGCGGCCGCCTCGTTCAGCTTCGCGAACCGCAATTACCTGCAGCACATCTATGGCTGCATGACAGTCACTCCTGAAGGGAGGATCCTCGACGACGAGGAGGGCAGCAGCAGCTGGGGTTATCACTCCGCCAACGCCTACCTGCATGGGGCGGTATGGGGCTCGTTCTTCACCACTCTGCGAAACCACCTGATCTTCGATCCCAAGGTCAACACCGGCGTTCATCTCCAGGCCACGGTCACCGCTCCGAAGGGCAGCATGATGAACCCCGACTATCCATTCACCTCCGTCTCCAGTGCGTGGTCCATGGTGGTCGCCTTCTCTAACTCCGTGTCGACCAACATCGCGCGGAGCCAGTTCTACCGGGGTTTCCTCGAAGAGTCGTGGGCCGAGAACGTCAACACCTTGCTGCCGACCGGCTCCGGAATCCTCGAGGACGGGTCGATCTACTCGTTCATCTCCTTCGAGAACGCGGCCAACATGGCCACCGGGGCCTCGGGGTGCCAGGACGGCGAGTCCTACCTTTATTCCTACGTCAACGCACAGTCGGATGCCGGCGATCCGGAAGACTGGGAGTACATCGTGCCCACCGTCTTCTACCTGAACAGGAACACCGAGCCGAATACCTGTGGCAACGGCAAGTATCGCGGGGGTCTTGCCTCCGACATCACGCTGGTGGCCATCGACCAGGGGCGCAACCTGCGGATCAGCGCAGCCAACATCGGCAGCGACGGTCGCACGGGTGGCTCGAGTTGCAGTCCGGTGGCGGGACTGCCAGGCGCCGGCTGCGTCATGATCTTCCTGCACGGGACGAACATGCGGGACCTGATGGCCCGCAGCGTGCCCTACCCGCGCAGCTGGGCCGAGACCAGAGAGTACCTGGCGAACGGTACCCTGACCGCTGCCACGGTCGCCGTCTGGAAAGGTGGCATGCCTGAGGTCGACGTGGCCGATGGCGACCTGCTGGTCTTCCTGAACAACGCCGGCAGCGGCTGGGGCGATCCTCTGGAACGTAACCCAAGCCGGTGCAGCGAGGATGCCCGTGGCGGCGACCTCACGCCGGAGCGCATACGGGATGTCTACGGCGTCCTGGTCCAGCCGGACCAGGACATGGCCGTCGACGCGGCCGCCACGGACATTCTGCGGGAGAGCAAGAGACAGGAACGCCGGGCGGAGGCCGTACCCGTCCGGCAGTGGTGGTCCAGGACCCGCAACAGGATTCAGGCGCAGGACTTCAAGGTTCCTGAGGTGAGAGACATGCACGCGGACTGTATGCGGTACCCGCGCTATCGCGAGGACTTCATTGAATTCTGGCAACTGGGCGACGACTACAAGATTGGGAGTTGATCCGGAGATGAGCGACAAGGTTGCCGTGCCCCAGGAAATGCTCCGGCGCTTGGTGGAAGGAACTGCCAGCCGGGACGAAGTGTTCCGCGTGCGTGCGATGGATCCCAAGGATCCGGATCGTTTTGCGAACTACATGGCAATACTGCAGGCGAACACTGCGTTTGCTGAGCGCATCCTGCTGCGCATATCCGATCACTTGTATATCGTCGCCCGCCCGGGAGCAAGGTTCGTGAAGTGCGATTGCGGGCATGAGTTCGGCGACTACCGTATCAACTGGAAGCTGAACGCCCTGATCCGGGTCAGCGCCAGCCAGGCGGAGCTGATCAGGATGTACGGGATGGAGGAGTTCAGTCCCGATGAAGGCTTTGCCGAAGTCCGCGAGTACATCTGCCCAGGCTGCCTCGCACTGCTCGCAACCGAGGTCGTTCCGGAAGGTTACCCGATTGTCTTCGACGCGTTGCTCGACCTTGACACCTTCTACCGGGACTGGCAGAGCAATCCGCTGCCCGATGCCGGACCCGACTGGTACCGGGATCTGACTCACACGCAACTGGCGCATTGGGCCGGGGGAGTATAAGGACGTGCCCGCGATTCACAGCCCGGAAATTGTCGCCTTCGATGCCGGCGGCACTATGACGGATTCCTTTCTCGTCGATTCCAGCGGCGAGTTTGTCATCGGCAAGGCATTGACGAACCGGGGCAACGAGGGGACCAGCTATCTCGAATCCCTTAACGATGCCGGCGGCGCGTGGGGGCTGACATCCAGGGACATCCACAGGCGGATGAACCTCTCCATCTACACCGGCACCGGCATGCTGAACACCGTGTTGACACGCACGGCAGGGCAGAAGGTTGGCATGTTGGTCACCCGTGGCCTCGAGGGCATGGTTCGCAATGAGCGGGCGCTCACCTGGCTCGGCCAGTCGATCAGGCACATCTTCCACCAGTCGCTGCATCGGCATAACCAGTTGCTGATGGACCCGCAGAACGTGAAGCCGATCACCGAGCGGATCTGCGGTGGCAGCTACTGGGCTGCCAGCCACATCGCCGCAGGAACACCGCTGGTACCGCTGGCGGAGATGGAGGTGGAGCGCGCCATTGTCGAGCTTCTGGACGACGGCGTCACCAGCATCGGCATCTGCTTCATGAACTCTCACGTTGCGCCGGCGCATGAGCGTATGGCCGGCGAGATCGCCCGCGCCGTGGTGGCAAAGCAGGGTCGGGCCACGCCCGTTCTGCTGAGCTCGGACATCTGTCCGGTGGCCCGCGTCGAGAACCGGTTCCAGAGCCTGCTGATTGAGTGCTATGCGGGCGAACACACACGGGCACAGTTGAGGTCTGTGGAAGGACGGGCCAAGGCGGAGGGCTACCGGAACGAACTGATGACGATGCTGGCCTACGGCGGTACGGCAACGACACGCTACCCGCGCATGTACGAGACCATTATTTCAGGGCCGATTGGCGGCATGCTGGGCGCGAAGGCGGTCGGCGACCTGCTGGGCGAACCAAACCTCCTGTGCAGCGACATGGGCGGCACGTCCTGGGATGTGGGGGTCATCGTCGACGGCATTATCGGCATTCGCAAGGAACCCGAATTTGTAGGACGGCGCCTCAACCTTCCGATGGTCGCCATCGAGTCATTTGGCGCCGGTACCGGCTCCTGCATCCGTGTCGATGCCAAGCTCAAGCGAGTTGAGTTTGGACCCGAGAGCGCCGGTGCGGATGTGGGTGTCTGCTTCCGCTCCAGCTTCGTGACCATCGGCGACGTCGACGTTGTCCTGGGCTACCTGAACCCGGACAATTTCCTCGGCGGCAAAGTGCAGCTGGACAGGAAGCGGGCGGAGGAGGCTCTGCGCGAGCGTGTGGCCGCTCCTCTGGGCCTGGACCTGTTCGAAGCCTGCACGGGTGTTCTCGACCTGTTGCACTCGTCAATGCGGGATTCGCTGTCCGTCAATCTTTCCAACCGCGGGTACAATTTCGGCGATTACACGCTGCTCGTTTACGGGGGCGGCGGACCACTGCACATGTGGGGTGTAACCGAGGGCGTTCCGTTCAAGAACGTGCTCACCGTACCTTGGGCGGCAGCGTTCTCCGCCTACGGCAACGCGACCGGCGACTACATCTATCGCCAGCACAAGGGCGTGGACGTGCTGTTGCCCACCGATGCCACGGGCGAACTCAAGATGATGATGGGGCAGCTGCTTAACACCGCCTGGGACGAGATGGAGAACAGAATCGTGGCCGACTTCGCCGAGTCCGGGTTTCACCGTGACCAGGTGGCGTTGCGGCGCGGCGTCTACGCCCGCTACCTGGGTCAGCTGGAGAGCTGGGAGTGCCCGGTTCCCGTTCAGCGCGTGCACGCGCCGGAGGCCATGGACCGAGTCACCGGCTCCTTCGATCACGTGTACAGCGTCATGCTGCCCAGGGCAGCCGCCTTCCGCGAAGCCGGCTACCAGATCACCGAGGTCTTTGTCGAGGGTGTCGTGCCCAAGGTAAAGCCGGTGATCCCCCAATACGAGCTGGCCGGGCAGGCGCCTCCGAGGCAGGCCTTGAAGGCGAGGCGGCAGGTGTACCACGCTCGTCATTGGCAGGAGTTTGACATCTGGGACATGGATTCGCTGAAGGCCGGCAACTCGGTGCCGGGACCCGCGGTGATCGAACACTCCATGTCCAGCTTTGTGATCCCGCCGAACAAGAAGATTGACCTGGATGACCGTCGATTCATGTGGTACTCGAGCCAGGTTGACAGCGACAGGAATCCGGGCGCCCTGCCGAGCTGAAGATACAGTCATCGTTGGTCCCGAACGCTTCGTCCTTAACCGGGGCCTGAGCTTCGCCGCAAGTTGTCGGGCCGGTTCGGCCAGGCCTCGAGCCTCTTACTACACAGTTGACGAATCGCCGAGGCGAATACCGTGCACCCCTGCGGAAGACCCACCAACCCCGACTTTGATAGGTTGAAAGCCCGCAACTGCTTCGAAATGAGAATCCAAGATCGTGCCCTGGCCTGCGCTCTTCCAACCGACGAACCTCGGCCCGCTGCGCCTGAAGAACCGCGTGGTCATGGCCCCTATGGAGAACCACTATGCGACCGACGACGGCCTGGTCACCGACCGGCTGATTGATTACTACACTGCCCGGGCCGCTGGCGGCGTCGGTCTGATCATCGTCGAGTTGGCAACTGTCGACAGCGAAGTCGGATCGACCGGTCCGGGGAACCTGACACTGGACGACGATCGCGCCATACCCGGCCTGAGACTGCTCTCATCCGCCATCATCGAACATGGTGCCCGCGCGCTCATCCAGATCGGACACACGGGTTCTCTGGGGGTCCCGCACCCCAATCGCTCGCTCATCTCGCCGTCAGTGGTGCACGCCAATCCCCGCGCTGGGCGGCCGGCAGCCCGAGAGATGACGGTCACCGACATCAACCATTGCATCCGGCGATTCTCTGACGCCACTGCCAGGGCAGTCGCGGCGGGCTTTGACGGGGTGGAGATTCATGCGGCGCACGGCTACCTGATCACCCAGTTTCTGTCCTCCCTTTCCAACCATCGGACTGACGAGTACGGCGGGAGCCTCGCGAACCGAGCCCGCTTGCTGCTGGAACTGGTCGCCGCTATGCGACAGAGCGCCCCCTCCGGGTTCCCCATCGTCTGTCGGCTCAGCGCCTCGGAGTTCGCGCCGGGCGGTATCGTCGCTGAGGAGACGGAGCAGGTCAGTCAGTGGCTTGAGCAGAGCGGGATTGCCGCGATCCACGTATCCGGCGGCAGCTATGCCGGCAAGGAACCGGTTTCCATAGCACCCATGGCCATTGCCAGGGGACATCTGCTGGGGCTTGCCCGCCGAATCAAACAGTGCGTCAGCGTCCCAGTCATTGCCGTGGGCCGTCTCGGTACACCCGAGGATGCCGAAGCGGCAGTTGCCAACGGGATGGCGGACCTGGTGGCCCTCGGGCGAGCGTTGATCGCCGATCCTGAATTTGTCAACAAGGCAAGGGACGGAGTCACCGCAGCCATCGTCCCGTGCATTGCCTGCAACGTCGGCTGCCTGAGCAAGGGCGTCTTTGCACCCAACACCGTCATGCACTGCACGACTAATCCGCAGGTCGGTCATGAAGCGCGCAGTATTCCCCCGACGAAGCGACGGCGGCGGGTCCTGATCATAGGCGGTGGGCCGGCCGGCATTTATTCGGCAGTGACCGCGGCCTCCCGTGGTCATTCCGTGCTGCTATGCGAGAAAGAGCCGGAGCTGGGTGGTCAGCTCAACCTGGCTGTGCTCCCCCCGCATAAGGAGGAGTTGCGCGTCTGGCAACGCCACTTGCTGCACCGCCTTGCTACCTCCTCAGTGGAGGCCCGGCTGAACACGCCTGTGACCGCAGCCTTCGTGAGAGGGTGGCGACCTGATGTGATGGTCCTCGCGGCCGGTGCGGCACCGCAGCGCCTCGACATCCTGGGCAGCCAGCACGGCAACGTTCACATGTTTGACGCCGTTCTACGCGGTGCCGTGCAACCTGCGGGGAGAGTCGTGATCATCGGCGGGGGCGACGTGGCCTGTGAAACGGCCGATTTCATCCTGAACCAGCGAACGCCCATCGACTCTCTGGTGGTCGTCCGGCGGGGATCGCGCATTGCTCAGGATATGGAGCCAATGACGCGCGCCCTGCTCCTTCGCCGCCTGCGCAGGAATGGAGTCAACCTGCTCCCCAGTGCGCAGTACAACGAGTTTCGCGATGAGGGCCTGCTGATCACCGACCCCGATGGGCGCAAGATGCTGTTGCGGGCCGACTGCCTCATCGTCGCCACGGGCGTAGTACCGGACCGGACGCTCGACGAATCCCTTGGGGCGATGGGTATTCCACTCCAGCGGATCGGGGATTGCGTTTCGCCGCGAGGCTTCTATGAGGCTGTTGCGGAGGCATTTGCCGTGGGTTGCGAGCTGTAAGCAGGGCCCCGTTCCATGAGGCTACCAGCATGATTGCCGTGACTTTCTGTTACCGCGCCGAAATCGAGATGGACGAAGACTACTATTTCAACAGCCACCTGCCATTCGCAAGGTCAGCGATGAGTTCCCTCGGCATCCGGCGTATCGAGGTCAGGAAGGCAATCGGCGCGCTCGACGGCAGCCCTGCTCGCCACCAGATGCTCGCCGCCCTCTACTTCGATTCGATGGATGCGTTCCAGGACGCGATGGAATTGCCGCTCTGCAAGCAGGCCATTGCCGATATTTCCAACTACTACGGCGGCATGCCGGACATCCAGTTCTCGACCGTTATCTGGGAGATTTAGCGATGCCGACAGAAGCCTTCACAGATGTCCTCTTCGCCGAGACCAATGGGATCGCAACGATCACCATCAACCGGCCGGAGGTTCACAACGCATTCCGTGAAAGGACGATTGAGGAATTGACGCTGGCGTTCGAAATGGCCAACTGCATTGACTCGGTGGGGGTCATCGTGCTGACCGGGGCCGGCGACCAGGCCTTCTGTACTGGCGGTGATGTCATGGCCGAGCAGAAGCTGGACCGCTCCTCCGGTCAGAAGATGTTTGCCAAGGCGATGCATTTGTCCACCGAAATGCGCAACGGCGGCAAGCCGATCATTGCCGCTGTCAGGGGCTATTGCATCGGTGGAGGCAATGAACTCAATCTGCAGTGTGACCTGACCATCGCGGCTGACAACGCAGTCTTTGGACATGCCGGCCCGCGTGTCGGCAGTGCGCCGCTCTGGTGGGGCACCCAACTGTTGCCACGCCTGGTGGGGGACAAGAGGGCGCGGGAGATAATTTACCTCTGCCGTCAGTACCGGGCGGAGGAGGCAGAGCGCATGGGTTGGGTCAACCGCGTGGTCCCGCTCGCGGAGCTGGATCAGGAGGTGCAGCGGTGGGCTGGGGAACTGCTCGCCAAGAGTCCGCAGGCACTGCGTATCGCAAGAGTTTCCCTGAACTTCGAGTCCGACCAGTCCTATGCATCCGTACTGCACGGCGGACAGCTCATCAATCTCGTGCAGGCATCGGAAGAGTTCAAGGAAGGAATGACCGCCTTCCTGGAACGCCGCAAGCCGGATTTTGAGCGCTTTCGGCGCGGGGCATCGTGGCCGATCGATGAAGGCCCGTCCGGGCGGTAGTCGTCGTCGTTTTCAAGGAGACCGCGCGATGGAATTCGGGTTCACCGTCGAGCAGGAAACCATGCGGAATCTGCTTCGGGACTCCCTGGACGAGGTGTGTACCGATGCCTACCTGCGGCGCTGTGACGAGGAGCACCGCTACCCGAAGGAGGTCTTCGAACTCCTGGCCGAGCTGGGATTCTACGGTCTGGCCTTCCCGGTCCTGCAGGGCGGCACTGGCGGCAGCGCCATTGACATGCTGATTGTCGCCGAGGAACTGGGGCGCAAGAGCTACGATCTGGCCGCGGCCTATGCCCTGACCGTCTTCAACGGACTCAATCTTCTCAAGATCGGCACCGAAGAACAGAAGCGGCACTACATTCCGCTGGTAATCTCCGGTCAGATCAAGTTTTCAATCTCCATCACGGAGCCCGACGCGGGTTCTGACGTGGCGGCGATCCGAACTACTGCACGCCTCGAGGGCGATCGATTCGTCATCAACGGCCAGAAGGTCTTCTCTTCGGCGGCTGATCAGCCGGGGAATGTCATCAACCTCGTCTGCCGGACACTGAAAGGATCGACCCGGCACGAAGGCCTGAGCCTGATCCTCGTGGATCCGCATACGCCGGGTGTGGAAATTCGACGACTGAAGACCCTGGGGCGCTGGATGCTCGGCACGAACGAAATCTTCTTTACGGATGCCGAGGTGCCCGCGGACCGGCTGGTCGGCCCGCTGCACCAGGGTTGGCAGGCGCTGATGGGATGCCTGCGCCTGGAGCGGGCTTTTGCTGCGGCGGCGTATTGCGGCAATGCCCAGACGGTGGTGGACGAGGCGCTGCAGTACGCCAGGGACCGGCAGCAGTTCGGCCGCTCGATCGGTGACTTTCAGTCCATTGCTCACATGCTGGCGGACATGCAGACCGAGGTCGACATGGTGCGGTTGCTCTGTTATCGCGCCGCCTGGATGGTGGAGCAGGGTGTCGAGTGCACGCGGGAAGTCTCGATGGCCAAACTGGCTGGTTCCGAGACCTTTGCCAGAGTTGCCAACATGGGGATGCAGATCATGGGGGGCTACGGCTACATGATGGACTTCAATATGCAGCGATACTTTCGCGACGCCCGCATCTGCACCGTCACGGCCGGTACCTCTCAGATCCAGCGCAACATCATCGCCCGGACGATGGGTCTGCGGCCGAAGTAGATCGACGAGGCTGGCCGAAAACTGGCGGACCGAGCGTGACCTCAGTGGAACTGCAGATACCGGAGAGCGATAAGGCCTTGCAGGAGAAGGCCCGGCAATTCATGACAAGGCACCTGTTGCCGCTGGAATCGCAGTTTCTGGCCGGGGCGAGCCTTCCGGACGACAGCGTGAAGACACTGCGGGCAATGCTTGCGGCCGCCGGGTTGGACCGCCCGCAGATTCCGGGATCCCTGGGCGGCCGCTGCCCGGGATTCCTGAGCCAGTGCCTGGTGCAGGACGAGTTGAGTTACAGCGTCGTAGGGACAGAACTCTGCCTGGAAGAAAACCTGCAACTCCTAAGACAGCATGCCACGGTGGCCCAGGAGGAGCGATTCGTTCGTCCCATGGCACACGGGAAGCTGCATTCGTGTTTCGCTCTCACTGAACCCGATGCCGGTTCGGACATACAGTCCATCCGCGCGACCGCCGTCCACTGCGGGTCGTACTACTCCCTGAGCGGATACAAGGCGTACGTACGCGGCCTGTCGGGAGCCGGTGTGGTCCTGGTCGTGGCCAGGACAGACACCGGCGACGAACAGGGCCTGACTGTCTGGCTCGTGGATCGAAATGATCCTGGCCTGCGTGTGGCCGCCGATCGCCGCCTCCTCTCGGTCGAGCGGGTCTTTGACCTGGCCCTGTCGGACTGCCGGCTGCCACCAGAGCGCATGCTTGGCGGGCCTGGCCAGGGTCCGGCGATCGTGGCCAGCCGCCTGCGGAGCGCGGAAATATTCTCGGCTGCCCGCTGCAATGGCATGGCCCGGCGCTGCCTGGACCTGGCTCTCCAGCAAGTGCAGCGGCGCTGCGCCTTTGGCGGGCCCCTGAGCCAGCTACAGATCGTGCAGCATCAGCTGGCCGAGCGTGCGACCGAACTGCACGCCGCCCGGCTGCTGGTGGTCGCCGCGGCGTCCCACCTGGATTCCGGACAACAGGCTGATGCGCAAGTTGCGGTGGCGAAGACTCATGCTGCTGAAACGGCCCGGCGGGTTGCAGATACGACTGTGCAGTTGCACGGAGCGCAGGGCTGTGTTGTCGGCACTGCCCCGGAGTTTCTGTATCGATCCAGTCGACTTGGGCTGATCGCCAATGTGCCTACGGAACTACACCGCGTGCAGATCGCCGAGGCCATCCTCGACCGGCTGGGAGGATCGGCCGGATGATCATTCCCGGCGACCTGCAGGACCTGAGGGACCTGACCCGCAGGTTCGTACAGCGGGAATTGCTGCCGTTGGAGCAGCAGCTTCTTGATGAGGACGACCTGCCGGAGACAGTCTGGCGCGGCCTGACGGAAAAGTCAGTGGGGTTGGGCCTCTATGCCCTGGGAGTTCCGGAGGAATTCGGAGGTGCAGGGATCGGCATTCTCGGGCAGACCTTGGTGGCAGAAGAGATGGGGCAGGTTGCCGTGGGCTTCCGTCACCTGGCCGGCGCGCCGGTGGGGGCCAACTCCATCATTCGGTTTGGCACACAGTGGCAGCGGGAGACGTACGCCCGTCCATTAACCAATGGAGCGCAGCGCTGCGGCTGGGGCGCCACCGAGCCGGGAGCTGGCTCCGACCTTGGCGGCATCCGGACTACGGCTCGACGGGAGGGTGACTGCTGGGTCATCGACGGTGCCAAGCACTACATGACTGGTGCCGATCACTACGACTTCATGATTTGTTTTGCACTGACGGATGCGGCCAGGGGACTGCACGGCGGCCTGACCGCCTTCATCCTCGAGAAGACACTACCCGGATTCCAGATTGGCCGGCGTATGCGCATGATGGGCCGTGAGGGGCTCCACTCCTACGAGATTTTCTTCGACGAGCTGCGCGTACCGGACGCGAACCGCCTGGGTGACGTGGGGGCCGCCTATCCCATTCTCATGGATCAGGTACATGAGATGCGACTGCTGATGGGTGGCACTTGCGTTGGCACCGCGGAAAGGCTGCTTCGGCTCGCCGCCGACCATGCCCGTCACCGGGTGCAATTTGGCAGGCCGATCGGTCGCTTTCAGGCAATTCAGTGGATGCTGGCCGACAGTGCCATCGAGATCGAGGCCGCTCGAGCATTGACCCTTGAGGCTGCCGCAAAGCTGGATGCCGGACAGGACGCAGCAGTGGAGACGGCAATGGTCAAGGCTTTCGCATCGGAAATGGTCGGCCGGGTCGCTGACCGGAGCCTGCAGATTCATGGCGGTGCCGGTTACTGCAAGGACTTGCCGATCGAGAGCATCTACCGATCAGTGCGCCTCTTTCGGGTCGCCGAAGGCACAACGGAGATTCAGCGAACGATTATCGCGCGGAGCCTGCTCAAGCATGGGCCTCCGGTGTTGTTCTGAGGGAGGGGCAAACGTGATTTCGCAGATGGAATTCAAGAACCTGTTGCTTGCTCAGGAGGACGGCGTGCTGGTCGTGACCCTGAATCGGCCGGAGATTACCAACGCCCTGGTGCTGGAGATGATCGAGGAACTTGCAACTCTGATTGATCTCATCCGTGTGGATCCATCAGTGCGAGTGCTCGTTCTCACCGGCAGCGGCAAGGCTTTCTCCGCGGGTGGCAACGTGAAGTCGATGGGTGACAGCCCGGAAGACGACCGCGCCCATCCACTGCGGCGTCCGCTCTGGAACATTCCGACGCTCACTCCGGCCGACCGGCTTGGGAAGGACCGGCTGACGGGCATGCGGGTCATGAAAGCCCTGTACGCACTGGACAAGCCCATCATCGCTGCCGTCAATGGCGTGGCGGCCGGAGCCGGCATGGATATGGCTCTGGCATGTGACATTCGGATCGCCTCAGAACACGCCAGCTTCCGGCAGGCTTACGTTCGAGTAGGCCTGATTCCCTTCGATGGTGGCATGTACTGGCTGCCCCGACTGGTGGGTCCCGGCCGGGCGGCGGAGATGATGCTCACCGGAGATCCGGTGGACGCGGCAACGGCGGAGCGCATCGGACTGGTGAACCGCGTAGTTCCACCGGAGCAGCTTCTGCCAGCCGCCATGGAGCTGGCGAAAAGGCTGGCCAATGGGGCACCGATCGCACAACAGATGATCAAGCACATGACGCGCCAGGCACAAACACTGAGCTTTCCGGCCGCTCTGGACCTCTTCTATCAGGCGGTCGACGTGTTGTTCACGACCGAGGACCACGCCGAGGCGGTGCAGGCATTCCAAGACAGACGCCCGCCCAGTTTCAAGGGGCGCTAGCCATGGAGACGTGCCTGCTGACAACCCGGGCCGACCGCGTGCTGACGATTCAGCTGCACCGGCCGGCAAAGCTGAACGCCCTCACCCCGCAGATGCTGGGAGATCTTGCGGGCATGATCGTCGAGGCCCAGGCTGACGACGGCGTGCGGGCCGTAGTGCTCACCGGCAGCGGCAGGGCCTTCTGTTCCGGAATGGACGTGGCGGTCCAGGCAGAGAACGTCCCAGTGAGCGGGCCCGACTCAGGCCGGCCATTGCGGGAGCAGCAGCGAACTATCGATCTTGCTCACAGCGTGATTCAGGCCTTCCTGGGTTTGCGCAAACCCTTGATTGCCCGGATCGGCGGGGTGGCGGCCGGCGCCGGAGTCAGTCTCGCTTTGCTATGCGACCTGCGTGTCGGCTCAGACGAGGCGTCATTTGCCAACGTCTACCTCGGACGAGCGCTGGTTCCCGATCTCGGGCTCACCTGGCTCCTGCCGGCGGTCCTCGGTTACAGCAAAGCCTGCGAGGTTACATTCACAGGGGCGCGCATAGCTGGCGCCGAAGCGCTGCAACTGGGACTCGTGAATCGGTTGGTGCCCGCAGCTGAGCTAGCCCACACGGTCGAGCGCATGGCCGCGCAGATAGCAGCGGCAGCACCACTCGCCGTGTCGTTAACCCGGCAACTGTTCGCGCCCCACCGCAAGGCTGAGCTGCTGGAGGCGATTCAAAGGGAAGCGGCAGCCCAAGTACGTTGTACTGCGACCAGCGACTACCAGGAAGGTATTGCGGCCTTTTTGGAAAAGCGGGCACCCCGGTTTTCCGGCTGCTAGCACCACCAGGTCCGAATTCGATCATCAACGGCGACGGAGATTTCAAATGGATGCGTCCAAGACCAGGCAGACTTACGAATGGCGAACAGGCATAGCGACCTATAGCGACAAACAAATCGTGATCCGCGGGTACGACTTGATTGACCTCATCGATCACATTGACTTCGCTGGAGCCGTCTACCTGGTTCTCAACGGCATACTACCCACGAAGCGCCAGAGTGCAATGTTGAACGCCATACTGGTTTCTACCGTCGACCATGGGATTGCCCCATCAGAAGCGGTGGCCCGCTACGTGGCTGCTTCGGGCGTACCCCTGCAAGCCTGCGTTGCGGCAGGCCTGCTGACCATTGGCGATACCCATGGCGGCGCCGGCGAGGAGTTCGCGCACCTCCTGCAGGATGGCGTGGCCACTCAGCAGGAACGGGCACTCACCGCCAGCCAGATGGCTGCCGAGATCGTGGCCAGGTGGCGACTGGAGAAGCGGCGCCTGCCGGGCTTTGGCCATCCGCTGCACCCGAGCGGTGACCCGCGAGCGCCCAGGCTCCTGGCGGTCGCGGAGCGGCTGCAGATCTCCGGAGCCCATGTCCAGCTCGCCCAAGCACTCGGGGACGCTCTGCATGAGGCCATTGGGACGGCCGTCCCGATCAACATCGATGGTGCCACTGGGGCTATCCTGTCAGATCTGGGTTTCAGTTGGCGCGTGGCCCGGCCCGTGCTCCTGATCAGTCGTGCCGCGGGCCTGAGTGCCCACGCCATCGAGGAAATCACGCGAGAGAAGGGCTGGCGGGGAGTGCCCGGCGACCGGATACTCTACGATGGTCCGGAGCTGCGGCAGGTCGCTGTCGAGGGGTGACGCGAGGTGACCGTCATGGGAAGCGAACGTCTGGCACTGACTTCGTGGATGCAGGGTCTCAGCCAACGGGCTGAAGAGGAGAATATCCTCGGCGAATTTGTCGAGACGACGGCCAGCGCCGTCGGGGCCCACCTGAGCGCCCTCTTTGTCATCCTTCCAAACGGTCGCGATCTCTGGCCCGTTTCCTGGTACGGCATGGAGCCAGCGGCGGCCGTGCGCTTTCATTGCCAGGTCGGTAAGTGCCTGGTGGGCATGACGGCGACCGAGAAGCGCATTATGGCGAGCCGTAACCTGGTGGACGATCCCAGAATTCACTATTCCTCACTGATGGAAAGCGAGGGCATGGTGTCGGCACTTCTGGCCCCCGTAGAGCAGCCGAATCAGGTTCTGGGGGTGCTGGTAGCTGCCTGGCGCAGTGAGATTGAACCGTCGAGAGAGCAGTCTCTGACGATGACCTCCCTCGCGTCGGCTGCTGCGGCGCTGTTTGGCGTGCAAAGCCGACACAGGTCTCCAGTCCATGAGCTGGCGGTCAACTTTCGAAGTCAGTTGGATGGCCTGATCAGCCAGCTCGAACACGGGGATTGCTTGGCTGTCGCTCGTGACCCGACATCGCCAGAGGAGGACCTGATCCGCCGCGTGCTTTGCGAGGAGCCAGCCAGCCCAGAGGAAGCTGCCAGCCTGGCCGGCTTGCTGGGACTGAGCTTTCGCTACCCATACCGCCTGATTCTCGTGGGGCGTCGGGGCGGGCAGCCGCTGCCTGCTGAGTCCAGACACTTCAGTCGCACGGCGCTGCCCCCAGACACGGTCATCTTCGAAGAGTCGCAACGATTGCTGATCTTCCTCCCGGTCCGCCCGACGCACGCCGACGGGGGTGAACGGATCGCGAAGGAAACGGCATCAGGCCTGAAGGGCGCCTTGACCAAGCGCCATCCGGCAATCGATGTCGCTGCGGGGATCAGCCTGTTGTGCCGGATGCCGCCCGAAATCAGGCGCCGCCATCAGGAGGCCCTGCGATCACTGCAGGCCCTCGATGAATCCGCCTTTTTCAGCGCCAGTGGGGACGTGCTGTCCTTTGGAGAAATGGGCGTATACGGAGATCTGTTCGCAGACAACCGCAGCGATTCCCTGGTTCGGTTCGCTGAGCAGCTGCTCGGACCACTCGCCAGCTATGACGCGTCCCACGGCACGGCGTTTACGGAGTCACTGGACGTGTTCTGCAAGATGAACGGCAACCTCCAGGGCACGGCGAGAGAGATGTACATCCACAGCAGCAGCCTTCGGTATCGGCTACAGAGGATCCAGGACATCTGCAAAGTGAACCTGAACGACCCGGAGGATCGCTTTCGAATCCAGTTGGCCCTCACAGTCGCCCGTTACCGCGGGTTGCGTGGGCGACAGGTCCTGCCGTTGCAGCGCCCGCCGGCCAGGAAGTGACCGGACTGCCATGCCCCTGAGTATTGACGGCCTGGGCGAGGGTGATGTCGGCGCCTGGTACCGGCGGGCCGACCGTGCCTGGGGCGACGTGCTGGACCAGACTGCGGCGGCCTTCCCGGATCGGGAGGCCGTCGTTTTTGGCGATCAGCGTCTCAGCTACTCCGAGCTGAGATCCACGGTGGACCGCTTCGCACGGGCGCTGATCGCCATTGGCGTGCACTACGGCGACCAGGTCGCGGTATGGATGACAGGCTGCCCGGAATGGGTCATCGCTCAATTTGCCATCTACAAGATCGGGGCCCGGCTTGTACCCCTGAATACCCGATTCAAGGCTGGAGAGGTCCAATACTCGCTCGCACACTCCGATGCCACGACGCTCATCCTGCAGAGCACTTTCCTGAATGGTTCGATCCCGGCGCTGGACATGCTCAGGGAGATCTGCACCGAGCTCGATTGCGCAGCTCCCGGAGCGTTACATTCGGAAAACCTGCCGCGCCTGCGCAATGTAGTCTGCCTCGGTGCCCATTGCTGTCCAGGGGTCCTGAGCTGGAGCGATGTCCTGGCTGCTGGACTCGACGTTTCGAAGGCTGACCTCGCCCGTGCGCAGGAAGTGGTGAACGGAGACGACATCTGCCAGATCATGTACACCTCCGGTACTACCGGTGCACCCAAAGGGGCCATGATCGCCCACCGCACCAACCAATGCGGACTGGCCATGCTGGCGAAGCGGGTGCACATGAGCAGTTCGGACACCATTCTGGCTGCCCTGCCCTTGTTCACCAATTTCGGCTGCATGCTCTCAGTGGCGGTCGCGATCTGTTATGGCGCCCGCATGGTGATTCAGGCCACTTTCGACCCGGAGGAGTCCCTGCGCCTGATCGAACGCGAGCAGGTCACGATACTGCTGGGGACTCCTACCATGTTCATCATGCTGCAACAGCATCCGAAATTCGCTCAGTTCGACGTTCGCTCGTTGCGCAGCGGCATCATCGGCGGAGCCCCGGCGCCGGTCAGCGTCATCGAGGCCATGGCCAACCGGCTCGGACTCAAGGACCTGCTCGGTGGTTATGGTCTCGTGGAAGGTGGCGGTGTCAGCAGTGCCACGCTGGAGAACGACACCCTGGATCACGTTGCCACCACGGTAGGGAGGCCTATGCCCTTCTGTGAGGTGCGCATCGTCAATACGGCGACAGGGCAGCCTGCAGTGCCGGAGGAATCAGGGGAGATCTGCGTGCGGGAGCGCTTCCGTTTCAGCCATCATTTCAAGTCGTATTACAAAGATCCGATCCGAACGGCAGAAACGATCGATTCGGACGGCTGGCTGCACACCGGAGACCTCGGCCGCATCGACGATCAGGGATATCTGGTGATCACGGGCCGGCTCAAAGACATGTACATCTGCGGCGGCTTCAACGTGTACCCGGCCGAGGTGGAGAATGCGCTCCACCGGCATCCTGGCATCAAGCAAGCCGCTGTCATCGGCGTCCCGGATGTACGGCTGGGTGAAGTGGGCATGGCTTTTGTGGTGCTGAATGCAGACGCCACCATTGCCGCCGATGCGATCATTGGATTCTGTCGCCGGCAGATGGCCAATACCAAAGTTCCGCGCTTCGTGCACTTCCTGGATCAGCTGCCTCTGACCGCCACCGGCAAGGTGCAGAAGTTCGTGCTCAGAGAGGTGGCCGAGCGGCTTCTGGCCGACAGGGTTGATCCGAACCAGTAACCGGACCCCCGACCGGTCGGGTACCATTCGCGGTCCCCACCGGCCACCTCGCCCGATGAACGCTGACACTTGCTTCCGACTGCCGCGTTTGCTGCTCCCCCGACCGGGAATCGACCTGGCGAAGTGGGCGGTCATCGCCTGCGACCAGTACACCTCGGAGCCGGAATACTGGCAGCGCGTGGAGCGCGAAGTCGGCGACTCTCCTTCGACGCTGCAACTGATCTTCCCCGAGATCTACCTCGGGACCAGCGGTGCCGCCGCGCGCATCGACCGCATCCAGCAGTCGATGCGCCGCTACCTGGCCGAGGGACTGCTGCGGGAGCACGCGGGCGCGGTCCTCGTCGAACGGACCATCGGCAGCCGGGTGCGCCGGGGCCTGATGCTGGAGCTGGATCTCGAGGCCTACGATTTCAGCCCGGATTCGGCCAGCCCGATCCGGCCGACCGAGGGCACGATCGTTGAGCGCCTGGCCCCGCGCATCGAAGTGCGGCGCGGTGCCGAACTCGAGTTGCCACATATCCTCGTGCTGATCGACGATCCCGGCTGCACGGTGATCGAGCCGATCGCAAGTGAACGCGCGGCGCTGGCGGCGCTCTATGAGACCAAACTGATGCTGGGCGGCGGGCACGTCGCGGGCCGCGCACTCGACGCTGCCGGCGGCGAGCGCGTCCTCGGCGCCTTGCGGGCGCTCGCGGATCCGCAGGCATTTGCCGTACGCCATGGCGTGCCGGCCGGAACCCCGGTGATGCTCTTTGCCGTCGGCGACGGCAATCACTCGCTGGCGACGGCCCGGGCGTACTGGGACAGCATCCGCGACTCGGTGCACCGCGATCATCCGGCCCGTTTTGCGCTCGTCGAGGTCGTCAACATCCATGATCCGGCGCTCGCGTTCGAGCCGATCCACCGACTGCTGTTCGGTGTCTCGGCCGACATCCGCGCGGCGCTGGCTGCGGAGTTCGGTAACCGGCTGAGCTGCACTGAACTACCGTCGGCGGCGGCGCTCCGGGACCGCGTTGCGGCAGCCGCCGGACCGGGACACGTCACCGGACTGATCGGCCCCGGTCCACGGTTCACGCTCGTCGAGGTCGCCGAGCCCAGATCAACGCTCGCGGTCGGGACCTTCCAGCCCTTCGTCGAGCGCTTCGTCGCCGGGGGCGGTGCGGCGGAGGTCGACTACGTGCACGGCGACGAGACCCTGGCGCGCCTCGCGCAGCAGCCCGGCTGCGTCGGCCTGCACCTGCCGGTCCTGGGCAAGAGTGAGCTCCTGCACCGGGTCGTGCGCGAGGGCCCGCTGCCGCGCAAGGCCTTCTCGATGGGTGAGGCTGACGAGAAGCGCTTCTATGTCGAGGCCCGGCGGATCCGGGAGGCGGGAGAGGCATCGGGGACCGACGGTTGCCGGATTCTGTGAACTGTCCTGCGGCACGCCGCGGCGGGAGCCGCGAGACTGTCCACTGAGCCAGGGGCCCGGTCCGCCGGGCAGGGCGATGGGAAGGGTTTCGATGCGGTACGAGGTCATCCGGAGCCGGGACCAGTGGCAGGCACTCCGGGACGAGTGGAATCCCCTGCTGGCCGCCAGCCGGGCCGACCACCTGTTCATGACCTGGGAGTGGCTCGACAGCTGGCTGCAGGTACAGCAGTCGATCACCGACCTGCTGATCATCTGCGTGCGCGGCCCCGCCGGCGAGCTGCTGGGCGTCGCTCCGTTCTACCGGGCCGAATATCGGCTGCTCCGACTGTGGCGATACCGCGCGCTGCGCATCATCGGCGACGTCGACTCCGGTGCCGAGTACCAGACCTGGATCGCGCGCGCGGCGGACGAGGATTCGGTCGGCGCCGTGATCGTGCAGGCGCTCAGCAAGCTCCGCGGGGAATGGGACCTGATCTGGATGCCGATGATCGGGTCCTGGTCCGGCGCCCACGATCCGGTCGTGCGCGCCCTCCAAGATGGCCGCGTGGGTGTCCGCAGCCGTCCGCGGGGCTTCTCGGCGGTGCCCCTGCCAACGGACTACGACACCTTTCTCGCTGGCATGTCGGCGAACCGGCGCCAGCAGCTCCGGCGAACCACCCGGAAGATCCTGTCGCAGCCGGGAGTGGAGGTACGGCAGGTCGCCACCGCGGCGGAGCTCGCCACTGCCCTGCTGTCCCTGTTCCAGCTGCATGGCAAACGCTGGCGCTCGGTCGGCCAGCCCGGCGTATTCGATCGCAACGGCCGGGAGCGGGAATTCTACGAGCGCTTCACGCCCGTGGCCCTGGAGCGCGGCTGGCTCGCGATGTTCACGCTCGCCGACAACGGCGAGCACAAGGCCGTGCAGATCGGCTACGTCTATCGCGGAGTGCTGCTGCAGCTCCAGGAGGGCTTCGATCCGGACTACTCGCCGCACGTCGGCAATGCATTGCGGGCCTGGGTCATCCAGGACTGCATCCGCCAGGGCCTCCGTGAGTACGACTTCCTCGGCGGTCACTCCGAGCACAAGCGGCGCTGGCTGGCAGTGGAACGAACCGGCATGGACCTGCTCGGCTTCTGCCCCGGATATCGCGGGCTGCCGCTGCGGATCGGCGTCTGGCCGACCGGCGCGTACCTGCGCCCGGTCGAGGCCCGCGTCGCGGAACCCCGATGAAGCAGGCCATCCGCTGCGCGATCATGCGGGGCGGCACCAGCAAGGCCGTCGTCTTCTCCGCGGCGGACCTGCCCGCGGACCCGGGCGCGCGGGACGCGTTGATCCTGTCGGCATTCGGCAGCCCGGATCCGCGCCAGGTCGACGGCCTCGGCGGAGCCGATCCGCTGACGAGCAAGGTCGCCATCGTCGGACCCGCGTCGGATCCGGACAGCGACGTCGACTACACCTTTGGCCAGGTCGGCATCCGCTCGCCCACCGTGAACTACGCGGTGACCTGCGGCAACACGGCAGCGGCCGTTGCGCTGTACGCGCTGCAGGAACGGCTGGTCCAGCCGGTGCCCGGCCGGACCCTCGTGCGGATCCACTGCACCAACAATGACCGCCGGATCCAGGTCAGCGTGCCAGAGGCGTGCAACGACGCCGGCGGATCGCTGTTGCATCTCGACTTCATGGACCCCGCCGGTGGCAACACCGGTCAGCTCCTGCCATCGGGACGGCCGGTCGATGAAATCCGAACCGCCGCCGGCCGGCTGGTCCGCTTTTCATTGGTGGACTGCGGAAATCTGTATGCGATCCTGCGGGCGGATGCCTGGTCGCTGAGTGGCGCCGAGACAGCGGACGAACTCGAGGCGATGACCACGCTGAAGCAGGAGGTCGAGGAAATCCGGGAAGCCGTTGCCGCACGGTTCCTCGCGGATGACGCTGCCACGCGGCCCGGGAGTCGCCCGGCCGCCCGGCTGAAGGTGGCGATCGTCGGGCCGCCCGACCGGAAGTCCGTGGACGTGGTCGCCCGGATCATCAATCCGGAGCGCGTGCACCAGGTATTCGCGGTCACCGGCGCGATGTGCCTGGCCGCGGCCGCGAGCATCCCCGGCACGATCGTGGCCGAGCTGGCGGGCGGACCGCTGCCCGACGGGCGCAGCGCATTTCGCATCGGTCACCCGAAGGGAGTCATCGCCCCCGAGATCGACAGTTCGCGGAACTCCGGGCTGCCACGGATCCGCTCGATCCGGATCGACCGGACGGCCCGGCGCATCATGGACGGCATCGTGTACATCGCCGACCGAGGCCCCGGACAGTGAGGTCCGCAGGCACCGCGTTCGTGATCAGCCATGAACCCGATCCCGACCGGCAGGACAGCAGCATCAGCCTGATCGCGCTCGCGATCACGCGCTCCCTCGGACGGCAGGGCGTACCGGTCGTGCGCATTCACCCGAACCGGCTCGACCACAGCCTGAGTTCCCGCTATTGCACTGAGGTCGCCATCAGTCCGAACCAGTACGAATCCGGACCGGCACTCGTGGATTACCTGCTGCAGCTTGCAGCCCGCCATCCGGGTCCACGCGTCCTGATCCCGGCCAGCGACGATTGCGCGGAGTTTCTAGGCGCCAACCACGCCGTTCTCGAGAACGCCTACCGGCTGTGTGTTGCGCGGCCGGAAGTCATGGCGCAGCTCGTCAACAAGCGCCGGCAGTACGAACAGGCAACGCGGCTCGGGATCCCGATCCCGGAGACCTATTTCCCCGAAAGCCAGGCCGACGTCGAGCAGCTGGTCGCCACGATCAGCAACTACCCGTACATCCTCAAGCCGCTCATCGCCCACAGCTGGCGCCTGGCCTCGATGCAGCGGGTTTCCCAAGGCCGCAAGGCGCTCATCGTGCGCACGCCGGACGAACTACGGAGCGCCTGCCTGGCCATGGGTGACGACTTCAGGGACGTGATGCTCCAGGAGGTCATCGGCGGACGCGACGAGCAGCTGTTCACGTTCCTCGGCTACCTGCGCGAGGACAGTACGCCACTCGCCTATTGCGTGCGGCGCAAGATCCGGCAGCTGCCGGTCGATTTCGGGTATTGCACGATGACGGTCTCGTGCCACGACGACCGCGTGGTCGAGCAATCGATCCGGCTCCTGCAGGGCATCGGCTTCTCCGGGATCTGCGGCATCGAGTACAAGTTCGATGCCGCGACCGGCCACTACAAGCTGATCGAGATCAATCCAAGGCCGGTCAACACGATCGGCCTCGCTCCAGCCTGCGGCGTGGACATCGGCCATGTCGCCTGGCGCGACCTCATCGGGGAGACCGTCGATCCCTTGACCACCTGGCGTGACGGCGTGGTCTGGTACCGGATCTGGTCGGATCTGGTCGCCGCCAGGCGCCTGCGTGGCGCCGCCGGGCCGTCGCTCCTCGAGTGGGGGCGATCGCTGTGGCGGGCTCCGCGCACGGAAGCCGTATTCGCCCGCGATGACGTCCGGCCGGCCTGGCGACACAGCCTCCAGGTCATCGGCTCCGACCTTTCCGGGCGGTGGAACAGGCGGATGCGCGGATAACTTGCTATCGTGATGCGCAAATGACGTCCATGACCGACCCACTGTTCGAGCCCATCGCCCTCGGCGAGATCGCCTGCGCCAACCGCATCGTGATGGCACCGATGACGCGGAGCCGCGCCACCGCCGGCGATTGCCCGGATGAGCTGCACGTGCAGTACTACGGCCAGCGCGCGGGCGCCGGGCTCATCATCACCGAGGGCGTGCAGCCCTCGATTCACGGCAAGGGCTATGCGCGCACGCCGGGTCTGCACGACGCGGC
This sequence comes from Gammaproteobacteria bacterium, assembly GCA_004297335.1. GTDB lineage: Bacteria > Pseudomonadota > Gammaproteobacteria > Steroidobacterales > Steroidobacteraceae > SCUD01. The sequence goes on from SCUD01000065.1 coordinate 31,029, forward strand.
CCAGGTCGAGGCCTGGCGGGCGGTAACGGCCCGGGTCCATGGCGCCGGCGGCCGCATCGTCGCCCAGCTGATGCACACCGGACGCGTCGGCAGCCACCACAACAAGGCACCGGGTGCCCGCACCGTGGCGCCCTCGGCAGTGCGCGCCCAGGTGCGGATCTGGACCGACACGGCCGGCCTGCAGGACTGTGATGAGCCGGAGGCACTGACGGAGGCCGGCATCGGTGCGGTGATCGACGAGTACGTCGCCGCTGCGCGCAATGCCCGTGCGGCGGGCTTCGACGGCGTCGAGCTGCACGCGACCAGCGGCTACCTGCCGATGCAGTTCCTGTCCGCCAACGCCAATCTGCGCACGGATGCCTGGGGCGGTTCACCGGCGGCGCGCGCACGCTTTGCCGCCCGGGTCATGGAAGCGCTGTGCGCGGCGATCGGCCCGGGCCGGGTCGGCATCCGCATCTGCCCCGGCAACCCGTTCAACGACGTCACCGACCCGGACCCGCCGACGACCTACGCGGCGCTGCTCGGGGCGATCCAGCCGCTCGACTACGCATGGCTGCATGTGATCCGCTCGCCGCTGCCGGAACTCGACGCCTTCGCGCTGGCTCGCGCCCACTACGCCGGACGCCTGATCCTGAACGACGGCTTCAACCCGGAGTCGGCGCGCGCGGCGCTGCGCGCCGGCCGCGGCGATGCAATTTCATTCGCCCGCCTGTTCGTCGGCAACCCGGACCTCGTGCGGCGCATCCGCGAGGGCCTGCCGCTCGCCGAATTCGACCGCAATACCCTCTACACGCCGGGCGCAGCGGGCTACACCGACTACCCGGAGTCCGACGCGCGCTGAGCGCCAGGCGCAGGGCCTCATGAGCAACCGCGTTGCTGTCATCGTGGGCGGGACCGGCGATCTCGGCCGGCTGATCACCGCGCGCTGCGCGGATGCCGGATTCGACGTGGTTGTCGTCTACCGCAGCGCCACCGAACAGGCCCGCGCGCTGCAGCAGGCTGTCGCCGCCGGCGGCCGCCGCTGCCTCACGCTGCAGGCCGACCTCCGCCACCCGGAGGAGGTGGAGCGCTTCGTCGCGGCGGCGATCGCGGAGTTCGGGCAGATCGATGTGCTGGTGCACGCGCACGGCTGGCTGTCACGGCTGCAGCTCTTCCACGAATGCTCGATCGAGTCGCTGCAGCAGACCATCGCGGTCGAGCTACTCGGCGTCATGTACTGCTGCCGCGCCGTGCTGCCGCACATGATCGCGCGGCGCGCCGGCCGCATCGTCACACTGGCCTCCGACTCCGGCAAGGTCGGTTCGAGCGCCGAGGCGGCTTCTGCCGCTGCGCGCGGCGGGGTGATTGCGCTGTCGAAGTCGCTGGCGCGCGAGAATGCGCGGCACGGCATCACGATCAACGTGGTCTGCCCCGGGCCGATCGCCACCGAATCGCTGGAGCGCAACACGGCCGCCGACGCGCTGACCGCCAGGCTCACCGAGGGCATGATCCGGGCCACGCCGCTGCGCCGCCTCGCGCAACCGCAGGAGGTCGTTGATCTCGTCATGTACCTCGCGACCGGCGGCGCTGGCTTTATCACCGGCCAGGCGATCAGTGTCAGCGGCGGGTTGACCATGTGCTGAGGAGATGGACATGAATGAACTGGAAGATCGCTACGCGATCCGCGAGCTGGTCGAGGGCTGGAGCGACGGCGCCAATCACCGCGACTGGGCGGCGCTCGAGGCGCTGTTCACCGATGATGCCGTCTGGGATGTCGGCGCGCCGCTGAGTTTCCAGGCGCAAGGGGCCCGGCCCATCGTCGCGCTGCTGCGCGAGAAGATGGAGGTGGCCGAGTTCGTCGTGCAGACACCGCATGCGCCGCGGATCTGGCTGGACGGCAACAGCGCGCGCGCACGCACGACGATTCACGAGATCTGCCGGTTCCGGGACGGCGCCGGCCTGGAGATGCGCGGCACCTACTACGACGAGCTGGTGCGGCTGGCGAGTGGCTGGCGATTCCGGCGGCGGGTATTCCGGGTGACCTGCTTCAACGCGGTGGCGCCTGCCGGCCAGGCTTTCAGCGAGGGGCAGCAACTCTGGCCGGAGCGGTGACCGGCGGAATGGCGGCGGGAGCAGCCGCCGGCCAGGATGCGCCCGAGGTTGCGGTGGTGTGCCAGCCCTGTCAACGCCGGCCGCGCTGCAGCGTTCTGTTCTGCAAGCGGTGAGAACCGCGAAGCAGCAGAATCCACAGGAGGTCGTCATGTTGAAGTTCGTCACAGTGGCCGCAGCCCTGCTGGTCATCGCCGGGCCGGTCTGCGCCGGCACGCCGGGGCTCGACCAGCGCCAGCACAACCAGGCACAGCGCATCCGCCAGGGTGTGCACAGCGGCGAGCTGACCCGGCACGAGGCGGGCCAGCTGGTGCACGGCCAGGTCCAGCTGCGGCGCATCGAAGCTCGCGCCAAGGCGGACGGTATCGTCACCGCGCGCGAGCGAATCCGGCTGCAGCACCGCGCCGACGTCCAGAGCCGGCAGATCTACCGGCAGAAGCACGACGGCCAGCAGCGCGAGTGATTCCGGCACCGGGGAGACATCGGCAGATGCCTCCCCGGGGCTCCCAGCGCGCTACGGGGCGTCCACCGCCTGGATACGCTCGTCGGCCAGATAGCCATTCGGCTGCAGCACGATGAAGCGGTTGGCGCCGTTGATCTGGGTCCTCAGCCGAACCTGGTCGTGGTGGGCGAGGGCCGCCAGCAGCTGCTGATGCAGGTAGCGGAAGGCGGCGGCATCACAGGCGACCGGAGCCAGCAGCTCGGTATACACGGCCGGCTGGTAGACGCAGCCCGCGCCCGCATCGTAGCCACTGGTCGGGAACGAGACCCGCAGGTTGCAGCGGCTGGCATCGACCGGCATGACCACGACGCTCTTGACCGAGCCGGCGATGAACTCCGCCGGGCAGGCCGCGCTCAACAGTTCCTCGGGCTGCACATCTGCGCCGGCCAGCAGGCCGAGCAGGCCTGCCACTAACGATCCGCGCCCGCTCCTGCGCCCGGCGCTCACGGTACGTAGGGCCCTTTCTCGATGCCGAAATAGCCACCGCCGACCTGGATGTTGCGCCACCCGCCGGATGACTGCGTACGAACATACAGCCGGTATCCCAGTGTCAGGGCCGTCAGCGCGGTCTTGTGGTACAGATCCAGGACCGGCGAGTTGCAGGCCAGCGCCTGGCTGAGGACCATGTACTTGGCATTGTGATTGCAGGTGGCGTTCGTGCCGCGCGAGTATTCGCGGGTCGGGAACGTGATCTTCAACTGGCAATTGGCCCCATCGATCGGCAGCACGATCACCCGGCTGACGTTGCCGACCAGGTAGTCGTTCATTCCTTCGGAGCAGACGGCCGGCATCCGTCCGTGCCCCAGTTCGTCCTGTGCAACAGCAGCCGACGCCGCACACAGGCCCAATAACAGCGAAAACAGCCGAGTCCTCATGTTGCCGTCCTCCTAGAGCACACTGGTGAGCACGGTCACCTGTTCATTGTTCCTGCGTCGCAGCGTCGTGTAGAGAACCCGGCGCGACATGCCGTAATTGACCGCGCCATCATGGCCCTGGAAGCCTGCCGGATTGGGCGTCCACAGGAAACGGACACCGCAGGATGCGGCGGGCAGCGTTGCCGGCGGCGGGCAGGCGTACTCCTCGCCGTATGATTCCTGGCAGCCCGGTCCGAAGACCGGATTGTAGAAAGAGTCGCAGGAAAACGTCGCGCCCTCCGGGTGCCACTGCGGCGGCGCGGGGGTCAGGGCTGTTGCCTGGGCGCTGACAATGCAGGCCTGCGCCACCTGGCAGCAGACCAGTTTCTGCGCCTCGCCCTGCCGGCGATACCGGGCATTCAGGCGCGAACAGCTACTGGGGGTCCGCTCGAGCCAGGGCCCCTCCGAACCGTTCTGTTGGTCATAGTCGTTCGTGCCGACGATCACGGTGAACGGAATGCGCGCGAAGTTGCTGATCTCGGCGGCGGTCATGTCCCGGTACAGTCCCGACCCGGTGGCCGCTGCTGCTGCCACGCGGCTTGGATACCTCCTGGCGAAGGTCTGCACGAATTGCGCACCGCGCGACTGACCGGTGATGAAGACCTTTTGCCGGTTGAGGGTCAGGCCGTAGGAACCGAGGATCCGCGGCAGTTGCTGGTCGACCAGATACATGACCCAGGCAGCGGCCGGCAATTCCGGGCTGTCGAAATTCTGGCCATTGAAGGCGGTCGTGCAGTTCCGATGGCTGTTCATCTGGGGCGACAGGACGGCAATGCCGAAACGGTCGGCATCGCCGTGCAGGACCGGGTTGTCCAGGTATCTCTTGGTATAGCCCTCGACCCGGGCACGACAGCTCTCGCTCGCCTGGCAGGCATCGGTCGAATACTCGGGATCCGGGTATTCCGAGTCATCGAAACAACTCTTCGTGCCGTGCACGGAGATCAGCAGCCTGACCTCACGCGATGCCGAATCGCTGATGCTGGGGAGATAGAGATAGTAATGCCGCGGATGCGCTGCATCGGAGCTGCTGTCGATCAGTGACAGCACGACCGCGCCCTGGTAGGCATGCGCCAGCATGCCCGGGCCGGCCGGCAGCACGGTTCCGGCCAGCAGGCAGCAGGCCAGCGTCAAGCAGTTTGGACGAGCTCTCACCGCCCCCTCCGTTGGCCCGGGCGGTTCCCCTTTCAGGTGCAATATGCGCCTGGCCGGTGGGGGTGTCCAGAAGCCCGGCAGGCCGGCTCCCAAATCGGCAGCGGCAGCGTCCTAGCCCTTGCCGACGATCGGGTTGCGCCACTTGAGCTGCCGGAAGCGGGCGAAGTCCGCATCGGTCGAACACAGCTCGCAGCCGTGCTCGATGGCCAGCGCCGCGAGGTGTGCATCGGTGACCAGGTTGGCGACCGCCTTGCCGTTGACCAGCAGCGCCTGGAGCACTTCCCAGTGCCGGTCAGTCGGCCGGACCAGCCGCGTGCAAGGCTGCCCGAGCCAGGAATCGACCCGGGCGACGGCCTGTTCCAGAGAGAGCGGATGCGCGAAGACACGCGGATTGGTGGCGATGCGCAGGAATGCGCACAGCACCGTCCAGCACAGGCCCACCGGTGTCGATCCGGAGAGCTGCGCATCCCACCATTCGCGTGCCGCATCATGATGCCCGCTGCGCCGGTCCTCGGCGTAAAGCAGCAGGTTCGTGTCCACCAGGATCAACGCGAATCCTCGCCCTCGACCTGGGCGAGCAATTCCTGGATGTTGTCGAGATTCCGGCCCGGCAGCAGGCCCAGGCTGCGCGGCATCGTCCGATAGGGCTTGATGGTCGCGGTTGTTTCCACTCGTTCCAGGCCAGCGCGCAGCGCTTCATTGATGACCTGGCGAAAAGGCGCACGTTGCCGGGCGGCGATGGCACGTGCCCGCTCGAGGACGTCGTCGTCGATCGTCAGGGTCGTTCGCACGGGCGCATCATAGCATCATAATACTTGATGTCGATGCATCATCTGAGGGCGATCAGCGGTCCGACCGCACCGGGCAGCACAATTTCCGGGCGGGCCGTGGTTGGCGCACAATGACGCCGTGGAACCCCCGTCGTCGCTTCGACTGGCCGGTCGCGACCAGCCGTGGTCCGCCAATATGCCTGGTGTCCTGCCAGTGATCCGCCGACACGCATTGGCTGTCGCTGCATTGTTGGGCCTGCTCTGCGGTGCTCCGACACTGGCAGCCGGCGTCGAACCGGACGGCGTCGATGAGGATGGCGGCCTGGCGACGGCTCTCGTCCTGATCGACGGCCATGCCCTCCTGCGGGTGCGTGGAATCGCCGGCTTCCCGGCACAGCAGCGGGCCCGCAAGATCGAGCAGAGGATCACCGACTTTGCGCGCGATCGGTCGCTCCCCGCCGACGCGGTGACGCTGCAGGACAACGTCCGCGGGACCGCAATCGTGGCCGGCGGCGTCACGCTCGTGACGATCAGCGATGGCGACGCCGCGCTCGAGGAACTCGGACGCCTGGCGCTGGCGCAGGCGACCGGCGAAATGATCACTGAGTCGGTCACCCGTTGGCGGGCCGAGCGTTCACCGGAGCAGCGCCTGCGCAACGTCGGCTGGGCCGCCACGGCGACCGCAGTGCTCGCGGCATTCCTCTGGCTCCTGTGGAGCGTCTCGCGCCGTCTGCAACGGTACCTGGAGACCCGCGTCGCGGCCCAGGTCAAGTCGGTCGGCGTGCAGTCCTTCGAGTTCGTCAAGGCGCGGCACCTGCAAGCGCTGATCCAGACCGCGCCGCGCCTGGTCTTCTGGGCGGCAGTCGCGGTGACCATCTATGTCTACCTCGACTTCGTCCTTACGCTGTTCCCGCTGACCCGCCCGCTGGGGGAGCGACTCCTCGGACTGGTGACGGACCCGCTGGCGACACTCGGCCTCGCACTGCTGAGCGAACTGCCGAACCTCGCCTTTCTTGCGGTCCTCGCGCTGGTCGTGCGCTACGTCCTGAAGCTGACGCGGCTGTACTTCGAGGCCATCGAGCGTGGCGTGGTGCGCTTCCAGCACTTCGACCCGGAGTGGGCCACACCCACCTACAAGGTCGTCCGCATCTTCCTGGTCGCCTTCGCCGTGGTGGTCGCCTATCCGTACATCCCCGGGTCGGAGTCGGCGGCGTTCAAGGGCGTGACGGTGATGCTGGGCGTGCTCTTCTCGCTCGGCTCGTCGTCGGTGATTGCCAACATCATCGCCGGCTACACCATGACCTACCGCCGCGCGTTCCGCCGCGGCGACCGCATCATGGTCGGCGAGGTGACCGGCGACGTGGTGGACTCCCGCGTGCTGGTCACGACGCTGCGCACCCCTAAGAACGAGCTCGTGGTCGTACCGAACTCGGAGATCCTCAACAAGAGCATCGTCAACTACAGCGCGCTCGCCCGGGAACAGGGCCTGATCCTGCATACGACGGTCGGTATCGGCTACGAGACGCCCTGGCGCCAGGTGGAGGCGATGCTGCTGATGGCAGCCGTACGAACCCCTGGTCTCAAGCGTGACCCGGCGCCGTTCGTGCTGCAGAAGAGCCTGGGTGATTTCTGCGTCGTGTACGAGATCAATGCCTACACCGACGATGCGCAGGGCATCGCCGGCCAGTATTCGGCGCTGCATGCCAGCATACTCGACGTGTTCAACGAGTACGGGGTGCAGATCATGACGCCCGCCTACGAGGGCGACACGCCCAGTCCCAAGATCGTCCGCCCGGAAGACTGGTACGCTGCGCCGGCGCAGTCGCCGAGGGCAGCGCCGGAAGGGAATGAAGATGCGAATCCGAGCGACTGATGACGCGATCTACCGGCTGAAAGTCAGCCTGCGGGGGGTCCGCCCGCCAATCTGGCGGCGCTTCCTGGTGCCGGCCGGCATTACGCTGCGGCGGCTGCATGATTGCCTGCAGGAGGTGATGGGCTGGACGCAAAGCCATCTCCATCAGTTCGAGGCCGGAGGCGTCATCTATGGGACGCCGGACCTGGAGTTCGGCGTCGCCACGATCAGCGAGTCGAGGGCAAGGCTCGACCAGCTGCTGCGGCGCCCGAAAGATCGCCTGACGTACGAATACGACTTCGGCGACAGCTGGGAGCACGATGTCGTGCTGGAGAGCATCCTGCCGCCCGCACCGGCGGCTCGCTACCCGATCGTCGAGGATGGCAAGCGGGCCTGCCCACCCGAGGACTGCGGGGGACCCTACGGATATCTGCGCTTCCTCGAGATCATTGCCGATCCGAGGCATCCGGAGCACGAAGAGATGCTGGAATGGGCGGGCGGGGATTTTGATCCCGAGGCATTCGAGGTCCCCAGGACCAAGGAGGCCCGTCGCGCGCGGCCGACGCGGGGGCTGTAGGTGCACAACAAGCCGGGCCATCCCTTCGAGAGAAATCGGCTCCCCGACGGCACGAATGGCGATCAGGTCCACCGGGCGCCAGAGCAATGACGCCTGGTCCCCCAGCCGCGAGCAGTTCCGCTCGGCGTGCTGGCCAGTGCCCAGCGGAGACAAGTCAACGACGACATCGACGTCAGATTGCGCCTGTCAGACCAATGTGTCACAATTAGCCACTTTGTGACACATACGGAGCGGGCCATGAAGAGCGTCAGCATCCGGGAGGTGCGCGCCGAGCTGGCGCAGCTCGATGAGCTGCTGTTACGCGAGGGCGAGGTCGTCGTCACCCGGCGCGGTCGGCCGATTGCCCGATTGCTCCCTGTGCGCAGCCAGCGCGCGATGCCGTCGCATACCGATCTGCGCTCCAGCATGCCCCGCCTGCGCACCGGCAGTGAGCGGCTGGTCCGCGCCGAGCGGGATGAGCGGTGAGCGGGCCGTACCTTGATACCAGCGCGCTGGCGAAATGGTATCTCAACGAGCCTTTTTCAGCTGAATTCGCGACGTTCATTCAGCAGCAGCCGGTGGCGGCCATCAGCCGGCTGACCGCCGTCGAGTTCCGGTGCCTGCTGGCACGGCGCAGGCGCGCCGGCGACATCAACAGGACGATCGAGACCCGCGTGTTGGCGACATTCGCGGATGATATCGGCGCGGGGTTCCTGGTCATGCACCCGGTTGCCGACGAGCACGTCGCAGCCGCTGCGGAAATGATTTCGCGTCTTCGCAGGCATCCGTTGCGGACTCTGGATGCGCTGCATCTGGCCATCGCCCTGGCAATCAAGTGCCGGCAGCTGGCCACCGCGGACCGGACCATGGCTGATGCGGCCCGAGCATCCGGTCTGGAGGTCGTGCGTTTCTTCTAGTCGCCGGAGCCGCCGCCGGCAGAGGCGGCCGCACCACCCCGCTAGTAGATCGGCGTCTTCAGCTGGCCGCCGTTGACGTGCAGGTTCGCGCCGATCAGCAGGCTCGCGCGCGGGCTCGCGGCGAACAGCACGGCGCTCGCCACTTCCTCGGGCCGGCCGAGCCGACCAAGCGGGCACATGCCCCGGACCTGCTCATAGAACGCCGGCTGGTTCAGGCGAACCTGTTCCCACATGCCGCCCTCGAACTCGATCGAGCCGGGTGAAACGACGTTGACGCGGATCCCCTGCGGGGCGAGCACCTGGGCGAGTTGCGCGCCGAAGTGCGCGAGGCCGGCCTTGGCCGAGCCGTAGGCGATCTCGTTGTTCGAGAAGCCAGTCACCAGCGTGATGCCGCTAGAGATCAGGACGATCGCCCCGGCGCCGGACTGCTTGAGGAAGGGGACCGCGGCCTGGCAGCCAACAACGGCACCGACCACGTTGAGCTCGAACTGATCGCGCCAGGTCTCCACGCTCTCGAAGTCCATCGCCATCGAGGTCACCCCGTGGACGAAGACGTCGAGACCGCCGAGCCGCCCGGCGGCGCTCGCGATCCAGGCCCGGAGAGCTGCATGATCGTGCAGGTCCACGCAGTCGCCAAAAGCGCGGACTCCGTGCTTCGCGAGCGCGGTCGCGGTCGCGCGGACGCCCTCTGCCCCGCGCGCGCAAAACGCCACGTCGGCGCCCTCCGCCGCGAATGCCTCCGCTACCGCACGGCAGATGCCGCGCGACGCGCCGGTGATCGCCACCTTCTTTCCCTTGAGTTGCAGGTCCATCATCCGCCTCCTTGAGGCTCTTGGCAGCTTACAGGTCCATGCGGCACAGGCGCTACGCCAGCTTGAGCAGCTGCTTTGCCAGCAGCACGCCGTCTTTCGCCTGCGCGCCCCAGCCATCCGCGCCCTGCTCGCTGGCCCAGGCTGCCGAGGTCACGGCGCCACCGACGATGACCGGGTACTTCTCGCGGACCTTCATCTCCTTCAGGAGGTCGAGCAATTCCGCGAATTTCTCCTTGGCCGGCGCAAAGACCACCGACACGGCGATCATGTGCGCCCCGGACTTCTCGGCGGCCTGGTAGAAATCCCACGGACTGTTCTTCTCGCCGATGTCGATCACCTCGAAGCCGGCGATCGAAAGCAGCGTGCCGACGAGGTTCTTGCCGATGTTGTGCTGGCTGAGCATCGTGCCGAGGACGATCCGGCGGTCGATCCGGCGGCGCTCGCCTTGCGGAAACGCCTGCTCGATCAGGGGAATGCAGGCCTTGGCGGTCACGCCCGCCCGCACCAGATCGAGAACGATCGCCTTCTTCGCGGCGAAGCGGTCGCCGACGTCGCTGAGCCCGCTCATCACGCCATCCTCGAGCACCGCCATCGGATCGTGACCCTCGGCCAGCAGCACGCGGGTCATCGCGGCAGCCTCCTGCGACTGGGTCGCGCCCACCAGCTGCCGCAGTTCCGCAATCGTCGCCATTCCATTCCTCCTCAGTCGACTTGTTGCCAGGTCGGGTAGTCGAGGCCGAGATCCCTGAAAATGCGGGTGAACTTCCGGTAGTGCTCCAGCATGACCGGCTTCGGCCGCAGGGTCTTCAGGTCGTAGATCTCGGTCAGCGGCAGATCGATCGCACCGGGCTCGGGATCCCTGCCCGAGAGCCTGGCGTTGATTTTGCGGATGATGTCGATGCCCTCGCGCGGCGTCAGCCGCGTCGCGGCACGCGTGATCTCGCCGGACCAGCGCGCCTCCATGCCGCTGTGCCCGCCGGCGAGCCACAGGCCCTCCATGCCCGAGATGCAGGCATTGATGCACGCGATCGCGATGTGATACCAGGCATCATCGTCGAGCGGTGCGCGGGTGCCACCGCTGCCGTAGGTGATCCAGGGCAGCTGCAGATTCCGCTCGGCCGCGAGCCCCGCCGCGGAGTTGCACCAGAAGATGTCGTTCCCGACGTAGCTGCCGTGCACCGATACCGACATCGCCTGGGTGACGCAGCCGCCGGAATAGGCGAGCATCGCCAGCGTGTGGGCGATGATTTCCATCGCGCCCTGTTCCGGACCGGTGAGATACGCATAGAGCGCCGGACAGGAGCTCATCCACGGTTCGAGGCCCTGCTGCTCGGCGAAGAAGGCTAGATTCAGTCGATCGTAGTCGATGCGCATTTCCTGCAGGATCTGCACCGGCAGCGTGCAGTTGTGCTTGTCGTACAGCCCGGAGGCGAAAGTGCTGATCAGCGTCAGCGGTGTCGTCGCGCTCATCGGGATACCAAACCACA
>SCUD01000066.1 GCA_004297335.1 Gammaproteobacteria bacterium
CAGCATGATCACCGTACTCGTCGGCTTCTGATACAGCCCGTAGCGCTCTGGCGACAGGTAACAGGGCGGCACCTGGCCGACCGGGTATTCCAGGGACCGCAGCTCCGACACGTCTGCTTCCCAGGCCGCCGGCAGCGGCAGCGTGTTCACGTCCGTGACTACCACGTCCTCGACCTTCAGCCGCTCGATGTCCTTGGAGTAACGCTGCACCGCCATCTGGATCGCGCGGTCGCGTTCGGCCGTCTGGATCCGGCCGGCGTCGTCGCGCACCAGCTCGGTGGCGAGGGTCTGGTAGTCGGAGAGCATGGGTGCTGGCTGATTGCCGGATTAAAAAACGAGGCTCGGTCTCCGAGCCCCGTTCGATATATACGGGGCTCGCGGCCCTAACGGACGACCGTCATCAGCAACGTCATGTCCGTATTGCTGACCCCGGAGACGCCGAGCGCGTAGTCCATGCACACCATCGATTCGTCCGCGATCGCCGCTGTCGATATCGTCGCCTCGGTGGCGGCGGTGGTAGACAAGCCAACCGGAGCAGCAAGTACCGATGTAGCGGCCGCGCAGGTGGCCCCGGCGCGCACGTCAAGCGTCTGCGTCGCCCCGGTGCCCGAATAAACCCGTGCAATCGTGCTGACGCCAACCAGGCGCGCGGCATAGGGCATCTTGATCGCCGCGACGTTGCTGGTGGAGGCGGTGTACGCACCCGAAAAATTGATCGGGATCGCGTAGACCGGCGTGCTCGGCGGGTAATTCTGCGTCGATGCTATCGCGTTCTTGATGCCGTTGGGCGAGATCACGGCCGCGGCCAGCACGCCGAATATAACCGCGATCACGACAAGCTGTGCCATCAACGACGCCTTGCCCCGCATGTGTTTGAAAACTGCCTTCATGGTGTGACTCTCCTTGGTTGAACTGTCCTGCTTCGCCGCCCGCCCCCGGCTGTCCGGTTTTCACGGACCGGCCGGGGGGTAGCTCCTGCATCGCGGGGGGGTTATTCCTAGCCGGCGACCACTTCCTTGTAGAACGCCTTCTCGCCGCCGGGCACCACGTTGCCGCCGTAGATGTGGCGGATCTTGTAGGTGATCTTGTCGTTGCTGAACATCGAGCCCTGGTTGGGCGCGTCCTGCACGAACAGCTCCGGCTCCTCCTGGCCGTCGAGAAAACCGATCTCGATGCCGGGGATGTCCATCGGATCGGCCGCTGCGGCCCAGTCGGTCGCGTCGGTCCAGTACCACACCGGGATGATCGTCGGGTGCAGCGACTGGATGAACGTTTCGTCCAGGTTGGTGCTGCGCCGGAACGCGTCGGACGCCGCTTTTTCCAGATCCATCGGGCACAGGATCATCGACGGGCCGATGCCCATGCGGTCGGCGGAAGACAACTCCGTCTGCTTCATCATCGCCAGGCGCACCACCGCGTACTCGGTATCGCTGAACGCGGTCGAGCCGAGGTTGCCGTGGTTAGCGTGGAAGAACGCGACGCCGTCGTAGATGTTCGGGTTGGTGCGGATGAAGTCGAA
>SCUD01000067.1 GCA_004297335.1 Gammaproteobacteria bacterium
CGCGGGTCGGCCGGCCGGCTCATGCGCTCACCGGATCTCGGGTGGCGTGGCGAAGGTGTGATACGGCGCGGGCGAGGGCACCGTCCACTCGAGGCCGTGCGAGCCGTCCCAGACGCCGGCCGAGGCGCGCGCACCGCCGCGGACGCAGCGCACGATCAGCACCACGAACAGCAGCTGCGCGAGGCCGAAGCCGAAGGCGCCGATGGTCGAGACCGCGTTCCAGTCGCTGAACTGGGTGGCGTAGTCCGGGATGCGCCGCGGCATGCCAGCGAGCCCGAGGAAATGCTGCGGGAAGAACATCACGTTGACGAACACCGCGGTCAGCCAGAAGTGCCAGTTCCCGAGCTTCATGTCGTACAGGTGGCCGGTCCACTTCGGCAGCCAGTAGTAGACGCCGGCGATGATCGCGAACACCGCGCCCGGCACCAGCACGTAGTGGAAGTGCGCGACGATGAAATAGGTGTCGTGGTACTGCAGGTCGACCGGCGCGATCGCCATCATCAGCCCCGAGAGCCCGCCGATCGTGAACAGGAACAGGAAGGCGAGGGCGAACAGCATCGGTGGCTCGAAGCTGATCGAGCCGCGCCACAGCGTCGCGGTCCAGTTGAACACCTTCACGCCGGTCGGCACCGCGATCAGCATGGTCGACAGCATGAAGAACAGCTGGCCGGCCACCGGCATGCCGACCGTGAACATGTGGTGGGCCCAGACGATGAAGGACAGGAAGGCGATCGAGCCGATCGCGTAGACCATCGATTCGTAGCCGAAGATCGGCTTGCGGGCGAAGGTCGGGATGATCTCGGACACGATCCCGAAGGCCGGCAGGATCATGATGTAGACCTCGGGGTGCCCGAAGAACCAGAAGATATGCTGGTACAGCACCGGGTCGCCGCCGCCGGCCGGGTTGAAGAAGCTGGTCTTCAGGAAGTAGTCGGTCAGCAGCATGGTCACGCTGCCGGCGAATACCGGCATCACCGCGATCAGCAGGTAGGCGGTGATCAGCCAGGCCCAGCAGAACAGCGGCATCTTCAGCAGCGTCATGCCCGGCGCACGCATGTTGAGCACCGTGACGATGACGTTGATCGCGCCCATGATCGAGGAGGCGCCCATCAGGTGGATGGCGAAGATCGCCACCGGGAACGCGCTGCCGGACTGCAGTACCAGCGGCGGATACAGCGTCCAGCCGGCCGCCGGGGCGCCGCCCGGCAGGAACAGCGTCGAGGTCAGCAGCAGCGAGGCGAAGAACAGCAGCCAGAAGCTGAACAGGTTCATGCGCGGCAGCGCCATGTCCGGGGCGCCGATCTGCAGCGGGATCATCCAGTTGGCGAGCCCGACCGTCGCCGGCATCACCGCGCCGAACACCATCAGGAGCGCATGCACCGTGACCAGCTGGTTGTAGAAGCCCGGATCCACGAGCTGCAGCCCCGGTGCGAAGAGTTCCGCGCGGATCAGGAGCGCCATCGCCCCGCCGACCAGGAACATCACCAGCGAGAACACCAGGTACAGCGTACCGATGTCCTTGTGGTTGGTGGTGGTGAGCCAGCGCACGAGACCTTGTGGCTGCGCCACTGCTGCTTCTGCCATGTGACTCACTCCGACTCTTGTTCTTGCAGCCAGGCCGTAAACTCGGCCGGTGGCTTGGCGACGACGACGATCGGCATGAAGCCGTGGTCGGCGCCGCACAGTTCCGCGCACTGGCCGCGGTAGGTGCCCGGCCGGTCCGCGTCGATGGTCACCCACATCTCGTTGATGAAGCCGGGGATCGCATCGCGCTTCATGCCGAACTCCGGCACCCACCAGGCGTGGATGACGTCATTCGCGGTCAGCAGCAGCCGGATCTTGGTGCCGGTGGGCACCACCAGCGGGTGGTCGACTTCCAGCAGGTAGTTCTCGACGCTCGCCGGGTCGATGCCGGAGCCGCGCTGGCGCGCGAAGTCGCTGCTGCGGGCCAGGCGGCTGAAGAAGGCCACGTCGCGGCCGAGGTACTCGTAGTGCCATTGCCACTGGTAGCCGGTGACCTTGATCGTGAGTTCCGAACCGCTCATGTCCTCGATCCGCAGGATCTTGCCGACCGCCGGGACCGCCATGCCGATGAGGATCAGCACCGGGATCACGGTCCACAGCAGTTCCAGGCGCGGGCTGTCCACCAGGCCGGTATCGGCGACGGCGCCCCGGGAGCGGCGGAAGCGCAGCAGCGCGAAGGCCATCGCACCAAAAGTGACCACCGCGATGGCCAGGCAGATCCACAGCATGAGCATGTGCATGCCGTAGGCCTCGCGCGAGATCTCGCTGACCCCGCGCGGCAGGTTCAGGGCCCAGTCCGCCCGGGCTGGCAGGGCGGCGAGCGCCGCGACCAGGCCCGCCGGTACGGGCAGCTTCAGGTTCCGCTGGGGCATGGGCGGCGATGCTCCTGCTGTGGTGGGCCGGAAACGCTTCGGATTAAGTCTAAATGCCATCCTAAGGGAGGCGGGGCGTGAGCCGCAAGCCAGGCGCAGGCACCCGGCCGTTCTGCTGGTGCCGGCGCAGCCTGGAAAGGGTACCATCGAGCGCACAGGGCCAAGGTCTCATGCATTACTGCTCGTAAGCCGCTTGTAAGTAATTTGTAAGCGGTCTAGTCTGATAATAACGATAAGAAGTAAGAATCCTGGCGGAGTCTCCAGGAACAACTGGGCCAGTACGGACGGCGCCAACCCTGAGATGACGCCGACCGGCCTGGCAGAGGGGCTGTAGTCTTATGACTGTCCAGAACAACCGCAAGCAGGCTGTGTCGCTGCGGCTCAAGGTCGGGGATCTGCAACGCGTCAAGCGCCTGGCCGCGCGCGTCGGCATCAGCGAGTCGGACGTGCTGCGCTACGCGGTCAAGATCCTGCTGTCCCGGTTCGGGCCGCTGTGCGATCCGGCGATGAGGGGTCGCCAGCTGGTGCCGATGTTCATCGATGGCGGCGTGGAGCTGATGCAGCACTTCGCGCTCGATCACGAGCGGCTCGAGGAGATCGTCAACGGCGACGCCCCGCCGGAGGAGCGGATCGATACCGAGGACATCGGGACTATCCAGATTTTTGTGTGATCGGGCCATACTTCCCGCAGGAGGGACGTTATGGCGATCAAAGACGAAGTGGTAGACGAGCTGCTGAAGGGAGTGGACCCGAGGCAGGTATTTG
>SCUD01000068.1 GCA_004297335.1 Gammaproteobacteria bacterium
TGACGTTGCGCCAGGGCCCGTGGAAAGCCCGCTTCAGCAGCAGCACCGGGCCGATCACCCGCGTGGCCAGGGTCCAGTTGTCCTCGACCTGGTAGAGCACGATGCCGCCGCGGCCGGGCACGAACGCCGACCAGGTCGTGTGGGTCATGATCCGGCCACGCAGCAGACTGCTGCCCGGGTGCCCGGATTCGAGCTCGGTAGCGACGCCGATGACCTCGCCACGGCCGTCATGCACAGTCGTCGTCAGCGCGAGACCGTCGCGGATCGCCGGTTCCTCCAGCAGCGGGATACCGGCCGGCGTTGGCGCAAACGGACCGCCGCCCGTCGTGATGGCCCGCACGGTGCCGCTGCCGTCGACGTGACCCTCGAGCACCAGCCACAGGTCCAGAGCGGACTCCGGAAACTGCGGCAGCATGCGCGCCGTGCGATCCAGATGCCCGAACGGAAAGAGATACAGGCCGACAATGACCGTCAGCGCACCGAGCACGAGGCCGCCCAGAGCTGCGAGGCCCTGCAGGAGGCCACGCTTCATCGCTCGCGCACCAGTTCGAGCCGGTAGCGCAGTCCCGGCTCCGGGTGCGGCGTTTCGCTGAACTGGCCCTGTACGGACTGGAATTCCACGGTGCCGCCGACCAGCCGGCCGTGTCCGTCCATGTCCGCCTGCGCGAGCTCCGCCGCCAGCGTGCCCCGTGGTCCGAGTACGAAAGTCCACAGTGCGGCACGGCCCTCGCCCAGAGGCCCGACCAGGCGACTGGCGATGCCGATCACGTCGCCAGCGCTGTTCCGCAGCTTCATCGTCGCCGCCTCGGTGGCAGCAAGGCGCGGCTCGGTGAGCGGGCCGATGCCGGCGGGCCGGGCCGTGTCCAGGCCCTGCGGGCCGGTCGTCACGGCGAGGAGATCGCCATCACGTACGGTCCACTGCTCGCGGATCCCGGCTGCCGCATCCTCGGTGAGAGCCGGGATCGTTACCAGCTTCACGAGCGGCAGGGCAGCAAGCCCGATCAGCGCCAGGGCCGCGCCGGCACCAAAGCCGAGCGCGGCCGTAAGCGAATAACGCAACACCGGCACCTAATAGCGGAAGGTGCCCTGCAGGAACCACTCGCGCGGACGGCCGTAATAGCCGACCGTGAAGCCTAGCGAATCGAGCACGCTGACGCCGGACGCGCGGTAGACCTTGTCGGTCGCATTGGTCAGGCCCGTCGCGATGGTCCAGGCCCCGTCAGCGCTGTTGAACGCGGCGCGGAGGTTGAGGAGTCCGTAGCCGGGCTGGGCGATGCTTTCATCGTTCATCAGCTGGAAGTAGGTCTTCGCCCGATAGCTGTAGTCGGCGCGCAGGACCACCTCGCCGCGCTCGCTGGCCGGGATCGTGTACTCGGCGCCGGCGGAGGCCGTCCATTCCGGCGTACCGATCAGCTTGTGCTGCAGTGTGAGCCCGGTGCTTGCCGCTGCTGCGCTGATCCGCGTGTACTTGGCATCGACATAACCGAGTGCGGCGTTCAGGCGCAGCTGGGGAACCGGACGCGCGTCGAGCTCCAGCTCGAAACCCTTGATCTCCGCGTCACCGGCGTTCTGGGTCACGATCGTCTGCGAGCCCGTGGTCTCGTCGAGATGCTGTTCGGTGAGCTGCACGTCCTGGTAGTCGCTGAAGAACGCAGCGGCATTCAGCCGCAGGCGGCGGTCCAGCCACTCCGACTTCATGCCGATCTCGTAGGCGAGGATGGTCTCCGGGTCGTAGCCCTCGAGTTCGCCGACGTTGCGCGCCCGGCCGTTGAAGCCGCCACTCTTGAAGCCTTCCGCGACCGACAGGTACAGCAGCACATCGTCGGTTGCCTGGAAGTCGAGACCGGCGCGCAGTGAGGTGTCGGACCAGCTGTCGCTCTGCGTACTGGGCGGCAGCAACGGCACCGGTGTGCGCATGCGCAGCGACTGGACGAAAAAGTCCTTTTCATCGCGCGTGTAGCGCATGCCGAGCGTCCCGCTCCAGCGGTCGTTGAACGCGAAGGTGCTCTGCGCGTAGGCCGCGTAGCTGTCGGTGTCCTGCGTCATGTAGTTGAACTGGTCGAGGTCGAAAGTCACGTTTGCCAGGTTGCCGGCTCCGCCGAACGGCCCGATCATCGGCATCGGCAGTTGCTCAAAAGCCGGGAACAGATCCGAGGCCACGAAACTGGTCACGTCCGAGACCGACTCCTCCTGCATGTAATAGAGGCCGGCCACCCACTTCAGGCGCTCGCCGATGGCCTGCCCGCTGAACTGCAGCTCCTGGCTGAGCTGCTTCTGGTCGATGCGGTCGGTCTCGTCGATGAACGGTTCCGGGGACCCGTCCGGATCGATGCCGATCAGCTGGTCCAGGTTACGGTAGGCCGTGATCGACTTGACCGCGACCGGCCCGATCGTCCAGTCGAGCACCAGCGAGACACCCCAGATCTCGATGTCCATCGCATTGCTGCCGGTGCCGTTGCTGTCATACGGATCCGTCGAGAAGTACTGGTCTCCGTAGGGACCCATGTCCACGGTGTGGAAGGGCCGCAGCGGAACCGCGAGCGCGTTGTGCAGCTGGACGAGCGGCGGGCTGCCAAAGACCTCGACGTGATTCACGCTGAGATTCGAGTTCACGTGCGTGTAGTCCGCAGAGAGAAGGGCCTCGAAGTCGCCGCCCGGGGTCCAGCGCAGCTGGGCCTGCAGGGCGTCAGTGCCTTCACCACCCATCCGGTCGCCGACCAACGGCCGGTCGCCGAAGCCACTCGCATTGCGCGTGCCGGCGGCCAGCTTGGCCGCGAGCACCCCTGGCTGGATCGGCAGCGACAGGTTGGCTCGTGCATTCAGCCGGCCGTAGCTGCCGGTCTTGATGTCAAAGAAGCCGGCGAAGTCATCGGTCGGGCGGCTCGAGATCACGTTGATCGCGCCACCGATGGTGTTCTTGCCGTACAGCGTGCCCTGCGGGCCGCGCAGCACCTCGATGCGCTCGACATCGACGATGTCGAGCAAGTTGCCGAGGCTGCGGCCGAGATAGACACCATCCACGTAGATGCCGACGCCCGGATCCGCGGTCACGAAATAGTCGAACTGGCCGACGCCGCGGATGTACACCTGGCCCGAGCTCTCGCCCATGATGCCGCTCGGGAAGAAGGTCAGGTTCGGCGCGTAGCGCTGGACGTCATTCAGCTGGCTGACGCTGCGGGCGGCGAGTTCATCGCCGCTCAGCACGGAGACCGCGACCGGTGCCTCCTGCATGGACTCAGCCACCTTGCGGGCGGTGACGAGGACCTCATCGAGTTCGGCGGCCGTCGCCCCGCCACCACTCAGCACGGCCAGCGTTGCTGCCGCAACTGTCACCGATCCACGACGATTGTTGCGAAAATGATACGGCATTTCGGGATTCTCCATGAGGTCGCCCGATCCTAAGCCGGGCGGACCGGGAAGTGTTGGACAAAACTCAGGCGAGCCGGGATCAGGGGCTGGCCGGCGTCCATGTCACATGCAGTTCGATGCGCCCGTACATCACACCGTCCGGGGTCATGCGATGGAGCCTCGCCCACTCCGTGAGCGTCCCGGTCGCACCGGCGAACTCTCCGGATCCGCCCAGGATGATGCCGTCGCCCGAAGGCAAAGGACCCACCGCGACCTGCTCGTAGAACTCGCCGTTCCATTCCTGGCCGGCGGCAACCTGCGCGAAGACCTGGCCGGAGGCCGGCGTCACCTTCTCCAGTTCATAGCCGACCACGTGCCCGCGCCCGGGGATCATGATCGTCCAGGTGGCGTGCCAGGGCACCGTCATGTCCTCGAGATTCGGGAACCACTCCGCCTCGCTCGCCGTGCCGACGATCTCGCCCTGCTCATTCCTGAGCTTGGCGATCAGCAGCAGGCCGTTCTGGATCGCGGGCTCCGTCAGGTGACCGATGCCGGCTGGCCCGCTCGCCAGCAGGTGCTTGCCATGATGGGTGATGGCGATGCCGTCGACCGGCAACTCCATGTAGAACACTTCCTTGCGCGGAGCTTCATCAGCCAGCGCGAGCCCGCCACAGATTGCGGCACCCAGACCGATCAACAGGCTGGTACGCATTGCTACTCCTTGCCTTATCCAGCGGCCGGCGCGAAGTTGATGCCGGCCATCACGACCTGCACCCAGAACGCATCCATCGGATGCGGCGTGAAGTCGCAGACCACGTCGAGGACCGCCGGGCGCCCCGCCTCGCGCGCGCGCTGGAACGCCGCCGGCAGCTCCTCGAGCCGCGTGACGCGCTCGCCGTGGCAGCCGAAGCCCTGAGCCACCTGGGCGAAGTCCACCTGGGTAAGGCGGACACCGAAATTGCGGTTTTCGAGCATTTCGCCGAGCGGCCGGTACATGCCCCAGAACGAGTCGTTCATGACGATCGTGATGGTCTGCAGGTTGTAGCGCGCTGCGGTTTCTAGCTCCTGGATCGTGCAGCCCATGCCGCCATCACCGGTGATCAGGATCACCGGCAACTCCGGGTGCGCAGCCTTGGCGCCGTTGGCGAACGGCTGGCCCATGCCCAGGTGCCCCATTCCCGGATTGAAGACGAAGCGCTGCGGATGGCTCGGATGCAGGAAGCTGTGTGACCACTCCATCGCCTGGCCGCCGTCGAACACCAGGATCGCGTCCTGCGGCACCAGCTGCGCGATCGTGCGCGCCAGCGCCGCCTCGTTCATCAGCTGCGTGCCCGGCGTGAACTTCGCGTCGGCGATCGCATCGAGCTCAGCGCGGTAGCGCTGTTTCTCGGCCAGCATCGCCTTCAGCCAGGCGCCGTCGGCCGGCCCGCCACCCCGGCCCAGGGCTTCGTTGAGCGCCTCGAGGCAGCTGCGCGCGTCGGCGACAACGCCGAGCGCCAGCGGCACGTTGCGGCCCAGCGCGTCGTCGTCGATGTCGACCTGCACGATCTTCTGCCCGGCCGGCACCGGATAGGTCGGCGGCTTGTTGACCGGCATGAAGCTCGAGAACTTGCAGCCGAAGCCGACGATCAGGTCGGCCTCCTGCAGCGCGCGTACCAGGCCGTAGCCGCCGAGCACACCGGCGCCGCCCAGGTAGGACGGCGCATCGGCCGGGACGATGCCGAAGCCATTGCAGGTGGTTACGGCGGCGAAGCCGGTGCGGCGGACCAGCTCGCGGAACTGGTCGGTGGCACCTGAACGCGCGACGCCGCCGCCAGCAACCAGCACCGGCCGGCGCGCGGCGCGCAGCAGGTCCACCAGCCGCGCCAGCTGCGCCGGTGGCGGCGCCGGCCGCGGCACCTCGATGGTCGGAATGCTGTCGAGGTCGTGCTCGCACGGGGCCGAGCCGATGTCGCAGGGAATGTCGAGGTGCACTGGTCCCGGCCGGCCGCTGCGTGCCAGGTGCAGTGCCCGCTCGATCAGCTCCGGCGCCCGCTGCGGCTGGCGGATCGTCGCGTTCCACTTGGTGATCGCGCTGTAGAGCTTCAGCTGCTGGGCGTTCTGCAGCAGGTCGCGGTTCGGCTCGATCAGCCACGACTGGTTGTCCGGCGTCAGCGCCAGCAACGGGATGTTGTCCGCCCAGGCTGCTGCAACGCCCGGCACCATGTTGGTGCAGCCCGGCCCTACCGTGCCGAAGCACGCTGCCATCGAGTCGGTGGTCTTCGCGACCGCATGGGCCATGTGGCCGGCGGCCTCCTCGTGGCGCGTGGTCATGTACGTGAACCACGGATCCTTGCCCGCACCGTCCATCACCAGCCCGAGCTGCGCGGCCGGCAGGCCAAAGATGTGGCGGATACCGTGCTTGCGGAGGATCTTCAGCAGCACGCTCGATACGGTGTCGCTCATCGGAGTTTCCTTCTCTCAGTCGTGATCGGTCGGGCCCAGCCGCTCAGGCCTGGTCATGCAGCGCGCTGCGCATTCGCTCCGCGACCAGCGCGAGTCCCTCGCGGCCGGCATCCAGGACACCTGCGAAAGACAGGAATCCATGGATCGTGCCCGCGAAGCAGCGGTGCTCGGTTGCGACGCCACTCGCCGCGAGGCGCTCCGCATAAGCACGACCCTCGTCGCACAACGGGTCGAAGCCGGCGGTGACGACCAGTGCCGGCGGCAGCCCTTCCAGGCTGGCGGCGAGCAGCGGCGAGGCACGCGGATCCCGGCTCTGCACCGGCGCATCGTCGAAATAGTGGCTGGTGACCCAGTCCATGTCGCGGGCCGTCAGGAAGTAGCCCGCGGCAAAGTCGCGGCGCGACGGCCAGTCCGCCCGGACCGTGAGATCCACGACCGGATATGCGAGCGCCTGGAAGCGGATCGACGGACCGCCGCGATCCCGCGCCAGCAGGCAGACGACCGCACTCAGGTTGCCGCCGGCGCTGTCCCCGGTGACGGCGATGCGCCTGGCATCGACGCCGAGACGGCCGGCCTGGGCCACGATCCAGCCGAGCGCGGCATAGCAGTCCTCGACGCCAGTCGGGAAGCGGTGCTCCGGCGCGAGCCGGTAGCCGACGCTGACGACGACCGCATCGGCCTCGCGGGCGTAGTAGCGCGCCATCCGGTCATGCGTATCCAGGTCGCCGATGATGAAACCGCCGCCGTGGTACAGGATGACGACCGGCAGCAGGGTGCCGGGCGGGCGCGGCCGGTACACACGGACCCCGATGGAACCTCCACTGACCGGCACCCGCTCGTCGCAGACTTCCGGCAGTTCGATGAACTCGATGTCCGAGCGGCTGGACAACTCCGCCAGCATCGCCCGCGCCTGGCCGACCGGCAGGTCACACAGGGCCGGCATCCCGCTTGCCTGCATGCGCTCGAGCAGGTTCTTGGTCTGCGGCTCGGGGTCCGGGCCCGGACTTGTACGGGACGAGGGGTTCTGCATTAGGATACGGTAGAGTCGGGGCCGGGGATCTTCTTGTACGATTCTCGGACCCGGCCGATGACGGGGACGCCGCCGGGGGGGGCTGGATGATGCAGATGCAGCAGGAGGACGAGCTGGCTGAGAACCCTGCCGACCAGGGGACGGCCGGCGCCTTCCTGCACTGGACCTCGGCGTTCTTTCCGGGCCTCGAGTTCACGACGCGCAGCCCGCACACGCATTACTACCGCCATCACGTCCATGATCCGCTCGAGATCACCTGGGTGATGTCGGGCACGGCTCATGTCGCCTATCGCGATCGTCACTGGGACCTGGCCTGCGGCAGTGGTTTTCTGGTGGCGCCCCGCGAGCCACATGCCGGCGGCGCACGGCACGGCCTGCCGATCAGCTTCGTGACCCTGCACCTGCCTGCTGAACTGCTGCCCTCAATCGCGGCCTGTCGTGGCCTCGATCTGGCCCGGCTGCCGGTCGTCGCGACGCGTGCCGCCGTGCGCCCGCTGCTGGATACCCTCGCCGATCGTATGCAGCAGGCCACGTCTGCCGGCGAGCAGATCGAGGCACTCGCCGACATGCTGGCCGGATACCTGGTCAGCGATACGGGTACCACGCTGATGCCAGCGCCGGACGAAGCCGGGCATCCGGCGGTGCACCAGATCCGCCGGATGCTCGATGATGCCTATGAGCAGGAGGTGCCGGTCGCCGAGCTCGCTGATGCCGTGCACCTGCACGAGCGCTACCTGATCTCGCTGTTCAAGACCGCCACCGGCATACCGCCGCACCAGTACCTGATTGCGCGCCGTCTCGAGCGCGCACGCCGCATGATGGACCGCCATCAGTCGCTGTGCACCGTCGCCGCGGCCACCGGTTTCACCGACCAGAGCCATCTCACCCGGCATTTCAAGCGCACCTTCGGCATCACGCCCGGCGCCTACCAGCGCGACATGGGCGATTGATGCGGACTGTCACTGTCCCCGACCGGCTGGAGCATTATCCATGACACCGACCCGCCCGGTCGTCAACGTCGACAGCGTGCTCGATGGGGTGCGTTTCCAGGGACTGCCACTGCTGGTCACGATCTGCGCCGTCACCATCCTGGTGCTGGACGGATTCGACATCCAGATCATCGGTTTCGCCGCGCCGGCGCTGACCCAGGAGTTCGGCATCGAGCGCAAGGCCCTCGGACCGGTGCTGGCCGCCGCGCTGCTCGGCATGGCCCTAGGCGCATTCGCCGGCGGCTCGGCCGGCGACCGCTGGGGCCGCCGCCCGACCCTGATCGTCAGCATGGCCGTGGTCGGTGCCGCGACGCTCGCCGCGGCGATGGCCCACAGTCTCGAGGCGCTGACCTTCTGGCGGTTGCTCACCGGTATCGGCCTCGGCGGCACGCTGCCGAATGCCACGGCGCTGATGGCCGAGTTCGCACCACCACGCTGGCGCAGCCAGGCGATCGCCGCAACCATCGTCGGCGTACCGATCGGTGGCATGATCGGCGCGGCGATCGCGGCCGAGATCGTGCCGACCTTCGGCTGGCGGGTGCTGTTTGTCGTCGGCGCGATGCTGCCCCTCGGCATGGCAGTGTGGATGTACTTCGTGCTGCCCGAATCGGCGCGTTTCCTGGCGACGCGCCCGGACCGTCACCGGGATCTCGCGAGCCTGCTGGGCCGGATCTTCCCGGGCCAGAGCTGGAAGGGTGATGAGCAGTTCGTACTGGCGTCGCCGGCCGAGGAGCAATCCGCGGGACTGCGCACGCTGTTCTCGCGCAGCTTCGCCCGCGACACGATTGCCGCCTGGCTGGTGTTCCTGACCAACATCTTCGCGGTCTATGCGTTCTTCAACTGGATCGCCGTGGTGCTGACCTCGGTCGACCTCGACATCGCGACCGCGGTGCGGGCGAGCTTCGTCTTCAACCTGGCCGGGGTCATCGGCGCCGTGGCGAATGCCTGGATCATCGCCCGCTACGGCTCGCGCTGGCCGCTGGCCGCGATGGCACTGATCGCTGCCGCGGCGCTCTGGTGGCTGGCGCGGCTGCCGCTCGGCGGCGAGGCCTCGCAGGCGCTGCTGCCGTCGTTGCTGGCGGGAGTCGCCATCGCCGGACTCGCGATCAACGCGGTGCAGATCGGCATGTACGCGGTAGTGGCGCACATCTATCCGACCGCCTGCCGGTCCTCCGGAGTCGGCTGGGCGCTGGGTTTCGGCAGGCTCGGCGGCATCCTGAGCTCCTTCGGCGGCGCGATGCTGCTCTCCCTCGGCGGCAGCCAGGGCTTCTTCGGCGGCATCGGCCTGGCGATGGTGCTGGCCTGCGCCAGCCTGCTGCTGATCCGCAACCACCTGCCCGTGATGGCGGCGCAGCACCCGAAGTCCTGAGATGAACGCAGCGCTCTCCTATCTCTCCGCGTGCTGCGAGCAGCCGCTGCGCTTCCAGACTGTTGGCGACCTGCTCGACGAGACGGCCACGCGCCACCCGGATCGCCCGGCTCTGATCGTTCCTCACCAGGGTATCCGCCTGAGCTACCGGGAATTCGCCGCGCGTATCGATGAACTGGCCCGGGGCCTGCTGGCGCAGGGCCTCGAGCGCGGCGAGCGCGTCGGCATCTGGTCACCCAACTGCGCCGAGTGGGTGCTGACTCAGTTCGCGACCGCGAAGGCCGGGCTGATCCTGGTCAACATCAATCCGGCCTACCGGCTCGCCGAGCTCGAGCACGCGCTCGGCAAGGTCGGCTGTCGCGCGCTGATCCTCGCTGGTGCG
>SCUD01000069.1 GCA_004297335.1 Gammaproteobacteria bacterium
CGCGGCGAGGGGATCGCCGTACGCATCGAACTGGCGCCCGCCCTGGTGGATCGTGTGCCGGCGAGCGGCGCCCTGTACCTGATCGCGCGGACCGCCGCGACCGGCCCGCCGCTCGCTGTGGCCCGCTACGAGCTCGGCAACTGGCCACGCCAACTGGAGTTGACGGACGCGAATGCAATGCTGCCCGGGACGTCGCTCAGGGACCAGGAGCGACTGCAGCTCACCGCGCGGATCTCGCGCTCCGGCCAGCCGGCGGCGGCCAGTGGCGACCTGTTCGGCGAGGTCGGCTATGATCCGGCTGTGGCCGGTCCCATGGTATTGACGATCGACCGCATTGTTCCCTAGTCCAGCGCCCGGAGGGCACAGCATGGGCCGCGCCCTCGTCGACTACCGATTCCGGCGCCTGCCAAGCGCGTTCCGCTTTTACCCGCGGGCTATTTTCGGCCAGCGCGAGAGCCTGATTCCCGAGGGCCAGACGGTGCCGCGCCTGCAGGCCAGCGCCGAATCCATCGAACCCAGCGCGGGTCACCTGCGGCGCTATCGCGAGGTCTGCGGGTTCGCGGACGATGGGCTGCTGCCGCTGACCTATCCGCATGTGCTGGCGATGCCGCTGTTCGTCGCGATCCTGACCGCTCGGGCGTTCCCGGTTCGGCTGATGGGTCTGGTCCACGTCGCGACCGAGATTCACCAGAAACGTCCATTACCCGCGAGCGGCCGGTACCAGATGCACAGCTGGGTCGAGGGTTTCCGCAATGCGGACCGCGGCCATGAGTTCGACGTCTGGAGCGAACTCTCGGACCGCGATGGCGTGGTCTGGCAGGAAAAGGTCGTGGCGCTGGCACGCCGGCCTGCCAATTCCGCCGGCGCCGCACGCAGTGCCCGCCAGACGCTGCGCTACGAGAAACCGGCGTCCGGCGACCTCGTAAGCGCAGCCGAAATCGAGGCCCCGGCAGCCGTCGGGAGACGCTACGGGCTGCTGTCGGGAGACCTCAATCCGATCCACATTGGCGACTACACCGCACGGCGCTTCGGTTTCAATGCAGCGGTAGCGCACGGGATGTGGTCGATGGCGCGCTCGCTCGCGGCGCTCGGGCCGGAGACGCAATCCGCGCCGCTGCGGGTTGCCGTGGAGTTCAAGCTGCCGTTGTTCCTGCCCGGCCAGGCCCGGCTGGAGCATTGGCGCCGGGACGATCGCCACGTGTTCGTGCTGAAGGACCGGGAGGGGCAACGGCCACACCTGGCCGGCGACCTGCAGACGGATCTACGCGAGTTAACATAATATACATTATGCGAAGTAGCATACTTGGCCCCGCTGGGGTCGCTTGATCGAGTTCCGTCAGCTTCTACTGCGGTCCTAGCCTCGCTCCTGAGGCCCCAGTAACTCGATCCTCTCCATAGAGTTAGATCGTCTTCCTAACCCATGTTGGGAAGTCCGGGACGGCAACGTCTCGCCCCGGGCCGTTGAAATTCACACCGGGGAAGCCAGGGTCCGGCGTCCCGCCGGAACAGAGCTGCGGGGACAAAGCTGTCCTCGTTGCTTGATGGGACAGCTTTGTCCGGAGGGAATGGAAATGTACGTGAGAGCGGATCAGGAGCAGGAAGTGACCGAGGAATTCGTGGCCCTCATGGTGGGGCTGGATCGCCTTGTCGATGAGGCGAAGCCGGAGGAATTCCGGCAGCTGCCGGACGGGCTCCGGCGGCGGCTGATCGTCGTCATGCATGCGCATATGGTCTTCCGTGACCTGTGCGCCCGATATGACGCCTATGTCCTGCGTGAAAGGCTCCCCCCGCCGATAGCGAACCTTTCGAACTGAGGCGCCCGGGGGCCGCGTGCGAGGCAAGAAGGCGCGGTTGAAGGACTCGGCGGCCCGATGCTATCGTGACGGCGTAGCTGGAAGAGCGGCCGCAGGCCCGAAGAAGGCGCCGGGGCAAATCCCCATTGGGGCGAACCGGAGCCGACAGTACGCGGGAACCGCCAGAGCCGTTGCATTCCAGGCTGACACCGCACAACGGGCCACCGGCGTTGCAATGCACGCTGGGGACAACGGTGGGGCTTGCTCAGGATCGCCCAGGGCAACCGGCGAGGAAGCGGCCTCCCATAACGCGCTGTTTCAAGGAAACGGCACGATGGGAACCCGTTTGTCCGATTCGCGCCCGCTTTCAATTTTCTACGGATACCCTGCCGAGCTGGTCGCCCAGTGGTGCGCGGTGTCCGTTGCGACAGCTCGAGGCTGGAAGGAAGGCCGGAGGAAGCCGACCCGGCAGGCCTTGAAGCTCTTCGCTCTGTACGCCAATGAGCAGGTCCTCACGCCACAGTTCCGTGGGTTCAGGGTTCGCAAGGGCGCCTTGGTTGATCCTGCTGGAGAGGCTCTGAGCGCCTCACAGATCGGTGGGTACAGCATGATTCTGCAATTCGCGGCCGAGCTCGCGCGCTCGTCCTCCGACGGTCAGGATCGGGCGCGGTACTACCAGCTGCTGGAACGGCTGCAAGCCTGAGCGGCGGGGGGTAGTGTCTCAGTCTGAGGCGCAGCGGAACGGAATGTGTATGATCCCCGGTTCCGGGGGTAGCACATGCTAAAGCCTCATCTGCTTAGTCCAGAGGAACGAGAGCGAGTGCTCTCCGAGAACTGGCTGGAACGGGGCTGGTCCGACACAAAAGACTGGTTGGGCCGGTGGCAATTTTGGGTGGCCGAATTGGTCCTCGGTTGGGGCGTCGGCCTCGTGAAGCAAGACGCCACGGCGGCCCTGCTGTCTATCTTGGGGCTGGCGTTTCTCGCTTGGTGCGTCGCGACGATCAGCGCGCCCTGGCGACAAAGAAATGAGGCGCGGCAGATTGCAAAGAGCTTCTATTTGCCAAGATTCCAGGTCGGCCACACGGCGACCAAGCCTGTTGAATTTCAAGACACTGGTGGCAGCAGCGAAGCCCTTATCTTTCTGACGGTTTCCAACCGTGGACAGCCATCGTCCCTAACGGACTGGGCAGTCGCCCCAGTTAGCAGCAAATTCGAGGTCAGAATACGCAGCCGCCCGAGCATGCTTTATCGCTTCAAGGCGCCAGATAAGCGTCAGGTGTCGTTGGAAGTCTTGGAGTCCGAATCAATTAGGAATAGGACCTTTACGCCAATTCCTACTGGCGGTATTGTCAGCGGATTCCTGAATGTTTGGTTTCCAGACGAAAGATTCACCGACATCGTCAAGAAAGATAAGAACGCATCTTTGGCCGTGAGGTTTCGCGATGCCTTCGGAGAAACCCATCAGTTTCGCGTGAGGCTACTGGACCACTTAATTGAACCCGAAGAGTTTCCTAGTGTTCCCGGTATTTCCGTGCGAGTTATTAGGCGCGAGCCAAGCCCTAGTGCGCAAGTTGAGCAATCTTCTCCTGCGAATACAATTGAAGAACAACCGCCAAGTTCGGCTGAGACAATACCCGGCGGGGCGCTTGGCTGAGCCTGCGGCTTGACCACGGTTGACGACGTAACGGCAGCCGTGCGGCAGCGAGGCGCCTTTGGCGCCGTCTGCCCGAAGCTCTGCCCTGCCCTGCTGCCGCTGCGGCCTTGGCCGCTCTGCGACGCGCCAGTACACTGCAGCGCCACTCGCCAAACACTCTCGAGGGCGCGGCGGGGCCGGCGTAGCCGGCGCCCGCGACCTTCGGAAAGGATCTTGCTGATGCCGGGAAAAGATCGAGGATTTCGGCCGTACCGGATCCGCTGGCGCTGCCGCCGTGGGTCGTCCTGGCTGGCGCTGGCGGCGGCCGGCTGATTTGCTCTTGCTATACATTATGCGAAATAGCATGTGTTTCAGCCGAGAGGTCCCGGGGGTCCTCGCTTGACCTGGGACGAACTCCGCCACTTCCACCGGCAGCCTCGGGTCATCGCCTGGTGGATTCGCCGCTGCGGTCCGGTTCTCGAATGGCTGCAACCAACCCGGCGGCGGACCTTGCTGGTGGCCGGTTCCGTCATCGTCGCGGTGACGCGGCCGGTGATGGATCTGCGCAAGGCCGGGCCGACCTTCGGCTTCGAACCTGGGATGCTGGAAGGGCTGCTCGTCGTGCTGCTGCTGGCCACCTGGCTGTGGGGCTGGTATCGCGCAGCGCGGCAGTTCCGGTCCCTGCCGGCCCTGGTGCAGCGACATCCCCTGCTCTGCCTGCATGGCGGCTTCTGGCTGCTGCTGCTCGTGCTCTGGACGACGCAGCCGGCGCAGCCGCCGGTGCGGGGCGTGCTCGTCGGCTGCGCAGTGGCGCTGCCGTTCCTGCTCTGGCGTCTCGGCTACCTGCTGCTGGCGGCCCAGCGCGGGCGGCTCACCGGTACCCGCCTGAGGGATCACCTGATCTACCTGTGGCCGACCTGGGGCGGCACGGACACGCCGTACGGCAAGGGCCATGACTACCTGAAGGGCGTCGAGGCGCAGGATGTCGAGGCGCTGGCGCGCTCGCAGCTCGCAGGTCTCAAGCTCTTCGTACTCGCGCTCGCCTGCGCGATCGGCAAGGACCTCATCGAAGGCCTGGTGTTCGGCGAGGACAACGGTATCCGCCGCGCGCTCGGCGGTATCACCCTCGGCATCCCGACTCTCGATGCACATCTGCTGGCGCCACGCGGCGCGCACCCGATCTGGACTGGCTGGGCCGCACTGTACTTCGAGCTGTTCCGGCTGGTCCTGCGCATGGGCGCGAATGGTCACGTCATCGTCGGCTGCCTGCGGTTGTTCGGCTTCAACGTGTTCCGCAACACCTACAAGCCGCTGCTGGCCGAGACCATCGTCGACTTCTGGAATCGCTACTATTTCTATTTCAAGGAACTGCTGGTCAATACCTTCTTCCTGCCGACCTTCACCCGCTGGTTCCGCCAGAGCCCGCGGCTGCGGCTGCTTGCGGCGGTGTTCGCAGCGGCGTTCTTCGGCAACCTGTATTATCATGTAATCAAGTCTGCACCGCTGGTGCGCGGCGACTGGATGGCACTGGCGGCAATGTTCAACCCGCGCCTGATCTATTGTTTCCTGCTCGCGACCGGAATCTACCTGTCGATGCGACGCCAGCAGCTCCGGCCCGGCGCCACTGCGCCGCGCAGCCGTCCGCGGCGAGCGGTCGCGATCCTCGGTGTCTGGACCTTCTTCTCCGTGATCCACGTCTGGCACCGCGGCGAGGCCTCCTTCGCCGACCGCGTGGACTTCGTAACCGGCCTGGTCGGGATCGGCTGACGGGCGGTCCGCGATCATGCTGATGCAGCTCAAGGTCGGTTGCCTGGTCGAGCCGTTCAGCGGCCGGCGCTGGTCGCGTGAGGACGTGCAGAGCGAGGTCGGGCTCCGCGTCGGCCGGCTGCGGGACCTGGGCGTGGCAGCCGGTGACCGCGTCTTCCTGGTGTTCGGCAACCGACTGGAGTTCTTTGCCGAGCTGCTGGCGATCTGGCGCATCGGGGCCTGCGCCGTGCCGGTCGACGCCCGGCTGACCGCCTTCGAAGTGAACAACCTGGTCCGCGCGGCCGCCCCAAGCCTGGCGCTCGCGGACGAGGCAACCCCGGCCGAGGTCCTCGCGGCACTCGCGAGCGCCGGGCTCCGCGCGATCCCGACTACCGATACGGGTGATGGGCCCGGCAGCGCCAGCGATATCCGGCTCGACCGCGATGCGCTGATCCTGTTCACCTCGGGCTCCACCGGCGATCCGAAGGGTGTCGTGCATACCCACCGCAGCCTGCGGGCCCGCTGGACGGGACTGCGCGATCACCTGCCCGATGCGGCCTTCGAGCGCACGCTGTGCATGCTGCCCACCCATTTCGGGCACGGCCTGATCTGCAACAGCCTGTTCCCCTGGCTATCGGGCCACGACCTCTACATCACCCCGCCATTCCGGCCGGATCTGGTCGCGCGCGCCGGCGCCCTCATCGACGAGCACGGGATCACCTTCCTTTCCTCGGTGCCCGCGATCTGGAAGCTGGCGCTCAAGCTCGCCAGGCCGCCACAGCAGGGCACGCTGCGCCGCGTTCACGTGGGCTCGGCGCCCTTGTCGGCGGCGGCCTGGGAGGAGATCCGCCGCTGGACCGGCACCCGGCAGGTCTGCAATGCCTACGGCATCACCGAGACCGGCAGCTGGGTCGCCGGACTCGCAGAGGCCGACGTGCCGGCCGAGGATGGCCTGATCGGCACGGGCTGGGGCGCCGTCATCAAGGTGCTGCGGACCGACCAGACAACGGAACTGCCGGCCGCCGACCTCGAGTGCCAGCCCGGCGAGTCCGGCTACGTGTGGCTCAACACGCCAGCCCTGATGAAAGGCTATTTCCAGCGCGACGATCTCACCGCCCGCGCCGTGGCCGGCGGCTGGTTCCTGACCGGGGACATCGGCTGTCTCGACGACCAGGGTCGCCTGCTGCTGCGTGGACGCGAGCGTGACGAGATCAACAAGGGCGGCATGAAGATCTATCCGTCGGACATCGACGCCATCGTCGAGCAGCACGCCGCCGCCGCCGACGTCTGCGCGTTCGCGCTCGATGATGCGATCTATGGACAGGGCGTTGGCATGGCGGTGGTGCTGAACGACGGCAGTGACGCGGCCATCGGCAGCCTGCACGAGTGGATGAAGTCCCGGCTCGCCGAGCACAAGCTGCCGTCGCGCTGGTGGCTGCTCGAGGCCATCCCGCGCACCTCGCGGGGCAAGATCAATCGCGACGCGGTCAAGGCCGCCTGCGAGGGGCGGCCGGCGCTGGACCTGCCCGCCCTGCTCGCGCGGATCAGCGGTCCATGAGCGCCGCCCGCGAGCAGCAACGCCAGGAACTGCTGCGGTTCCTGCGCAGCATCCAGAAGGCGGGCCTGCCGGTCGAGCGCCTCGCGGACGGCGACCCGCTGGTCGCCTCGGGACTGATCGATTCGCTGGCCATCCTGCAGATCGTCACCTGGCTGGAGACCACCTACGGCATCGATTTCGCGGTCCGCGGCATCGCCCCCGAGGACCTCGCGACCATCGGCGGCATACTGGAAGTCATCGGCGAATCCGCCGGACGGAGCCCCGCATGAGCGCAGATCAGTCACCCGGCAGCCGCATGCGCCGGGCCGTGCAGGAGCGCGGCATCCTGCCTTGCATCGGCGTCTACGATGTCTTTTCCGCCTCGCTCGCCGGGCGCCATTTCGATTCGCTGTTCGTCAGCGGCTTCGGTTTTGCCGCGAGTCACTACGGGCTGCCCGACATCGGCTTCATCACCTGGTCGGAGATCGTCAACTTCGTGCAGCGCATCCGTACCGTGCTGCCGGAACACCACCTGCTGGTCGACATCGACGACGGCTACTGCGATGCCGAGGTCGCCTGCCACGTCGTCTCGGTGCTGGAGGCATCCGGGGCTTCCGGCGTGGTCCTCGAGGACCAGAAGCGCCCCCGCCGCTGCGGGCACTTCGACGGCAAGCAGATCATGGAACTTGACGAGTACATCGCGAAGCTGCGCATGGTGCTGGCCACGCGCCGCGACCTGTTCGTGATCGCGCGCACCGACGCCACCGATGTCGATGACATCGAGCGACGGGTGCTCGCGTTCGCGGCGGCTGGCGCCGATGCGGTCCTCGTCGATGGCCTGAAGAGCCTCGACACCGTCCGTGCGCTCAGCAGCCGCGTCGCGCAACCGTTCGGCTTCAACCAGATCGCCGGCGGCAAGTCGCCCGTCTGTACGCTCAGCGAATTGCGCGATGCCGGGGTGAGCATCGTGATCTACAGCACGCCCTGCCTGTTCGCGGCGCAACCGGCGATCGAGGATGCGATGCTGGCCTTGCGCCAGCAGGATGGTTCGCTGGCCGGCAGCCGCGTCGGCGTCCGGCAGTGTACCGAGGTCCTGCAGGAGAACCTGGCCCGCCGCCAGGCTCCCGAGGTGGCGCTCCGCCGCCGCGAATGAACGCGCGGGCTGGAACAGGCTGGATCCGCGTCGGCTGGTCCCGGCTCGGCCCGGCCGGCGTGCTGTTGCTGGCGCTGTTGCTCGGTCTCGCCTGGCTGTCGCTCGCCCGCGCGGGCCTCACGCTGCTGTACCACGAGCGCCTCGCCGGCGTGGTCGCGCCCTGGCGGATCTTCGCGATCGGCTTGCGCATGGACACGATCCTGCTCTGCGAGCTGCTGGCGATCCCCGCCCTGCTCTACCTGCTGCTGCCGGGCCGCGCGCTGCGGGAGTGGCTGACCGCCACCCTGCTGGCGCTCAGCGCCGCGCTGCTGATCCACATGGAACTGTCGACGCCCGCGTTCATCGCCGAGTATGACAACCGCCCCGATCGCGTCTACTACGAGTACCTGCGCTATCCGCGCGAAGTATTCACGATGCTGGCGCAGAGCTATCCGCTGCAGCTCGCGCTGGTGCCGCTGCTGTCCCTCGCGGCCGCAGCCGGTTTCTGGCAACTGCTGCGCCAGCGGATGTCGGCAGCGGACTGGCCCTGGCACCGGCGCCTGATGCTCGTCCCGCTGGTCATCGTCCTGCTGTTCATCGGCGCGCGCTCGAGTTTCGGACCGCGCCCGGCCAACCTGAGCACCGCCACGTTCAGCAGCAATCACCTGGCCAACGAACTCGCC
The DNA here is from genome assembly GCA_004297335.1 of Gammaproteobacteria bacterium. Classification (GTDB taxonomy): domain Bacteria; phylum Pseudomonadota; class Gammaproteobacteria; order Steroidobacterales; family Steroidobacteraceae; genus SCUD01. Next base: position 8,525 of record SCUD01000069.1, read on the forward strand.
GTCAGTTCGACCTACACGCTGTTCAATGCGATCTACATGAGCCGCAAGGAGGTGGACGCGACCCAGCTGTACGGCGACCTGGATCCGGCGGAGGTAGCGGTCCGGATCGACCGCTACCGGCTGGCCCCGGCCGCAGCTGCGCCGGCCCCGGCCCGCCCGCCCAACCTGGTGATCCTCGTGCTGGAAAGCGTCGGCGCCGAATTCGTCGGCAGCCTCGGCGGCCTGCCGCTGACGCCACAACTGGAACGGCTGTCGGCCGAAGGCCTGTGGTTCACGGACCTGTACGCCACCGGCACGCGCACGGTCCGCGGCCTCGAGGCGATCGTGACCGGGTTTCCGCCGACGCCGGCCCCGAGCGTTTTCAAGCTGCCGCAGTCGCAGCGTGATTTCTTCACGCTGGGAGCGCTGCTGCGGGATGCGGGCTACGCCACCGAGTTCATCTATGGCGGCGTCAGCAACTTCGACAACATGGGCCGCTTCCTGCTGCAGAATGGCTTCGAGCGCGTCATCGAGCAGCGGGATTTCAGTGATCCGGTGCTGCTCGGCACCTGGGGCGTCTCCGACGAGGACCTGGTCACCAAGGCGCACGAAACCTTCCTGGCCCATGGCGACCACCCGTTCTTCGCGCTGCTGCTGTCGACCTCGAACCATGACCCGTTCGAGTTTCCCGCGGGCCGCATCGAGCTCTACGAGCAGCCCCCCGCCACCCGGAACAACGCGGTCAAGTACACCGACTACGCAGTCGGCCGGCTGTTCGAGCTGGCTCGTACCGCGCCCTACTTCGCCAACACGGTCTTCCTGGTCGTCGCCGATCACGCGGCGCGTGTGCTCGGTGAAGATCTGGTGCCCGTGGCCCGGTTCCAGGTTCCGGCGCTGATCATCGGCCCGGGCGTGCCGCACCAGCACTACGGCCGGGTCGCCAGCCAGATCGACCTCGGGCCAACGCTGCTCGGACTGCTCGGCCTTGACGCCCCGCAGCCGATGATCGGGCGGGACCTGCTGGCGCTGCCGGAGGAAACACCTGGCCGCGCAATGATGCAGTACGGCGACGCGAACGCGTTCCGGGTCGGCGATCGCGTCGCGGTCCATCGGCCGCAGCTGCCCGCCGAAACCTTCGGCTATGTCGCCGGTCGCCTGCTGCCGGCGGCGCACGATCCGGAGCTCGAGCGCGATGCGCTGGCGCACCTGCTGTGGGCGGCCAGGAGCTATCGCGACCGCCTGTACCATCCAGCCGGCGTCGCCGCCCCGGCGCCGCGCGCGCCCTGAACGCGGGCCAGTCCTATCTCCAGCCCAGCTTGCGCAGGAATCGCCGCGCTACATTCACCGGCCGCCGGCGCTCGGGATCGTCGATCCCGTGGTAGACGATGCCACCCTCGCGGCGGGTGATCCCGGCCAGCAGCGCCTGCCGGTCGCTCGCAAAGGGTCGATCCGAGCGCTTGCGCAGGCACGCCGCGCGCAGGTCATTGAGCACCGTCGAGGCCACCAGTTCATAGTCGTTGGCGGCGGCCAGGTCCGCGAAGAATCGCGCGGAATAGTAGTTGTTGCAGTGGTTCTTCCAGCGCCCGCGGCTTTCGAGCTCCTCGATGCCGGGCACGATGTGGATCACGATGCCACCAGGCTTCAGCCAGTCATGCAGGTTGGCGAAGCACTCATACTGGGCTGCATGGGGTTCAACGTGCTCGGTCGTGCCCGGATTCGTGATGAGGTCGAAGTGCCCGCGCCATTCGGGACGGTCAATGCGCTGCGACAGGTCGAGCGCCACCGCGCCGTCCTTGCCATTGAAGTCGAGCGAGGTGTGCCGGGCGCCCTGCTGCGTGAACCAGGCCTTGCCGGTCCTCTCGCGAATGCCCTCGCGGCGCGCGATGCGCTGGTTGCCGAGCTCCAGCATCTCCCGACCCTGCAGGCTGCCGAGCGTGGCCGCAACCGAATCCTGGATGAAATCGAGATAGCTGCGGCGCAGGCCCATCTCAGGCCCCCGGCTCGCGTTCCAGCACGAACATCCATACCGGCTTGCGGTTGTTGCGCTTCGGACCGGGCTCGAGGATGTCGACGAGCCGATAGAGCCCCCTGCCCCACTGGAAGAACAGGTAGGGCATGCACATCGGGTGCGCGCCGAAGGGATCCATCTCGGAAGCACCGGCGGCTGAGTGCTGCATCGTGTGCTCGATGTAGATGTGCCCGCCTGGTGCGAGCTGCCGGGCCCACGCGGCCAGCGCCCGCTGCGGCTGCATCGCCTGGTCGAGCGAATTGGTATAGACGAAATCGAAGCGCCCGTGCCACTCCGGATTGTCCTGGTGGAAGTCCCAGACGACCATGTTCGGAAACCGGGTAGCGGTCTCGGCGATGTCCGTGCCGATCATCTTCGCGCCGGTCAGGCGGCCGAGCAGTTCCACCTCGTAGCCGTTGCGGGCGCCATGGCAGATGCCGGCGCGCGGCTCAGGATGGTGCTGCAGCAGGTGCGTAGCCAGCGCCTGCAGCGTGCCCTCGTCGGCCCAGACCGCATCGAGCTTCCGCTGGTTGTGGAACACCTGGGTGGCCCGGTATTCCTCGTAGCCGCCCGCGTAGTCGTGCAGGTACACGAGCTCCTGGCTGTGGCGCCTGGAGATGCGGAAGCCCCGTGGCGTGCGCACGGTCGTGTATCCGAAGGGCCGCACCAGGGCCGCGGTCAGCGCGCGCAACACCATGCATCGGTCTCCAGTGGCGGCGATAGCCTAGCCCAATGGCCGGGTGCTGGCCACTGTGTGAGAATCACCTCCGGAGGCAGACCGTGACCGATCCAGAGGTTCCCGAACGCGGCTGGCGCGAGCGGCTCGAGCTGTGGTTCTTCCACTTCGCGGCCGGCGGCCTGGTGCCCGCGCGCTGGTACCTGCCGGAGCTGCCGCCCCCGGAGCAGCGCGCCGCCCGCAGCGGCCATTTGCGCCTCGAGATCGTCAGCCACTGCTGGCGCTATGCGCATCTGCTGGCCTATCAGCTCAGTTCCCTGGTCCTGTACCCGCCGACCCGGCTCGAGGTGACGGTCACGGTGTTCCACGCCGCCGAGGACGAGGACACGGTCGCGCTGCTCGCTTTCTTCGGCGCGTTGCGCGTACCGGGCGTGAGCTGGAACTGGCGGGTGCTGCAACGGGGACATCTGTACCGGCGCGCGATCGGCCGCAACCTCGCGGCCCGCGCGACGCGCTGCGACTGGATCTGGTTCACCGACTGCGATGTCGTTTTCCACGCCGGCTGCCTCGATGGCCTCGCCGCGGCACTGCAGGGGCGGCGCGACACGCTGGTGTTCCCGCGCGTGGAACACTGCACCGGGCTGCTGCAGCCGACTGATCCGCTGCTGCAGGCTACGCGCGGCCCGCCGCGCGTCGTCGACATCGATCGGACCCGCTTCAGTGCGCGCCAGCGCGACCGGGCGACCGGCCCGCTGCAGGTCACGCATGGCGATGTGGCACGTGCCTGCGGCTATTGCGCTGGCCTCCCGGTCTACCAGCGTCCGTCCCGCCATTGGCCCAAGCTGCGCGAGGACCGCGCCTTCCGCTGGCTGCTGCGCTCCCAGGGTGAACCGATCGACGTTCCCGGCGTGTACCGGATCCAGCACCTGAGCAAGGGGCGCTACCGCGGCAACCGCCTGCGGATCGGCCTGCGTTCCGCGATCCGGCGCCTGCAATCGCATTTCCGGGACCGCGGCCCGGCCGTCGACACTCCGCGGCCGCCGCGCTAAGCTGCCGCGCACATGAATCCACTGGCATGGCTGCGGCGCTGGGACAGTCGGCGCCGGGATCGGAAACACCGTCCCGAGCTCACGGCTTTCGACGCCTGCGTCGCGGCACTGCGGCCCGGCGACATCGCCATCGACTGCGGCGCGAATGTCGGCAGGTTCACCGTGCCGATGGCACAAGCCGGCGCCGAGGTCTATGCCTTCGAGCCCAATCCGGACGCGTATGCATGCCTCGTCCGCAGCACTGCGGCCTTTCCGAACGTCCGGACCTTCCAGGCGGCGCTCAGTCCCGAGCCCGGGCCCGTGAAGCTGTACCTGCACCGCTACGCCGAAGATGATCCGGTGCACTTCTCGGTCGGTTCGTCACTGCTTGGGTCCAAGCGCAGCGTGAGCGCTGACCGGCATGTCCTGGTCGACGGCATCCGCTTCACCGACTTCCTCGCCGGCCTCGGTGATCGCCGCGTGCGCCTGCTGAAGATGGACATCGAGGGCGCCGAAGTCGAGGTGCTGAACGAACTGCTCGACGCGGGCTGGCAGGAACGCATTGACCAGGCCTTCATCGAGGTCCACGACCGGCAGATACCGGCGCTCGCCGAACCGACGCGGAGGCTGCGCGAACGGCTCCAGACCCTCGGCGCCAGCCACTTCCGGCTCGACTGGCGCTGAAACGGCAACCGCCCCCGTGCGGGGGCGGCTGCCTGCCACTGCGGATGGACGATGCTTCAGAAGCGCAGCAGCGCCTCGATCGCCAGCGTGCGCGGCGGGTCCGTGAAGCCGTAGTAGCTGCGGGCACCGAAGGTCGAGCCAGCAAGCGGCGTATCGCCGGAGTAGCTGATCGTCGTCTCGTCGGTCAGGTTGCGACCGATCAGCGCCATCTCCCAGCGGCCCGACTGGGACGCCAGCGCGATGCGGGCATTCACCTTGGCGTAGCCGCTCTGCGCTGAATTCGGATCGAGCGTCAGCGAGGTCAGGAACTTGTCGGTGTAGTTGACGTCGAGGGAGGTACGCAGCTCCAGCGCGTCACCCAGCGGCCGGCGGAAATCGGCACCGATGACCGCGGTAATTTCCGGATTCAGCTGGTTCGTGGAGCCCTCGTAATTGCAGTTGGGCGGCACGACCAGTGCCGGCGGCGGGTTGTAGTAGCACTGTCCGAAGTACTTGCTCCACTCGAAGTCGAGATAGGCGAAGGACCCGAACAGGTACAGGGAGTCGGTGGCCTGCCAGCGACCCTCGAGCTCGAGGCCGCGGACTTCGGCGCTGCCGTTGCCGACGTTGAAGCCGAGGCGCCCGTCGAAGGCGCTGGTCTGCAGGTCCGTGTAGTCGGTGTAGAACAGGGCAGCAGTCAGCTCGGCGGAACGGCCGATACCCCACTTGAGGCCGAGCTCATAGGAATCGGCCTCTTCGGGCTCGTACTCGAAAGTGCCGCCCTGCGCCGGCGACTTGTTGGAGCGCGCATCGTAGCCACCGGACTTGTTGCCGCGCGCCCAGGACAGGTAGGCCATCGAGTCGTCGCCAAAGCGGTACTGCAGGTTCACGAGCGGCGTGAACTTGCTCTCGGAGCGCGAGCCTTCGACGCTGTGCCGGGAAATCCCGAAGAAATTGTCGTAGAGCACGTCGATCAGCCCCGGCGGCAGCGACGGCCCGCCGAGGCCTGCGGTGAGGTCGTTCGAGCGAGCGCCCTCCTTGTCCTCGCTCGACCAGCGGCCGCCCGCGGTGATCCGGAACGAGTCCGAGACGTTCCAGCTGCCCTGCGCGAAGACCGCATACAGCTCGCTGCTCTGCGTGAAAAGCCGCGGATTGGCCGTGTCGGCGAAGAAACGCAGGGCCGCGTAGGCCGGGCTCAGTGCCGACAGGGCCGGGATGATGCTGTTGGACGGGACGTGGACATAGTCGGTCTCGATCAGGTCGTAGGTCTGGTAGAACAGACCCGCGATCCATTCCAGCTGCTGGCCGGTGTCGGAGGCCACGCGGATTTCCTGGCTGAACTGATCGAAGTCCTCGGTAATACCGGCGGTGAACACGTCGGCACCGGTGAAATCGCAGTCGCAGAGCTCATCGAGTTCATACTTGCTGTAGCCAGTGACCGAGGTGACGGTCACGTCGCCGACCCCCCAGTTGATCGTCAGGGCTGCTTCACGGGTGTCCAGATAGCTCCAGTCCCCGTTGGACGAACGCTGGTAGTCGATGCTGGTATTCAGCACGCTCGGATCCCGGCCCAGGACCGCGCGGAGAATCTGACTGTAGGTCAGCCCCGGAATCGGCGGATTGACGACGACATTGTCGCGGGGCCGCAGATAGGGTGCCGCCGGCAGTTCGCCGAAGGCCTCGACCTGCCGTCCGACGACATCGAAACTGCCGGCCTCCAGGCGCAGGCTGGCGCTGAAGTCCTCGTCCGGTGCCAGTTCGAGCGTCAGCCGGCCGGCCAGTTCGTCACGCGCCGGCTCATCCCGGGACAGGGTCAGGTTCTTGACGTAGCCGTCCGATTCACGGTAGCGCACCGCCAGGCGGGCGCCGAGCGGGCCGGCCACCGGGCCCGAAAGCACGAGGTCGGCCACCTGCTCGCTGTTCTCGACCTCGTACATCGCCCGGACGGATCCCTCGAACTCCGGCGTCGGCCTGGCGCTGACCAGGTTGACCGCGCCAGCGATTGCGTTCTTGCCGAACAGGATCGGCTGCGGCCCGCGCAACACCTCGACCCGCGCAAGATCCAGGAAGGGCATGCGCGACTGGTGGCCACGCCCGCGGTAGATGCCGTCCGCGTAGATGCTGACCGACTGCTCGAAGCCCTGGTTGAGACCCGAGCCGATGCCGCGGATATAGATGTTGTTGGCGATGCCGGTCTCGGTGACCTGCAGGTTGGGTACGTAGGCCTTGAGGTCATCGAGCCGGACGATACCGACCTCGGCGATCTTTTCGCCGGAGATGGCATTGACCGAAATCGGTACTTCCCGCAGTGTTTCCTCGCGCTTCTGTGCCGTGACGATGATCTCCTCGAGCGTCGGGCCCGCATCCGCCTGGCTCCACGCCGCCGGCACCGCGACCGCGGCAGCCAGCACCAGGGCCACTGCGCGACGAAGCGAACGAGCTGAATCTGCCTGCATGATTGAACTCCCCTTCCGAGTTTGGAGCGGCCCGCCACACGGCGAAATGCCACGTACGCCTGGCCTGGCTACCGGTCGACATCCCAACAGTGGCGGATCCTAGCACTTGCGTAACGCAAGTAAAATAGGCAGACGGCGCGCGGCGTTGCGTCGTCGCCACAGCTTGTAAGCGGCGTGTAAGAGCTACCCCGTACATCTATGCGGAACAAGTCGCCGGGGGAGTCCGCTAATGCGCATCGCTTCAGGTCTGGCCCTGCTGTTCATCCTTGCCTGCCCCGTGCCGGCCGCCGCTGCCGCAGGCGATGAGGGCCGGCTCCTCTACGAGCGACAGTGCGCGGCCTGCCATACGATCGGCGAGGGCGATCGCATCGGCCCCGACCTGGCCGGGGTCAACGAGCGCCGTCCACGGGACTGGCTACTGAGCTTCGTCACCGGTCCGGACCGGATGATCGCCGCGGGCGATCCGGTCGCCGTGCGGCTCTACGAGCGCTACAACCGGATCGTAATGCCCAACTTGAACCTGAGCGAGGAGCAGGCCGGGCAGCTGCTCGAATACCTGGCCCTCGCCGCCCCCGCTGCCGCGGCACCCGCTGCGGCGGTGACCGAGCTGCCGCGCCCCGCGCTCGCCGGGCCGCAGTCCCGGGTGCTGCAGCTGTTCCTGGTCATATCAGCGGTCATCGTGCTGGTCTTCACCTGGGTCGCGCTCAGCACGCGCAATCCGGTGGAGGTCGACGTGCACCGGGCCTACTCGATCCGCCGCGTCCTGTTCGTCATCGCGGTCGTGGCACTGGCCGGGCTGCTGGTCCTGACACTGCCGAAGGCGCCCTATGCCCGCGCCGGCGCGGAACCGGCCCGTGTTGTCTACGTCGCTGCGCGGCAGTTCGACTTCCTGTTTTCAGAGGAACCGATCGTGTCGACGGCCGAGGTCGGAATCGTACCGACGCTGGCGAATCTCGTGCTCACGAAGGACGAGCTGGTCGAGTTCCGGGTGACCAGCCTCGACGTCAACCACGGCTTCGGCCTGTACGGGCCGGATCGCCAGATCGTCGCCCAGACCCAGGCCATGCCGGGCTACTTCAACCGGCTGCTGTTCCGGCCGCTGGCGCCCGGTGAGTACAAGGTGTTCTGCCTCGAGTACTGCGCGGCGGGACACCACCTGATGCAGGTCCGCCTGACCGTGAATTGAACGGAGATCCGAACCCATGACTACTCGTCCCGCAAGTTCCCAGCTGCTCATCTGGATCGCGATCACCTTCCTGCTGTTCCCAGTGCTGATCCTGCTGGGCATCCTCATGCGCTCGATCCAGGCCGGCGAAATCAGTGCATTGCAGCCGTGGTTCTACCCGGCGATGACGCTGCACGGCGTCGGCATGGTGGGAGTCTGGTACGTGGCGGCGATGGCCTGCGCTGCGGATGTGCTGTCGCGGCACGTGACCCTGCCACCGGCACTCGGACGCCTGGCCATCGCCGGTACGGTCCTCGGCGTCGTGCTGCTTCTGGCCTGCGTCCTGCTCGGGCGGTTCGCCGCCGGCTGGTATTTCCTGTATCCGCTGCCGCTGAAGGGCGAATGGCCGTTGTGGTCGGCGGTCACCTTCCTGCTGTCGCTGACGGTGCTGGGTGCCACCTGGTTCATCTGGTCGCTGGGGCTGCTGTGGGCGATCTCGCGCCGGTTTTCCCTCGGCCAGGCGCTGGGCTGGCATTACCTGGCCGGCCGGACCGATCCGGTGCTGCCTCCATCCGTGCTGATCACGACGGTCAGCCTGATTGCCGGTGTGGCCGCGCTGGTCTCGGCGGTGATCGTGCTCGCACTGTTCTACCTGGAACTCTTGACCGGCCAGGCCAGCGACGCGCTGTTGATGAAGAACCTGACTTTCTTCTTCGGGCATACGCTGGTCAATCTCGCGATGTACCTGGGGGTAGCCGTCGCCTACGAGATCCTGCCGGAGTACGCTGGCCGCCCGTGGAAGACCAACAAGATCGTCGTCGTCTCGTGGAACACGGTGCTGCTGATCGTACTGGTGGCGTACTTCCATCACCTGTACATGGACTTCGTGCAGCCCGGCATCCTGCAGTACATCGGCCAGGTTGCTTCCTACGCGAGCGCGATCCCGGCGGCCGTCGTGACCATCTTCGGCGCGCTGCTGCTGGTGTACCGGTCCCGCATGCGCTGGAACCTCGCCTCGCTGCTGTTCTTCCTCGGACTGGTCGGATGGGCCATCGGCGGTGTCGGTGCGGTGATCGATTCGACCATCAGCGTCAACGCGCGGCTGCACAACACGCTGTGGGTACCGGCGCATTTCCACACCTACATGGTGGCGGGACTCGCCTTCCTGGTCATCGGGTACTTCTACCATCGCTGCCAGGAGGCCGCGGCCCTGCGTGAAAGCAAGGGCTATCACCAGCTGCTGATCGTGCTGATGACCGCTGGCGCCTACGGCTTCTTCCTGATGTTCTACCTGGCTGGTGCCTTCTCGGTCCCGCGGCGCTTTGCCGTGTATCCGGTCGAGATCGGGCATGGCGCCAGCTTCGCCGGCTGGGCGGCACTGTTCGCCACGCTGTTCCTGGTCGGATTCGTGCTGACGGCGACCGAGGTCGGGCGCCGCTGGCGCGCGGCGCTGTCCTCGGCGACCTGAGGCCCCCGGCATGCGCGGCCACTGCGCGGCGCTGCTGGCAATACTGGCCCTGCTGCCGGTGCTGGCGAGCAGCGACGCTGCGCCAGCGCGGAGCATCGATTGGCGCGAGGGCGTGCTGACGGGGCGCATGGTCCCGGATATCGCGCTGCGAACCGCCAGTGGTGGCGCGCAGCGCCTGTCCGATCTCTGGCGGCAGGGACCGGTGCTCGTGACCTTTTTCTACCGCCGCTGCGCCGGCATCTGCACGCCGTTTCTCGAATGGGTGCGCGATGCGCTGCAGGCGACCGGCGGGCCCGGCCGTGAATACCGCGTAGTGGCGCTGAGCTTCGACGAGGCCGATACGATCGCCGCCTTGCAGGGCCAGGCCGCCGCACTTGGCCTCCGGGACGCCCCGGGCTGGACCTTCGCGATCACGGGCACCGAGGAGCTGGCGGCAATCACCGGCGCCGTGGACTTCTGGCAGCGCCGGAATCCGACGACCGGACAATACGACCACGACGCGCTGCTGGTCGCGATCGATGGCCAGGGACGCGTGCTGCGGGCCGTGCTGGGTGGTCCGGAGGCGAGCGGGCGGCTGCGGAACCTGGGCGCCGAGCTGCGCGGTACCTTCGTGCCCTTCTACCGGGTTGCCGGCGGCGCATCCTGGCGCTGCTTCGCTTTCGACCCGGCCACGGGTCGCAGCCGTCTCGACTGGGGCATGTTGCTGCTGCTGCTGCCCGCCCTGTGCGCGGTGACAGCGGCGCTGCTGCTGTTCAGTGCAGGAGCTTCTCGAGAGCCGTGATCCGCGGCGGCAGCTCGAGGTCCACGTAGCGACGCAGCGCCGCCCGGCAACAGTCGTATTGCTGGCGCGCCTCGGAGATCCGGCCGGCGCGGACCAGCTGCGTCACCAGGGCCTCGTGGAGATCGAGCGCCTCCGGCTCGAAACCGAGCGCAGTCCGCAGCAGCGCGATGGCATGGTCCGCCTGGCCCCAGTGGATGCGCAGCCCGACCAGTGCGCGCACGGCATCGAGGTACGAATGCCGCAGGTTCACCCGCAGCAGGTCGAAGGATTCGCTGTCGGTATCACCGGCAAACAGGTCCCCCCGATACAGCGCCACGGCATCCTCGAGCGGCCCCAGCGCCCGCTCATCGCCACCCTGGCGCTGGAGCGCGCGGGCGCTCGCTACCAGGTCGAGAAAGTCGAACAGGTCAATGCAGTGCGGCGCCTGGTTGTCGAAGAAATAGTAGTTGTCCCGACAGACGATGTAGCGTGAAGCTCCGGCGCTACGGCCCGCCTCCAGAGCCGAGCGCAGCACGTTCAGGACACCGTGCAGCCGGTTGGCACCAGAGCGGGCCGACACGCCGGGCCACAACAGCTCGATCAGCTCGTCGCGGTGCATCGGTGCGCCGCGACGCAGCACCAGCGTCTGCAGCAGTCTCAGTGCCTTGCGCCGCGCGAAAGCGCTCGCGGGCAGCAATCGCCCGTCCCGCACCACCTCGAAAGGCCCGAAACAGCGGATCACGAGCGGCGCTGCGTGCATCACCGAGCCGGTCTGCGGCAGCAGGCGCGGCGGTATCGCGAGGCGCACCATGGATTTGACTTCCTCGAGTACGCGCAGGCCCCACTGCAGCGGGACCGAATCGTCGCGCCAGCCGACGCCGAGGTAGCCGAGCGGCCGTCCCGCGTGATTGAGCGGAACTCCGACGAACGAGCGGATTCCCCGGCGCTTGACGGCCTTGCGCACGAAGCTCCGGTCGTGTTGGAAATGATTCGTAAATCGAGACTGCTGTTGCAGCGTGATCATTCCGGCATACCCGACGCCAAGGGGCATCCGCGTCCGCTCCATGAAGGCTGCGCGATCGTGACCTTCGCAATCGACCAGGAACACTTCCCGGCCAGACGGATCAACAAGAAACAGCTCGCAGTCGTCCGCGCCGCAGACGCAGCGAATGCCGTCCAGGACACTCTCCAGGGAGCCGAGCCGATCCGCCAGTGCACCCCTGATGACCAGCCCTTCAAGGCCGGCGCTCCCTACGGTACCCGTCGTCAACTTCGTATACGGGCACCAGACGATGGCGCCCTGAGAGGCATCGCTGAGAGAGAGTACGGCGCAGTGAGTTTCCGCCTCCTCCGCAATGCCCGGGCGCGGACCGTCGGACCTCGACGCGTTTGCCAGGCACTCGCCGGCATGACAGCCACGGTGCGAATTCCGACAGTGCTCGTTGCCCAGGACTTCCCAGCAGGGCCGACCGAGCGCCCGCTGCACCGGAATGTGCAGGGCCCGGGCCGTTACCTCCGGCCAGCCGCAGACCCGATAGCTGTTATCGACCCAGCAGAACGGCCGGAAGGCCTCGCCCTCCCGGACTACGGGTACAACAGCCCGCCCCCGCCCCGCGTTGGACGGCCTCCGGTAAGCGCGAACCGCAGGCTTGAGGGGCCCATGACCTCTCCTGCCCGCGGCGCCACTACTCCCCGATAGCGCCACTGGACTATCCCGCTCCGTTCCCCGGCATTCTAGGCCTAAACTGCGATCATTGGCAGGAATAGCTTCCGCGGGGGCCGATTGGCCGATTCGGCATGCTCCTCAGCGCTTGAGCCCCACGTAGCTGCGCATCGAAATGTAGGGGCGCGTCGCGTACCCGAACGGGAAGCTGAAAGCGTGCACGAGCTTCGTGAATGGCAGGTAGCAAAGGAACACCATCGCGACAATCATGTGCAGCCGGACGATGAGCGGTGCCCCGGCGATCTGCGCAGCATCGGGCCGCAGCTGGAAGATGCCCGCAAACCATGGGCCGACGGCGTAGGACACGCCAAACGTGAATCGCGCGATCGGGTAGTACAGCCCCAGACCGGTAATTGCGACGAGCAGCACCAGTACCGCGATGTCGTCGAAAGTACTCATCGCGCGCAGCTGCGGCGTTACGACCCTGCGGACCAGTGCCCAGGACAATCCGTAGAAGAGGAGTACGCCGCCGAACAGCCCGGTCCACCGGAAGTACTCCACCCACCCGGTCCAACCGAAGGCGCCGCCGATGAACCCGGCGACATGTCCGACGATCACGACCAGGAGGCCCCAGTGCAGACTGAGTGCCGCCGGCCCGATCGAGGCACGCCCGAAGAACCCGGTGGATCGCGTGGTCCACAGCAGGTCGCCCCGCGCGCTCCAGTTGATGTGCCCGCGAAACTGGGTCTTGGCGCCGGTGAAGGCGCGATAGAAGGATCCACCGATCAGCAGCAGCAGTGTGACGTAGGGCAGCGCCACGAACAGGAAGTTATCAAGCATGACACTCTCCCACTGTTCTCGCTCCAGCATCGTAGGTCAGTACGCGCTCAACCGTGTCCAGCAGGTCCCCGAAGGGACTCTGCAGTTCTTGCAGTCGCGCCCGCATCGGCGGCAGGTAAGGCAGCATATACTCGCGGATGAGCTTGTCGCGCACCGGATCGTCGGACCCGGCCGTCAGGGCCAGGAACTCAACCATCATCGGCAGGTAGTCCGGCAGTTCACCGCCCGCCGGTACCAGCCCGAGATGTCGATAGATCCCGAGCAGCTCGATCATGTAGCCGTTCCGGTCCGACACCCCAGCCTTCGCACAGGTCGTCGGCTCCTCGAAGGAGTGGCTGCCGACATAGAGCGGACACCGTGGATCGAGCTCGAACAGCTCCACATACTCGTCCTCCACGATGAAGTGCTGCAGAAAACTGGCCAGCGAGGTGGCCGCTGCCGGCTCGATCCGTTCCAGTTCAGGAATCCACGCTGCGGCCCGCCGACGCGCGTCCTCGGGATCCGCATCCTGCGGACTGCACCACAGGTCGGCGAGAACCGCGTAGCCTTCCTGTAGCCCGGTGGTCGTTTCACTCATAGTCCTTGTCCGGGTCATGCGGCGCCTTGTGGTAGCTCTTGCGGCGCTTCAGGGGAGTCTGCGGGCCCATCGCCGTATAGCCGGCGAAACCGCGCTCGGTGTACGGGCTGAGATCCGCATTCTCGCGCTTCGTCGTCGGCACGACAAAGCGCTCGTTGTAGAACGACAGCGACAGGGCCCGAACGATCCCCCGCGCATCCTCCTCGGTCAGGCCGACCCGTCTCAGCACATCGACATTCGGCGTGCGTTCGACCCGCAGACTGCGCTGGTAGTGACGGACCGCCAGCTGGCGCCGCAGCGAGATCCGGACCGGCTCCTCGCTCCCGGCCGCGAACAGGCTGGCGAGATAGCGGATCGGCACCCGCATCTGGTCGAGTTCATCCGGGTCGATCAGCACGCCTTTCGACGTACCCATGTCGAACACGTCCTGGTCGTCGGGAGAGACCTTTCCAGCGCTCGTCATGACCGGGCTGAGTGGTGGCAGGTAGAACAGGCTGGGCAGCGTCCGGAATTCAGGGTGCAGCGGCAACGCGAGTTCCCAGCGCTTGAACAGCTTGTACACGGGCGAGCGCTGCGCCGCGTCGATCCAGTCGTCGCTGATGCCGGACTCCCGGGCGGCGGCGACCACCACCGGGTCCGCGGGATCGAGAATGACCTCGCGGTGAGCCCGGACCAGATCGCGATCCTCCACCAGCGCCGCCTGTGGGACACGCTCCATGTCGTAGAAGACAACCCCGAAAGAGCGGATCTTGCCGACACAGGTGTGGAAGCACACCGGCGGCATGCCGGCCTCGACGCGCGGATAACAGAGGATGCATTTCTCCATCTTGCCCGAGACCCAGTTGTGGTAGGGCTTCTTGTACGGGCAGGCGGAGATGCAGTAGCGCCAGTTCCGGCAGCGCGTCTGGTCGATCAGAACGACGCCGTCCTCTTCGCGCTTGTACGCGGCTCCCGAAGGGCAGGCGGCGACACAGGCCGGGTTGACGCAGTGGTTGCAGATCCGCGGCAGGTAGAAGTAGAAGATGTCGCGAAAACGCAGGCAGGCATCGCGCTCCTGCTCACTCATCCCGGCGAAGTTCACGTCCTCCTTGCCGGTAATGTGCGTACCGCCGGCATTGTCCTCCCAGTTGACATTCCAGGTGATCGGGATGTCCTCCTCTCCGGTCACCATGGACTTCGGCCGGGCCACCGGCTGCTGTTGCAACTTCTCCGGATCGTGCAGGTCCTCGTAGGTGAAGGTGTAAACGTCGTTACCGTAGTAGTCGCGCATCTCCGGCATGTGTGGATTGAAGAACAGGTTGGACAGCTGATAGGCCTTGCTGCCGTAGCGGAGCTTCAGTTCATCACCCTTCTTCACCCAGCCGCCCTTCCACCGCTGCTGGTTCTCCCAGCGCTGCGGATAACCGATGCCCGGCTTCGTCTCGACGTTGTTCCACCACATGTACTCGGCGCCTTCGCGGTTCGTCCAGACGTTCTTGCAGCCGACCGTACAGGTATTGCAGCCGATGCACTTCTCCAGGTTGAACGTCATGCTGTTCTGCGCCTTGACCTTCATGATGATCGCTCTCCTATGCCGTCGGCAGCCGGTCAAGGTCCTCTTCGCGATAGATGACGCCGGTCTTTCCGGTCAGCGGCATCTTGCGGATGAGCACCGCGTGGTCCCGTTCGGACGGACTGGTTCCCCAGTAGTTAATGTAGTAGCTGAACTGGGCGTAACCCCCGATCATCGTGTGCGGGTTCATCAGGATCCGAGTCGTCGCATTGTTGTTTCCGCCCCGCAGGTCGGACCGGTCGTGCTTCTTCGCCAGCGGCGAGAACGGTACGTTGATGTGACGCTCGACCTGGTGATAGGTGATGGCCATGTTGCGCGGCACCTGGTGGCTCACGACGGCGCGCACGACCTCGATGCCGTTCTCGCAGTACATCTCAACCCAGTCGTTATCCTGGACCTCGATTTCGGCGGCGTCGTCGGGGTGAATCCAGACCGTCGGCCCGCCTCGGGAGAGCTGCAGCATCGGCCAGTGGTCACGGAACGAACTGTGGATCTGCCACTTGCCGTGCGGCGTGATGAAACGGAACACCTTGGACTTGGCTTCCGCGCGGTCGAGCTGCACGTCACCGATCGCGACCATGTCGAGCGGCGGCTTGTTGGTCGGCAGGGCCTCACCCAGTTCGCGGATGCCCTGATGGTCGTAGTAGACCTCCTGGCGTCCCGACAATGTGTGCCATGGCTTGAGGCGTTCCACGTTCATCGTCCACGGGGCGAAGGTGCGCTGCTTGCCAGTCGCAGGGTCGGAGAGTACGACGCTCCACTGCGGTGTCGTGTGGATGCGCCGCGGCTGGGCCACGATGTCCTTGTAGTGCACGCGCCGTTCCTTCACGCTTTCGACGAGGTCCGCCAGCGGCAGGCCCACCTTCTTCTCCATCTCCTTGAAGAAGAGGTGCGCGAGCCGCCCGTTGAGCTCAGGCGAGATCTGCAGGATCAGCTCGCAGAGCTGGTCGGCCCGCTCGAACCAGACTCTCCCGTCCTTGACCGTAAGCGCCTCGTTGTGCTTGAGATGCTCCTCGACGATCGGAGTCAGGTCCGTGTACTGGCCCTTCGAGCCGTAGCCCTTCGGTCTGGAAACCAGCGGGCCCAGCGACACCAGCTGTTCGTACACCTTCGTGTAGTCGCGCTCGACGATCGCGATGTCGGGAAAGGTCTTGCCTGGAATCGCCTCGACCTCGCCCTTCTTCCAGTCCTTGACCTCGCCGAGCGGCTGGGCGAGCTGGTCCGGGCTGTCCATCCACAGCGCCTTGAACACGACGTCCTTCACTGGTTTCGGGAAATGCTTGACGGCCAGCTCGGAGAACTTCTTCGCAATGAGCTTGAAGGCATCCCAGTCGTGCTTTGCTTCCCAGGGCGGATTCGTCGCCGGGGTCAGCGGATGGATGAACGTGTGCATGTCGCCGAAGGTCACGTCGTGCTTCTCGTACCAGAACGCTGCCGGGAGCACGATGTCCGAGTAGTTGGCCGTCGAGTCCATGCGGAAGTTCAGGTTGATCATCAGGTCGAGCTTGCCGACCGCAGCCGGCTCGTGCCACTCGATCTCCTGCACCTTGCCGCGGGCGGGCTCGCTCTCCCACAGCGAGTTGTCATGCGTGCCCAGGAAGTGCTTGAGCGCCAGTTCCTGACCGCGCATGCTGGTGCCGACGAGATTTCCACGATACACCGTCAGTACCTTGAGCCGGTTCTCCGGCGCATCAACGTCAGGCAGGGCGAAGTCGGCCTTGCCCTCCTTGAACTGGCGGAATACCCACGCCTTCACCTCGTCGTCCGTCCGGCAGCCGGCGGCAACCGCCTCGTCATAGAGTCGCAGCGGGTTCTGCCGGTCCATCTGCGGGAAGAACGGCAGCCAGCCAAGCCGGACGGCGAGCGCGTTCATGTCGGCGGCATGGTTGTACTGCGGGAGCTTCTTCGCCCCGGTTGCCCACTGCGTGTCCAGCTCCATGCCGTCATAACGCCATTGCCCGGTGTGGAAGTACCACAGCGAAGTCGAATTCATCAAGCGCGGCGGACGCTGCCAGTCGAGTGCGCCGCTCAGGTTGACGAATGCGGCATTCAGCCGCGTGTGCTGCGTTCCGACATAGTGGTTGAAATTGCCGCCGTTCTTGCCGTTGCAGCCGCAGAGCGCCAGCATGACCGCCTCGTTGCGGTAATACAGTGATGCACCGTGATAGAAGTGCTGTAACCCGGGGCCCGTGATGAACAGTGACTTGCCCCCGGTCTTTTCCGCGTTCTCGGCAAATTCGCGCGCGACCTGGATCGCAAGATTCCGGCTCACGCCGGATAGCCTTTCCTGCCATGCTGGAGTGTATGGCCGGGGGTCGTCATAGTCCTTCGGGTAGTCCCCGCCGAGCCCGCGTGACACGCCGGCCTGAGCCATCAGCAGGTCGAAGGCCGTAGTCACCAGGACCTCGGAACCGTCCTTCGTGCGCAGCCGGCGCGCCGGAACCTCGCGCAGGATTTCCACCGCGCGCTGACCTCGGCCCGGTGTCCGGCCGGTCTGCATGTTGAACGTATCGGTGAAATCGCTGAACGAAACCATCGCCCGCTGATCGCTCCTGCCGAGCAGGGACAGGAGTGGATCGAAGTCCTCCTTTGTGACCGCATTCTTCAGCTGCAGGTTCCAGTTGCCAGTTGGCTCCTTCTCCCAGCGGAAGCCGATCGAGCCGGTGGGCACGTGCAGGGCGCCGCCCGTGTCTGTCATGATGAGCTTCCAGTCAGCGTTCTCCTCGCGCGCGTACTCGGCGATGTCCGAGGCCCGCAAGAACCGGCCCATCTGATATTGGTCGCCGTCCCGGTCGAGCACGACGAGGAACGGCAGGTTGGTGTAGCGCTTGACGTAGTCCGTGAAGTATGGCGTATCCCGGTCAGCGTAGAATTCCTTGAGGATCACGTGGATACAGGCCATGAAGTAGGCGCCATCACTACCGGGAACGACAGGCACCCACAGGTCTGAGTACTTGGCCACGTCGGAGTAGTTGGGGGACACGACGACGATCTTCGTGCCCCGGTACTTCGCCTCGGGCAGGAAGTGGCAGTCGGCCGTCCGCGTCATGTTGAGGTTGCTGCCCGCGACGATCCAGTACGTGCCCTGATACCAGTCGGAACTCTCGCAGTTCTCGGTCTGGTCCCCGAACATCGAGGACGACACATGGGGCAGGTCGTGATACCACTCGTAGTAGCTGCAGTAGATACCGCCGATGAGGTTGTTGTAGCGATGACCGGAAATGAAGCTTGCGAGGCTCATCGCCGGAATCGGTGAGAAGTTCGCGATGTGGTCTGGTCCGTACTTCTTGATTGTGTAGATCTGGGCTGCGGCAGCCAGTTCGACCGCGTCGTCCCAGGTGACACGCTTCCACCCTGCCTTGCCGCGGGCCGCCTTGAACGCTCCGGCCCGCTTCTCGTCCTCGATGATGGCCGCCCAGGCCTCGACCGCATCCTTGCCGCGTCCGCGCTCCTCCTGGTAGAAGTCCCAGAGAACGCGGCGGATGTACGGGTACTTCGGACGCAAGGGACTGTACGGATACCAGGACGCGGTGATACCGCGCTGGCAGCCGCGCGGCTCCACGTTGGGAATGTCCGGATCGATCTGCGGGTAGTCCGTCTTCTGCAGCTCCCAGCAAATCAGACCGTCCTTGACGAACACTTCCCAGCTGCAGGCCATAGAGCAGTTGACGCCGTGGCTGCTGCGCACGCTGTAGTCATACGACCAGCGGTTGCGGTAAAAGTCCTCCCAGGAACGGGAGTCATCTGTCACCTTGAACCACTTGCTCTTCATGCCCGTTTCTCCACCCTCTTGCGCCCAAACGTCAGCGCGGCCCATGTGAATCCGCCGGCGACCAGCACCGCGAGTGCGAGTGTCGGCAGATGCTGGCGGGGCCGGACCGGCGCCGCTGCTCGTGCGCCACCCAGATGCTGGATGAGCCCCTCCACCTGCGCCTCGGTCAACCCAAGGTTGGGCATCGGCACGCCGTACTGCGCGAGGTTGGCTGTCGCGACCAGATCCCCCGATTTGCGCATCTGTTCCGGATCGCGGATGAAGTTCCGCAGCCAGTCCGCGCTGCGCCGCTCGGTGACGCCGGCGAGGTCCGGACCGATGCGGACTCCGCCGCCGATCGTGTGACACGCGACGCATACCGTGTCGAACAGCTGTCTGGACGGGTCAGACTCCGGAACCTGTGCGCTCATCAGCCCGGGCGTTCCAGCCAACACCAGCAGGCCGGCGAGCCTCGCCGCACGCGGCCGGGCACGCGGAACCGTGCGCGGATCAGACCAGTTCGCGGTCATCCCCCCTCCTTCTTCCTTCTCCGATCAGTCCATAGGCCGACGGCTACGCGGCGATCGCCCGTTCGCGCGGCACGCGCATGGCGGTCCGGTCGGAACGGTAGCCGGACCCTCTTACAGGCCACTTACATGGACGTGCAGCCACTGGCTGCAGTAACCGCCCGACGAACTCCCGGGTTTATTCCCGCGCGTTTCTGCTGCATGATGCGCCGCGGCCCCGCATGCGCCTGGCCCGTTTCCTCCCGGAGGGCACTGCCGATGCAGAGTACTCCCGCCCAGGTCACACCCGGACAGCGCACGCGCGCGCTGTGGCTCAGCACGATCGCATTCAGCATCTGCTTCGCCGTGTGGCTGCTCTATTCCATCATCGGCATTCAGCTGCAGCGGGATCTCGGCCTGTCGGATACGGCCTTCGGACTGCTGGTCGCTACGCCGATCCTGACCGGCTCGATCACCCGGCCGCTGCTCGGCATCTGGGCCGAGATGTTCGGCGGGCGGCGCGTCTACGTTCTGTTGATGCTGGTCGTCACCGCCAGTGTGTTCCTGCTGCGCTTTGCTGATACCTATGCACTGTTGCTCGCCATCGGGCTGTGCCTGGGTCTGGCGGGCGGCGCTTTCGCGGTCGGTGTCGTCTACGTGTCCAGCTGGTTTCCACGAGAGCGGCACGGCACGGCTCTCGGCATCTTCGCAATGGGCAATGCCGGCGCGGCGCTGACCAGTTTCGGCGCGCCGCTGCTGCTGGCCGTGATGAACTGGCGTCAGGTCACATCGGTCTACAGTGCGGCGATGCTGGTCACAGCGCTGCTGTTCTGGTTCACCGCGCCCGAGGACCCGCTGACCGACACGCGGCGTTCCACTGGCGCACGGCCGGCATCGCTGCGGTCACGGCTGGAGCCATTGCGCAGTCTCCAGGTGTGGCGCTTCTCGATGTACTACTTCTTTGTCTTTGGCGGTTTTGTCGCGCTCTCGTCATGGCTGCCGCGCTACTACATCGGCGCGCACGACGTTGACATCCGCGCCGCCGGGCTGCTGACCGCGGGTTTTGCGCTGCCGGCTGCCGTGGTCCGGGCACTCGGCGGCATTCTTGCTGACCGTTACGGTGCGCGCGTGATCATGTATGTGGCATTCTCGACCTCCCTGGTCTGCCTGTTCCTGCTGGCCTATCCCGACACGCGCTACATCGTCGACGGCATCCACGGTCCGATCCACTTCACGATTGCGCCGTCCATGGTCGAGCGTGTTGCGGTCCTCTTCGTGCTGGCCTGCGCGATGGCCACCGGCTCCGCCGCGGTGTTCAAGCACATCCCGACCTATTATCCGAACCACGTTGGCGCGGTCGGCGGCGTCGTCGGCATGATCGGCGGCCTCGGCGGGTTCTTCCTGCCGATCGCGTTCGGGCTGATGAACGATCTGCTCAGCATCTGGACCAGCTGTTTCATGCTGCTGTTTGCAGTTGGTGGCGTCAATCTGCTGTGGATGCACTTTGCGATCCGGCGCATGGAGCACCGCCACTTTCCGGTGCTGGCGACCGAAACGGACCTGCCGGAAATCATGGCCGCGGCCGAGGGGCATCGGCATGGCCGGAGTAGCCCGGATCTGCCTCCTGCTTGACGTGGAACAAGGCTCCGCTGCGCGCGCGGGCCCAGAATTGCGGGCGATCCCGTTCATTCCAAGGATACTTTGATGATCAGCGAGTTCATGACCGGCGAGCACCGCCATTGCGACGCAGGCTTCGCGAAGGCCGAATCGGCCGCGAGCGAGGACGATCTGGAGGGCGCCCGCTCTGCGTACGCCGAGTTCGAGGCGGCGCTGCTCGGGCATCTCGCCATGGAGGAGCAGGTGCTGTTTCCGGCCTTCGAGGCGAAGACCGGGATGAACGGCGGCCCGACCGCGGTCATGCGCATGGAACACGACCAGATGCGCGGGCTGCTGGGGCAGATGCAGCGGGCACTGTCCGGCGGGTCCCTCGACGACTTCCTCGGGCTCGCCGAGACCCTGAACGTGCTGATCCAGCAACACAACATGAAGGAAGAGCACATGCTCTATCCGATGACCGAGCGAGCCCTGGGCGGCGAGGCCACGGCCATCATCGAGCGCATGCGGGCGCTCTAGCGATGCCTCCGCAGGAGGTCCGGCTGGACGTACGCGGGCTCGAGCCCTGCGAACCGATGGACCGCATCCTGCAGCGCATCGAGGAGCTTGGCGCCGGCGAACGCCTGCGGGCCCTGATCAGCCGCGAGCCGGTGCCGCTCTATCCATTGCTGGAACAGCGGCAATTCGCCTGGCGTGTCGCCCGCCTGGAGCCGGCCTGTTGTGAACTCCTGATCTGGCGAGCCGGGGATCCGGTCGCCGGTGCGGTCGATCCGGCCCCGGATACCCGATGAGCACCGCGCTGTCACTCGAGCAGGCACCACCGCTGTCGGTGCCGCTGCGCTTCTTCCTGACCGCGCCGCTGTTCGGCGCCGCTTCGGCGGTCCTGCTGCTGTGGGTGGGACCCGAGGCGCTGCAGTCCCGCTGGACGCCGGCAGCACTGGCGCTGACGCACCTGTTCGCGCTGGGCGCACTCACCATGGTCATGTGCGGTGCGCTCTTCCAGATGCTGCCTGTGCTGGTCGGAGTCAAGGTCACACGCCCGCGGCTGTGGGGTGGTATCTGCCATGTCCTGCTGGTCCTGGGCACCCTCAGCCTGGCCGCTGGATTCCTGACGGCAGCACCGGCGAGCTTCCGCCTCGCAGTGATCCTGCTCGCCGCGGGACTCGGCCTGTTCCTCGTGGTGATCGGCACGGGACTGCTGCGCGCGCCGCGGCTGCAGGACAGCGTGCGCGGCATGCGCTGGGCCTGTGGCGGGCTGGCCGTCACTCTCGGATTCGGCATCACACTGACCCTCGGCCACGGCTGGGAGAGTCTGCCCATCCTGCGCGTACCGCTGACGGACCTGCACCTGAGCTGGGGACTGCTGGGCTGGGTAGCCGCGCTGATCGCCGTGGTCTCCTGGCAGGTCATCCCGATGTTCCAGATGACGCCGGAGTATCCACCGGTGCTGCGCCGGTGGCTCGCGGCCGGGGTCCTCGTGCTGCTGGTGTGGTTCGGGATCAGCGCCGCGGTCAATTGGCCGGGCTCGACCTGGCCGCTCGCGGGACTCGCGCTGCTACTCATTGCCTTCGCCGGGCTGACGCTGTGGCTGCTGACCCGGCGGCGGCGGACGGTCGGGGACACGAACCTGTCGTACTGGCGCCTGGGCATGGTCGCGCTGATCGCTGCTGCGCTGCTAGCGATCGCCGGGCGCCTCGGCATGATGGTGCCTGGCAGCCGTCTGGCGCTGGCGCCGGCGGTGCTGTTTCTTGCCGGTTTCGCGCTGTCCGTGGTCAGCGGCATGCTCTACAAGATCGTGCCCTTCCTGGTCTGGCTACACCTGCAGCAGCGGATCGGCGAGAACCCGGCAGCGCGCGGCAGCATTGCGCCGCCGAACATGCGGGCCGTGATCCGCGAGCCACGCGCGCGCGCGCAGTGGTGGCTGCACACGGCCGCCCTGACGCTGCTGCTCGCTGGCCTCGTGTTCCCCATCCTGCTGCGGCCCGCGGCGTTGCTCTGGCTCGCTTCCTTCGCGATGCTCGGCTACAACCTCGTCACCGCGGCCCGGCTCTATCGGCGCGAATGCGCGCGGATCGCTGCCTGCACCTGAGCTGAATACAGATCTCAATACGGCGGGACGGGGCCGCGGGGACGTCACTCGCGTGCGCCGCCGGAACTCACGCGCACGCTCGCGACGTTCCCGCCGCCCCGTCCCGCCCGCATTGCTGCGGTTCCGGCTGCAACATCACACGGAGCAGGCGAGGTGGCCGGGGGCCCGCGAGCAAACTCGTAAGTTCTGTCGGAGTTTGCGAGCGGGCCCCCGGCCACCTCGCCTGCTCCGTAATCCTCAGGTCTCGACGGCCCAGGCCTGCTCGATGAACTCGTTCACGCCAGCCGCCGCGAAGCGCTCGCTCGGCGACTCCGTACGTTCGCCGAGCAGGCGGATACGCCCGAAATCGCCGAAAAGTCTCGCGACTTCGTCACTGCTGACGGCCCACGGCGGACCCTTGAGGCGCGACTGGTCGTAGTCGAACACGATGACCAGCAGGCGACCGCCCAACCGCAGCAGGCGCCGGTAGCTCGCGACCAGACGCACGCGATCGGCGGGCGCAACGGCTACGAGCGCGGCCCGATCATAAATGCCATCCACCTGCCCGCCGGCGTGGTCTGGCTCCACCAGCAGCGCATCGCCCTCCAGGATCGTCAGCTGCGGAACCGCATGGGTCCTGAACGGCCCGGCCCTGGCCGTGACCGGGGTTTCACCGAGTTCCCCGAACAACTCGGCGATCGCCTGGCCGACGAATTCGCTGCCGACGACCACATGCCCGCGCCGGCGCAGGAAGGCAAGGTCGGTGGACTTGCCGCACAGCGGCACATAGATTCGCTGGAGGCCGTCGAACAACGACGCATGCGCGAGCAGCAGCTCGTTCGGGTGTGGCTGGTGAAAGCCGATCTGCCGGGTGGTCCAGCGTTCCTGCCAGAATGCTTGCTCCACGACCCTCTCCTCACCCGACCACTGATCACCCGGCCTTCACGGCCGGCGGACTATCCGGACGAATATACCGGTAACGCGCTGCCCGCCCCTGTCCCTCGACGGACAGGTCCGCAAAGGGATTGCGCCGCACATCGGTGACGACCTTGTAGAGCTTATAGAGTTCCGGCAGGAATACAGCCCAGTTGGCCACCTCCTGCGCGGCGTGCGCCGCCCAGATGCGGCCGGCCTCCTCGTTCTCCGGGCGGCGCGCACCGATCGCGCTGGACTTGCCGACGACGCCATAGTCGGTCTTCTGCCACTGGTGCAACCGGTAGCCCATCGGATCCGGATTGGCCAGGCACTCCTCGCCGAGACCGAGGCCGGCGACGAGGGTCACGTGCTCGAGGACGATATAGTCACGGACCTGTGCCGGGACCTCATCCAGCGCCTCGAAGCGGATATACAGGTTCTGGCGCCGGCCATCGTCCCAGGTCTGCGGCGCGATGTGGATCGAGCCGATCGGGTTTCCATGCCGCGGGGCCACGGCCCACTGCAGGGATTCGTGCTGCTCCGGGTGCCAGAGGATGATGCCCTTCTCCATGTTGCTCCAGAACCAGTCGAGCATGTGCGCGGTAACGTCCTCGAGCTGCCAGTCGATGTGGGTGGCGACTCCATCGTACGAAACCTGGTATTTCATGGAATGTTCCTTGTTGCTGCGGCGATCAGAAAACCACGCCACCGTCCACGTTCAGGATCTGTCCGGTCATGAAGCTGGCCTCCTCGGAAGTCAGGAAGACCAGGGCTCCGCACAGATCCTCCGGCACCCCGGTGCGCTTCAACAGCTGTCGCTCGCAGACGGCATCAAAGAGAGCCTGCGGCAGGTTCTTCGCCGAGGACGGCGTGCGGGTCAGCCCCGGTGAGATGCCGTTGACCGTGATGCCCGCGGGCCCGAGCTCGGCAGCGAGCGCCCGCACCAGGCCAATGCCGGCCATCTTGGTAATCACATAGCCGGCAAATCCGGGCATCGGACTGCCGGTGGTACTCGAGGTGATCTGCACGATGCGCCCCCAACCGCGGCTCGCCATGCCCGGCGCAAACTGCTGGGCCAGGATCAGCGCAGCCTCGACATTGACCGCCTCGAAGCGGCGGAACTGCGCGAGCGTCAGCTCGGCGAATGGAACGAGCGGCATGTGCGCGGCATTGTTGACGAGAATATCGCAGCGGCCGAATCGGTCCTGCACCTCCCCGGCCAGGCGCATCACCGCCCCGGCGTCGGCGAGATCGACGGCTGCCGCGTACGCCTTGCGGCCCATGGCCTCGATGCGCAGGGCGACGGCATCCGCCGGCGCGACGTCGACCAGCGCGATGTCGCAGCCTTCCGCCGCCAGCCGGCAGGCGAAATGGCTGCCGAGCGCCCCGGCTGCACCGGTGACGACCGCCACTCGATCCCGGAGGCCGCGGCTCATGGACGACCCTCCCGGGTGCGGCGGTCGCGACGAAACGGCAAGGTGAATAGGAACAGCAGGCGCCGCCATCCGAGCAACCGCAGACCGGCCCGCGCCTCACCGGGCCCGAGTTTCACGACCATCGGCAGGGTGCCGAAACCCTTGCCCTTGACCAGCAACGCGTTGCCCTCGCGCTCCAGCGCCTGGATGTCCATCAGTTCGCGCTCGTCCGGCCCCCGCAGCTGCAGGCCTGGCCGGCTGGCAGCCTCCGCGGACGCGGCCTTCGCCGCCGTGGGCGGGCGAGGTGCGTCGTCACGGGCACCGGCGACCATGCGCTCGAAATCCATGCCGAGATCCCCGAACATCTGGATCGCCGTCGCCCGGCCGGCGCCATAGACGCCGCCGCCCGGATGCATGAAGGGCCCGACCAGGTACAGGCGCTCGACGCCGGGTACGCGGAACTGGCCGAGATCCGATGTCGGCCGGTGACCGGCGCTCTGGTAGAAATAGGGCGCGACGCCGTGCACGTCGCCGCGCACCATGCTGTTCGGCGAATTGCGCTCGAGGTCGACCGGCGAGAACACCGTGCGCGCGATGATGTTGTCGCTGCCGAGGCTCGGCGTGAAGTGCCGGCAGGCGGCCAGACTCAGGTCGGCAAACTCCTCCTTGTATTCGTCCCAGCGTGCCGAACCACCATCGGCGAGTTCATAGGGCGCAAAAGTGATGCCGTGGAACAGGCCACGGCCGGGCGGCACCCGGGTCGGGTCGCCGAGGCTCTCGTCCCCGCCCGCTACCAGCCGGCGTGTGCTGACCCGCCCCTGCCGCAGTGCATCGAAGTCCGCGAGCATATCCCGCAAGCTGTCGGTCTGCAGCAGCTCGAGCATGGTCGCGCGCCCGGCGTCCTCTCCGGCATGGAAACGAACCGGTCCGCGCAAGTCGTAGTGGCTGGTGAACAGGCTGAACGGAGCGAGCGAAGTACGCTCCGCGCGCTGCAGCACCGCCGCCGGAATACCTTCGACGAACTGCCGCAGGCGCTGCGGGTGAATCGCACCGATGACCGCATCGCGGGCGCGGATCTGCTCGCCGTCGGCCAGTTCGACTCCCGCCGCGCGTCCGCCGGACACGAGGATCCGACGCACCTCGGCGTCGCAGCGGACCTCGCCACCATGACTCTCGATGCAGCGGACCAGCGCCTCGCTCAGCTTGCCGCTGCCGCCGACCGGCTGCGAAACACCATAGGTATGCATGATCCCCGGCATCAGGAACAGTCCCATGCCCGTGCCGAGTTCGTCCGGCATCTGCAGGTTCTCGGAGACGAGGCGCAACAGGTGGATCTTGAGCTTGTCGCTCTCGAACAGCTGGTTGGCAAGCTCCAGGCTGCTGCGCTGCATCGCGTCGAGCAGCTCGCGGCCCTCATCGTTCTGGTCGAGCAGCGCCACCATCTCGCCGAGCGGCGGCGGTGGTGCATACAGCCCCGCCATGAACATCGGCAGGATGCTGGCACTGTGGGTCGCGAAGCGCCGGTAGGCCTCGGCATCGCGCGGCGATACGCCGGCAATGGACTCGCAGGCCCGGTCCAGGTTGCGATAGCTGATGATCGTGCTCTGGTCCGGGAAGATCGTCGCGTGCGGCACGTCGGAGTAGCGGTACTGCAGGCCATGGCGCGCGAACAGCCCGAGCTCGTCGCTGCGGATGAGCGGATTGCCCTGGATCATGATGTGCACGCTGGAATGCTCGTCGTGCCAGTAGCCGGGCGTCCCGAGCTCGCGGGTCACGACCCCGCCTCCGGGCCAGGCCTTGCGCTCCAGCACCAGGACCTTCTTCCCGGCCCGGGCCAGATAAGCTGCGGCCGTGAGGCCATTGTGGCCGGCTCCCATCGCGACGACATCGTAGTCCCTGGTATTCACCGCACCTCTCTCCAGCGATTCCGGCCGAACGCCACGAGCAGCACGATCATCGCGCAGGGCAGCAGCACCGAACCCATCAGCCAGATTGCCTGCGACAAGCCGTCGACCCATTTCGATATGCCGACAACGACCAGCGGTGTGATGAACTGCCCGAAGAAGAAGGCCGCCATCCAGGCACCGGTGCCGAGAGCGCGGTGCTCCTGGGTCAGGTGGCACATGTTCCAGCACAGCAGGGTTGGCAGCAGGATGCCCGCACCGAGGCCGTTGAGCAGCGCTCCCGCAACGACACCGGTGAAGGTCGCGGCCAGTCCCGCGAGCAGGAACCCGGCTCCGCAGATACACAGTGCGATACCGAGACGTGCCGCCGTCGCCGCCCGGACCCGCAGCAGCAGCCGGAACAGCAGCGAACCCGTCACGACGGCGATCTGGGCGGCAGCGGCAACCATACCGATGGTTCTCGGCGAGGTCACGCCGACGCCACCCAGCAGGTAGCCGATATGGACCTGGATGGCCATGAACACCACGGCCCCGACCAGCGTGACGGTACAGATGCCGGCCAGCCGCGTGGTGCTCCACGGTACTTCGGCGGTACCGTGCTGCGCTGCGGATTCGGCGGTCCCGGATCGCTGCGACGGCTCGCGCAGCAGCCAGATCGCCGCCGGCGCCAGCAGCAGGCTGAGCGTGTAGACGGAATACGGGGCGCGCCAGCCCAGTTCGCCGAGTGCGCCCCCGACGGCCATGAAAATCACGGCCGACGTGGATGCAAACGTCGTGTTGAGCGCGAGATAGCGCTCGCGCTCAACACCATGGAAATAGTCGCCGATCAGGGCCGTGCAGCAGGTCATGATCAGGGCCTCGTTGAGCCCCACGCCCAGCCGGGACGCCAGGATCGCGTGCAGCGAGTCCAGCCACAGCGGCGCCGTTCCAAACACCGAATACACGAACAGGCCACCGACCAGCAGCCGCTTGCGCCCGACTCGATCGGCAATGGCCCCGACGAACAGCGACAGCGCAGCGACGACCAGGCTGGGTGCCGTCAACGAGACGGGAACCAGGAACTCCACCCCCGGCACCGCCGCAAAGTGCGCCTGCATGTCCGGCAGGATCGGCGCAACCAGCACGACCGCGAGCGTGGACATGCAGCCGCACAGCAGCAGCAGGTACGCCTGCGCCGGGCCCGGCCGCCATGTACCGACGGCCGGCACAGGCGACTCAGCCGGCATGCCTGCCTCCTGCCACCGGCGCCAAGTTCCAGTCGCTGAGGCCCTGCCGGAATATCGCGGCCTCGAGGCTTGCCGGATTCAGGATCGCCGGCTGCGGGCTGCTGTCGGCACCCCGGGTGTAGTCATAGATGACTCTCTCCGTCGTCACCATCGAGAAGGAGCGGCCAGCGTCCACAAGTCCAGCCTCGCTGTTCCGGACAGCTCCCAGGATTGCGGGATCGTGGCGCAGTCTGCTGAGGTCGTCCACCGTATCGAACCAGAATTCCTCCACTCCGTCGTAGTCGTTGACCTCGCCGTGCTCGAAGATCGAGCCACGGAAGAAGCTGCGGTCGAATTCGAGCGCCCGGTTCTGCACGTACCGGCGGAGCCTGGCCGGCCCGACACTGGCCGCCAGCACGGCGGCTGCGTGACTGCCGCGCCAGCGCGCATTGAACCCGGCGCTGGACAGCCGCGAGTCGCGTTTCAGGAAGTGGATCAGCTTGACGCCACCGCAGCGGAATCCGGAGGCCTCGTGCAGCACCTCGCCCTCCATCAGCTGCAGCACGAACTCCCTGTCGCCGAAAACGTGTGGCTGCATTCGGGCCACGTAGTCGCTGGCGCGCACCGCGGTCGCCATCTGCTCGAGGCTGTCCAGCCAGTGGTCGGCCATGTTGTCCCAGGCCATCGGCGACAGCGGGTGCAGCAGCCTGTCGTCGTCGATCCCGGAAATCGAAAAGTGCTGGACATAGCGCCGGAAGGTCTGCATCACCGAAGGCGTCGTGACCATCAGCGCCACATGCATGATGCCCCACTCGTAGAAGTAGCGCTCCTGCGTATCTTCGCGCTTCCGACGCCCGGCAATGATGAACTTGATCATGCGCTTCACAGGTACCCGCGGGAGTCCCGCCAGAACTCGTCCGCGGGTCGCTCCAGCAGGAACGAGGAGACCAGATCGAGGCCCGGCTGCACGAACGGATAGTCGTTCCGGGTGGCCCAGGCCGGACGCGTATAACGCGGCGGCGCCTCGAGAACCGCCTGGCGCCAGTCCGCGAAGGACTCGTACCAGAGCTCGATCAGCCGGTCCCAGGAGTGCAGCACCGACTCCGGCGCCGGTTGCCGGCCGGGCGGCCATTCGCCCGGCAGCGGAACCCGCCCGGACGCTGCCCGGAAGCTGAAGAAGCGAAAAAGGCCGGGCTGCCGCAGCACTTCCGGCGCATGGACCTCCAGAAACCAGCGCTCTCCCTCCTCCTTCGCTACTCCAGCCGGATAGCGCAGCAGCATGAACCAGCGCAGCACTGCCTTTTCGTGCGGCTGGACCCCGCCGCCGAGGAAGTCCTCGGTGGGCTGTACCGGGAAGAAGCCGGTCGCCACCTTCGGCAGCCGCGGCGGTAGCGTGAATGCCAGGTTGCCCTGCGGGCCGGGCTGCGGCAGCTCGCGCCACCAGCCCTCGGTCACCCGCCAGTTGAAGTAGCCGAAGCGTCGCGCCTCCGGCGGCGCATCCACCGGCAGCCAGCTGTCGTGACGCTGCAGCCAGGGACCGAAACGCCGGTTGATCTCCGGCGCATGGTCGCGGTAATACCAGCGCTCCATGGCCGCCACGTGGTCCATCGGGATGTCGTGCATCACAACGCTTTTCAGCATGGCTGGCACCCGCCGCCTCGTGGCGATAGGCCATCCTACCGGGTGTCGGTGCGGCGTGGAAATTAACGGCGCTGATGGCGGCCATCATCGCGGTGCATGGCGGTCCGCACTACGCCGCGGTGACTTGACCGCCGTGCCTGAATGAATCATCATTCAACACCATGGACAAGCCCCTCAGCTCACTTTCTGGACAGATCGCCATCGTCACCGGCGCCGCCTCCGGCATCGGCCGGGCCACCGCCGCGGCCTTCGCCGCCGCCGGCACCCATGTACTGCTCGGGGACATCGCCGAGGCTGCCGGCGAAGCAGCCGCCGCCGAGCTGCGCGCTGCCGGCGGGCGGGCCGATTTCATCCGCCTCGACGTCACCGACGCGGACTCGATCGCCCGCTTCCGCGACGCCGCGACCCAGCGCGCCGGTGCCGCGGTGGACATCGTCGTCAACGTCGCCGGCTGGGGGCGCGTGGAGCCGTTCGTGCAGAACACGCCGGAATTCTGGCGCAAGGTCGTCGATTTGAACCTGATGGCGCCGATCGCGATCTGCCGTGCCTTCCTCGACCCGATGATCGAGCGCGGTTCCGGGCGCATCGTCAACGTGGCCAGCGATGCCGGCCGTGTCGGCAGCCTCGGCGAGACGGTCTATGCCGGCGCCAAGGGCGGGGTCATCGCCTTCACCAAGTCGCTGGCGCGCGAAGTCGCGCGTTACAACATCAGCGCCAACTGCGTCTGCCCGGGTCCGACGGATACGCCGCTGATGGCCGCGGTGCCGGACAAGATCAAGGACGCCTTTTCGCGCGTCACGCCGATGCGCCGCCTGGCGAAGCCGGAGGAAATCGCCGATGCGATCCTGTTCTTCGCCGGCCCGCAGGCGAACTTCGTCACCGGCCAGGTGCTGTCGGTGAGCGGCGGCCTGACCATGGTTGGCTGAATATTCCCACGGAGTCCCACTGATGTATCGACTCAAGGCTGCCGAATGGCGCCCACAGCACTTCGGCTGGCAGGTCAGCGATCGCGTTGCGACTGTCACGCTGAACCGCCCGGAGCGCAAGAACCCGATCACCTTCGAGAGCTACGCTGAGCTCCGGGATACGTTCCATCGCCTGCAGTATGCCGATGACGTGCGCGCCGTCGTGCTGACCGGCGCCGGCAACAATTTCTGCTCGGGCGGCGACGTGCACGAGATCATCGGGCCGCTGGTCAAGATGGACATGCCCGACCTGCTCTATTTCACCCGCATGACCGGCGACCTGGTCAAGGAAATGCGCACCTGTCCACAGCCGATCATTGCCGCCATCGACGGCATTTCGGTGGGCGCCGGCGCAATCCTGGCGATGGCCTCGGACCTGCGCTATGGCACCCCGGACACCAAGACCGCCTATCTGTTCGTCCGGGTCGGTCTTGCCGGCTGCGACATGGGCGCCTGCGCGATGCTGCCCCGCATCATCGGTCAGGGCCGGGCTGCCGAACTGCTCTATAGCGGGCGCGTGATGACCGCGCAGGAAGGCCTGGACTGGGGCTATTTCAGCGATGTCGTGCCGCGCGAGAAGCTCATGGCGCGTGCCCAAGACATGGCCCGCACGCTGGCGGATGGCCCCGCCTTCGCCCATGCGATGACCAAGAAGTGCCTGCACCAGGAATGGAGCATGTCCATCGAGCAGGCGATCGAGACCGAGGCCGAGGCCCAGGCGATCTGCATGCAGACCCGGGATTTCGGGCGCGCCTACCACGCCTTCGTCAACAAGGAGCAGCCAAAATTCGAGGGCAATTGAGCGGCGACACCAGCTTCCTCGAGTGGCCGTTCTTCACGGACGGCCATCGCGAGTACGCCATGCGCCTGGCGGATTTCGCGGCCCGCGAACTCGCCGGCTTCGAGCATGCGCCGGAGGAGGATCCGGCCCTCGATGCCAGCTGTCGCGAGATTGCCCGCCGGCTCGGTGCCGCCGGGTTCCTCGAACCGTGCTGCATCATGGATCCGGCTGATCGCTTCGACCTGCGCAAGCTGGCCTTGTCCCGCGATACGCTGGCCCGGCAGGCCGGACTTGCCGATTTCGTCTTCGGGATGCAGGGGCTCGGCACGGGCCCGGTCTCCCTGTTCGGCTCGGCCGCACAGCGGCAGCACGTGCTGCCCGGAGTCGTCAGCGGCGCGCAGATCGGCGCCTTCGCGCTCTCCGAGCCGGAGGCCGGCAGCGACGTCGCCGCGATGACGACGATGGCGCGTCGTGACGGCGACGGCTGGCGGCTCGACGGCGTCAAGACCTGGATCTCGAACGGCGGCCTCGCCGATCACTATGTGGTGTTTGCGAGGAGCGGCGAAGCCCCGGGTTCCCGCGGCCTGTCCGCCTTCCTCGTGGACCGTGGCACTCCCGGTCTCGAGATCGAGTCGCGGATCCGCGTGATCGCGCCCCATCCACTGGCGACAATCCGGCTGCGCGACTGCCGACTGCCCGCGGCGGCGCTGATCGGAGAGCCGGGCCAGGGCTTCACGATCGCGATGGCAACACTGGATGTCTTCCGCACCACGGTCGGCGCCGCGGCCCTCGGCTTCGCCCGCCGCGCATTGGACGAAGCGATCCGCCGCGTTCGCGAGCGCTCGGTGTTCGGTCGCCGTCTCGCGGACTTCCAGCTGACCCAGGCACGGATTGCCGACATGGCGCTCGAAGTCGACACCGCCGCCCTGCTGGTCTACCGCGCCGCCTGGGCCCGGGACACCGGGGACCGCCGGATCACCCGCGAGGCAGCGATGGCCAAGCTGCATGCCACCGAGGCTGCGCAGCGCGTGATCGATTCGGCTGTGCAGCTCTTTGGTGGCCTCGGTGTCGTGCATGGCACCACCGTCGAAGGGCTGTACCGCGAGATTCGCGCGCTGCGTATCTACGAGGGCACCAGCGAGATCCAGAAGCTGGTGATCGCCAGTACGCTGCTCGGCAAGGGCCCATGAAGTCCCACGCGCTCGTCGAGGCCCGGATCGGGGATCCGGAACTCGTCGGGCAGCGCCGCGCCGAGATCATCCGCGCCGCCATCAAGCTGTTC
This sequence comes from Gammaproteobacteria bacterium, assembly GCA_004297335.1. Classification (GTDB taxonomy): domain Bacteria; phylum Pseudomonadota; class Gammaproteobacteria; order Steroidobacterales; family Steroidobacteraceae; genus SCUD01. Next base: position 41,407 of record SCUD01000069.1, read on the forward strand.
TCCGAGCATGGCTACTACGTCACGACGATCCAGCAGGTTGCGCGCGAGGCCGGCATCAGCGTCGGCCTCGTCTACCAGTACTTCCGCGACAAGGACGACATCCTGTTCCTTGCACTGAAGAGCGTGCTCGATACCTACGAACAGGAGATCCCGCGCGCGCTCGCCGGTATCACTCACCCGCTCGCTCGCCTGCGCGCCGCGTTCTCCGCCTACTGCGCGGTGATCGACCGGCTGCGCGAGGCCACGGTCCTCACCTACCGCTCGACCAAGTCGCTGCGGCCGGAGCGCCGGCGCTTCATCAAGGAGGGCGAGCTGCGCACCAACCGGCTGCTCGAGGCCTGCGTCCAGGAATGCGTCCGCGCCGGTTACCTGCGATCGGTCAACGTGCGATTGCTGGTCTACCAGTACGTGCTGTTCGCCCATGCCTGGGCCCTGAAGGGCTGGGCCTGGCGCGGACGCTACACGCTCAGGCGCTATGTCCGCGAGGGCCTCGCGCTGCTCGTCGATCCGTTCCTGACACCGAAGGGACGCCGGGTGCGACCATGATCCGCTGTGAACTCAGCGCGGCACGGGCCGTCATCACGCTCGCCAGGCCACCGCTCAACGCCATCAACGAGGAATGGCTCACCGCGCTCGAAGAGGCCCTCGGCACCGCCGAGGCTGATCCGACCATCGCCGTCCTGCACCTGCGCAGCGATCAGCGCGCCTTCAGCGCCGGTGCCGACCTCGGATTGCTGCGGGAACGCTTCGCCACCGCCGCCGGACGGAGCGCGATGGTGGAGTTCGTGCGCAGGATGCAGCAGGTATTCGCGCTGCTCGAGCACTCGCGGCTGGTGTCAGTGGCCGAGCTGGGCGGAGCCGCCCTCGGTGGCGGCTTCGAGCTGGCGCTGGCCTGCGACCTGCGCCTCGCCGCCGACGAGGCAAGACTGGGGCTGCCCGAGGCGGCACTTGGCCTGCTCCCCGCAGCCGGCGGCACGCAGCGCCTGACGCGCCTGTGCGGTCCCACGACTGCGCGGCGCCTGATCCTCGGGGCCGAGGTGCTGAGCGGCCGGGAGGCACTCGCGCTCGGTCTCGTGCAGTGGTCGATGCCCGGTGCGGAGCTGCCGGCCCGCACCGGTGAACTGGTGGCGCGCATCGCCGGGCTGCCGCCGGAGGCACTGGCCGCCAACAAGCGCTGCATCGCAGCCGCCGCCGCGTCCGGCGACGCGGGCTTTGCGCTCGAGCTCGAAGAAACTGCACGACTGTACGCCGCGCCCGACACGCAGGCCCGCGTGCGGAAGTTCCTCGACAAGCGCAGCTGATCCCGCTCAGCTGACCTCGCCGCCGGCGATTGCGATACTCTGCCCGGTGACGCTCTCGGTGCCCGGCTGGCACAGCCACGCCACCGCGTTCGCGACTTCCTCCGGCCGGATCAGCCGGCGCTGCGGATTGTGCCCCACCAGCGAAGCCAGCGCCTCCGTCTCGCTGCGTCCGGTCTTGTCGCGGATGGTCGCGATCGCTTCCCGGACCATTTCGGTATCGGTGTAGCCCGGACAGACGGCGTTCACGGTGATGTCGTGCTGCACGAGTTCGAGTGCCAGCGCGCGGGTGAGCCCGATGACGCCATGCTTCGCGGCGCAGTAGGCCGTGCAGTAGGCATAACCGACCATCCCGGCCGTACTCGCGACATTGACGATCCGCCCGTGACGTCGCGCGATCATCGCCGGCAGCACCGACTGCGTCAGGTGCAGGACGCCGCTCAGGTTGACCTCGAGCATGCGGTTCCACAGGGCCGCGTCGGTCTTCAGGAACGGTGCGCTGGCCGCCTGCCCGGCATTGTTGACCAGGATGTCGATGTCGCCGGCGCGGGCCCGCGCGGCGGCGACCGCCGCGGCGACCGCTGCCGGGTCGGTGACATCCGCGGTGACGAAGCCGGCCGCGTCGCCGAGCCGCGCGACCGTAGCCTGCAACGGGCCGGCCGAGCGGCCGAGCAGCGTCACGCGGGCACCGTGGGCCGCGAGCGCCGAGGCAATCGCGGAGCCGATGCCGCGCCCGCCGCCGCTGATCAGCGCATGGCGCTCCTGCAGTGTGTTGCTCATCGCTGCGACCTCATCAGGAATACAGTCCGCGCACCCGGCCCATCAGCCGGGTGAGGCCGAAGATGGCATCGGTCGCCGGCGTGCGGACCCCGATCCGCTCGCCGATCTCGCGCACCGCGCCGACGATGGCGTCCAGTTCGAGACGGCGCCCGGCCTCGGCATCCTGCAGCATCGACGTGCGGAAGGCGCCGAGCTGGCGGGTCAGTTCCATGCGCGCCTCGGCCGTCTCGGCGACCGGACAGCCGATCTGCGCGCCGATCGCCGCGCATTCACCCATCGCCTGCACCATGAACGCGGCGACCAGCGGATCATCGAGGATGCCGAGCGTATCGGCACCGGTCAACGCGGAAACCGGGTTCATCGTGGTGTTTCCCCACAGCTTGTACCAGACTTCGCGCCGGACATCGCCCGCGCACTCCACGTCGAAGCCAGCCCGCCCGAGCAGCGCGGCAACCTCGTGGACGCGCTCACTGTCGCCTCCCGCCGGCTCGCCGATGATCAGCCGCTGCCCCTTGGCATGGCGGATCTCGCCGGGTCCCGCCTGGCTCGCGGCCAGGTGCACGACGCAGCCGAGCACCTGCCGCAGCGGCACTGCGGCACTGATGCGCCCGCCCGGATCGACCGACTCGAGCGGCCGCGGGTCGGCGACCGGCGGCACCTGCAGGAACCACCAGGGCACGCCGTTCATGGCTGGCAGCACCGTCGCCCCGCCGGCCCACAGCGGCGCCAGCGTCGGAGCGACCTCTGCCCAGGCCTGCCCCTTCAGCGCGATGATCACGAGATCCGCGGGCGCGAGCTCCTGCGGCTGCGCCGCCACGGTGATCCGGAAGCTCCGGTCGGCGCCGTCGGGAGCTGTCAGCCGCAGGCCGCCGGCGCGCACCCGCGTTAGCGTCTCGCCGCGCGCGATGGCCTGCACCTCGCTGCCACTGGCGGCCAGTCGCGCTGCGATCAGCCCGCCTACCGCCCCGAGCCCGACGACCGTCGTCCGCATGCTGCTGCCCTGCTCCTGTGACCAGCGTTATCAGAACATCTTCCGGCCACAAAACAAAGCCGGCTTGACAACGCCAGCGCAGTCCGCATGCTGTCGCGGACCGCAATCCGGGAGGCGTTCATGACTGACAGCCAGGATCCGCGCGCGACACTGGCGGCTGCACCGATGAGCCGGTTCCAGATCATCGCCGTGGCCATCACCATCGGCCTCAACGCGCTGGACGGTTTCGACGTGCTGGCGATCAGCTTCGCCGCTCCCGGCATCGCCGCCGAATGGGGCATCGACCGCGCCGCGCTCGGCGTCGTGCTGGCAATGGAGTTGCTGGGGATGACCGCCGGGTCGCTGCTGTTTGGCGGACTCGCCGACCGCATCGGGCGGCGCCCGACGATCCTCGGCTGCCTCGTGCTGATGACGACCGGCATGCTGCTATGCGTGACCGCAGGCGCCGTGATGGAACTCCTGGCCTGGCGCTTCCTGACCGGGCTCGGCATCGGCGGCATGCTGGCCGCGATCAACGCGATGGCGGCCGAATACTCGAACGCGCGCAACCGCGACATGGCCGTGAGCCTGATGGCCGCGGGTTACCCGATCGGTGCGGTGGTCGGTGGCTCGCTGGTGGCCATCCTGCTGCGACACTACGACTGGCGCTCCATCTTCCTGCTGGGCGGCCTCATCACGGCGCTGTTCATTCCGCTGGTGCTCTGGCGGGTCCCGGAATCGATCGCATTTCTCTGTGACCGGCGGCCCGCCGGCGTGCTCGAACGCATCAATTCGATCCTGCGGAAGATGGGCCAGCCGACCGTGGCCGCGCTGCCTCCCTTGACTGCGGCGGAACAGAACCGCAGCCTGGCCGACATCCTCCGGCCCGGGTTGCTGCCGGTCACGATCCTGGTGACCGCAGCGTATTTCCTGCACATCACGACCTTCTACTTCATCCTCAAGTGGGCCCCGAAGATCGTCGTGGACATGGGCTTCGCCGCGGCCTCAGCCGCGACCGTGCTGGTCTGGGCCAACGTGGGCGGCGCCACGGGCAGCCTGGTATTGAGCGTGATGGCGCGCCGTTTTCCGGTCCTGTGGCTGACGCTGGGCGTGCTCGTCATCTCCACGTTCCTGGTTACGCTGTTCGGCTTCACCGGCGGCAGCATCGGTCACCTGGCCCTGGTCGCGGCGATCGCCGGCTTCTTCACCAATTCGGGTGTCGTCGGCCTCTACGCGATCATTGCCCGGTCGTTCCCGACGCATGTACGCGCGACGGCCACCGGCTTCGTGATCGGGGTCGGGCGCGGCGGTGCGGCACTGTCACCGGTGATCGCGGGCCTGTTGTTCCAGGCTGGAATCGCCACGGGCTTCGTGGCCCCGTGCATGGCGGCGGGCTCGCTGCTCGCGGCCACTGCCCTGCTGCTGTTGCACCGCAGGGCACAGGCCACGCGCCAGGCACTATCCTAGGCCCGGCCGTACTCCCGGCCCGTATCGAACATTGCGTGCACGTTGGCCGGCACGGCGTCGTCGATGACGGCGCCCGTCGAGAGGATGTAGCCGCCATCCCGGCCGACGGTGTCGATCAGCCGCTTCACGTGGTCACTGACCTGCGCTGGTGTTCCGGCCGCCAGCAGTGACAGGGGCAGGTTGCCGCCGAAACAGGCCCAGCCGTGGAAACGCCGCCGCACCTCGGCGAGGTCGGTCTGGTCGAACATCCACAGGGTCGTTCCCGCCGGAATGTCCGGATCCGCGATGACATCCAGGCGCCGGTTGCAGGCCCCCTCGACGAACAGGTAGGGCACAACCCCTTCGGCAACCAGGCCGAGGATGACGGCCTTGAGCGTCGGCCAGTAGAAGCGGCGGAATGTCTTGTCGGACATGAAACTGTCAGCGCCCTTGTGTAGCGGGATGAACACGACCGGCCGGCCGCTGCGGTTGGCGGCGCGCACGCCCATCTCGATCGCGAGCGGCACCAGTCGCTCCAGTGCCGCCAGCAGCTCGGTCGGCCGCCGGAACAGGTCGAGCGTGACCGCGTGCGTGCCGCGCAGCGTGTCACCGATCGTGTCAAAGGGCGCCTTGGTCATGCCGCCGACCACTGGCGCGATCCCCAGTTCGGCGATCGTCGCCGCATCGATGGCGCGGGCCGCCGTGAACCACTCCAGTGCCTGCTGCCCGGCGCGCTGCAGTCGCTGCAGGGATTCCTGCAACTCCGGCAGGCCGAAGGGCACGAAGGCTCCGCCGACCATCGGAATCTCCAGGATGTCGGTCAGCGCTCCCAGCTTCTGCCAGGGTTCGAGCACGCCGAGCACCCGGGGCAGGTAGCTGCGCAGGAAGAAGTTCGACGGGTCGTCGATCAGCTTCGGGTACTCGTCGGCGCGCATGTATTCGGACTCGACGCACTGGAACGAGGAGTCCTCGGGAATTCCGTGGCCGGCCCAGCGATAGAGCCGGTAATCCAGCGTTTCCAGCAGCGGCCCCGAGCCGAAGGCAGCCGCGCCGGTCAGCGAATCCGGCAGGAAATCCCGGTGATACCCCCGCAGGGCCTCACCGAGGGCCGCATAGTCGTACATGGCCTGCTGCACACTGATGCCGGCCTGGCGGGCCGGGAATGCGCCGACGTGCGGGCACACCGGGATGCGCGCCGGAACCCGCAGCTGGATCGCGTCACGGATGATCCGGACGCGCTCCTCGTAGGCAGCGGCAGCCGCGGGTGCAGCGAAGGAAATCCCGGGCGCGGACAGCCAGTTCGCCAGGCGCTGTTCCAGCTTGCCGGCCGCCGTATCGACCGTGCTCACGTTCATGACACCCTTCCTGCCCGCCGTTCAGCGGCCGCAATGGTATTTTCCAGCAACATCGTGATCGTCATCGGACCGACCCCACCGGGAACTGGCGTGATCAGCGCCGCGACCGCGCGACAGGACTCGAAGTCCACGTCCCCGCAGAGCTTGCCATCCGGACCACGGTTGATACCGACATCGATGACGACGGCCCCGGGCTTGATCATGTCCCCGGTAATCATTCGCGGCCGCCCGGCCGCCACGACGAGAATGTCCGCGCGGCGCGTATGCAAGGCGAGATCGCGGGTCCGCGAATGACAGACCGTGACGGTCGCATTGCGCTCGATGAGCAGCAGCGCCATCGGCTTGCCGACGATATTCGAGCGCCCGACGATCACGGCTTCCTGGCCGGCCGGATTCACGCCGGCCTCCTCCAGCATCCGGATGACCCCCAGCGGCGTGCAGGGAATGAAGCGTGCCCGGCCCTGCACCAGGGCGCCGACGTTCTCGGGATGGAAGCCATCGACGTCCTTGTCGGGCGCAATGGCGTCGAGGATCGCCGTCTCATCGATGTGCGGCGGCAGCGGCAGCTGCACGAGGATGCCGTGGATCCGCTCGTCGGCATTCAACGCACGGACTTTCGCCAGCAGCTCCGCGGGCGCCACGTCGGCAGGCAGCGTGATCCTCTCCGAGAGCATGCCTGCGGCCTCGCAGGCATTGACCTTGTTGCGAACATAGACCTGCGAGGCCGGATCCTCGCCGACCAGCACGACGGCGAGGCCGGGGCGATGCCCGGCCGCCGCCAGCGCCGCGACGCGGCCGGCAAAGCCCTCGCGCAGCTTCCGGGCGAGCGCGTTACCGTCGATTGCAGTGGCTGTCATCGTTACCTTTCTCTCAATCCATGGCCCAGGTGCGCAGGGGCCGTCCCAGGGCGCTCCGGTCGGTGAACGGCGAGGCCGGGAGGGCCAGCGCGTCGAACGGCGCCTGGGGCGCCAGCGTGGCCGGCAGGCCGAAGTGCCGGCGCGGTGCCGAGGTTGCCGCCGTCAGCACCCGTCCCAGCGACACTCCCGCCTCCAGCCACCGGTCGATCTCCTCGCCGACCGCGGTGCCGTGCGCCACGCCCATGCTGCCGGCATCGGTGCCCAGCAGCAAGGGCACTCCCATTCCATCGGCCAGCCGCAGATGCTCGGCATGTTCATCGAGGATCCGCCGCAGGTGCCCGATCGTCGCCGCGGACCAGCCCGCGGCCTCGGGCTGCGCCCACTGGAAGTGGACCGGGCAGAAGGTCGGCGTCCAGGCAATCTGGTGGTCGCGCATCAGACCCAGCGTCTCGCGGTTCATGAAGAAGCCGTGCTCGATCGAGCCGACTCCGGCGGCCGCGGCGATCGCCAGCCCCGCTGCACCACTGCAATGCGCCAGTGTGCCGCGGCCATGCTCGCGAGCCGTCGCCACGACCAGTTGTGCCGCCGCAAGATCGAACTGCGGCTGGTCGGTGACGGCCCCGGAATCGAAGTCGATGATGCCGGTCAGCACCAGTTTGATCTCGTCGCAGTCCGCCGCGAGCGCGGCGACCGTCCCGCGGATCGATGCATCGTCCTCGACATCGCGGGCGATGAAGGCCCCGTAGCGCTTCGGGCGTTTTACCCCGACCCCGGCCGAGCGCACCCGCGCGAGTTCACGCGAGCCACGTGCCTCGGCGCGGATCCGGTGGTTGATGCCGTGGCGGTCTCCAGCGTCGCGGACCAGCGTGACGCCGCAGGCCAGGGACCGCCGGGCGCTCGCGCGCGCGGTCTGCGTCAGTTCCTCGACCGGCTTCTTCAGGTGCGCCGAGCGCAGCGCGTTGTCAGTGACATGGCCCTCGAGGAACAGGTGTACGTGTGCGTCCACGAGTCCCGGCATCAGGAACGGCACCCGGGTGACCGGCACGGAACTACCGGCCAGGTCCGCGGCCTGATCGCCGGCAGCCAGGCTCGCCAGGCGGCCGTGTTCCACGACCAACGTGGTCGGCCCTGCGCCATGCCGGCGCTCGCCGTCAAACCACTCGGCCGCGACGATGACTTCGCGGCTCATGCCCGGTAGAACTTGCGCACGGCACGCAGCGCGTTGCTGCCGGTCTGCTCGAGGAAGTTGCGATAGGCCTGCAGCACGAAGTTATCGTCCGGCAGCGGCGCATAACCCCGCCAGGGCGTGCCCAGCACCGTATCGAAGCCGAACGGCACGGTCAGGGTCAGGAAGGCGTTCTCCAGCTGGTGCTTCAGGTCCGAGCCGTCCGCCGCCTTCGCCGGCAGCTGCTGGCCGATGTTCGACAGGCCGCCCATCATGTGCAGCCCGCGCAACTCGGGGTCGCTGCCGATCAAGCGGACCGCCTCGATGGTCGCGCGATTGAGGCCCTCCGTATCTGCGATGATCGCCGCCACCGAGAGATCGACGAATACATGGTCGAGCGGCATGCGATAGCCGTCACGCAGCCGCAGAGCGGCGCGCCGGGCGGTACCGGCAATGTCATCGGCCGTCTTGTTGTTCCTGGCCACACCGTCCACGACGCTTTCGGAGGCCATGACCATCACGCGAAAACGATGCTCCCCGTAGAGCTTCATCGGGTCCCAGCGGTGCTCGGTGATCGAATTGAGGATCGCCAGTTCGCCACCGGCGCGCTGCTGGTCATAAGTGGCGAGGCACAGCGCGGACAACTCCGTGGTCGGCACGTCGAAGGACAGCGGCACCGCGACGACGGCCTGGATCGCGCGGATCACGTCCACCAGGAACGGCTGGTCGACCATGGCCCGCGATCCGATGTTGACGTTGAGACAGAAGGCGCCGGCCTCGACCTGCCTGACCGCCAGCGCCTGGATTCCCGGCAAGTCTTTCTGGTCGAACAGGGCTTGGGTGCTGCGGAAGCCAGGGTTGATCCGCTCGCCGATGATCCGGATATCGAAATTACCTGATGTTTGCGCCATAAATACCTGACAATTAATCTAATTAAACCCGATATTGTGGAGGAAAACCTTCTGGAAATCCGCCCGCGTACTGAGCTCGACCAGGCGGCAGGATCGCGCGAGCTCGCGGGCATGGGCCCGATCGCGACGCGAGACCAGCAGCCGCCGCACACCGAGTCCCGCGGCATTGCCCACCTGCACGAAGCGCTCGCGGGGCAGCGCCGGAAACAGTCCGGTCGCGATGCCGCTCGCCACGTCGATATAGGCACCGAAGGAGCCGGCGATCACGAAGCGTTCAATCGCATCCACCGCGATCCCGGCTTCATCGAGCAGCAGCGCTGTGGCCGTACGGATCGCCGCCTTGGCGAGCTGCACGGCCCGCACGTCCAGCTGCGTGAAGTGCACCTCCGGCGCCAGCTGCACGGCCCGCTGCCCTGCCACCGTGACGATATCGGGATGCTGCTTGGCGATCCGCCCGCGCCCATCGATGAATCCACCTTCGCGCAGCACGGCCAGCGCGTCCAGGACCCCGGAACCGCACAGGCCCACCGGTTGGTGGTGGCCGATCGTCCGGATCCGGATGCGCCCACCATCGAGGCTCACGCGTTCGATGGCGCCCTCGGCCGCGCGCATCCCGCAGGAGATGTGCCCGCCTTCGAGCGCCGGACCAGAGGGTGCGGAGGTCGAGAAGAGCCGGTCCCGGACCACGAGGCTGATCTCGGTGTTCGTGCCGATGTCCATCACGATCGCCGCCTGGCGGGGGCGCCACTCCGGCTCGGTCGCGAGCAGTGCTGCGACGTGGTCACCGCCGACGAACCCGCCGATGTTCGGCGCGAGTTCTACCCGCGCGCCAGGCGCGGTCGCGAGACCGAGCTCGCGCGCCCGGATGCGGATCCCGTCGCAGGCGGTGGCCACGAATGGCGCGCGCCCGAGCTGGCGGACCGGCAGCCCCAGCAGCAGGTGATGCATCGCGGTGTTGCCACAGATCGCCAGCTCGACGATGTCCGCCGCCGTCTGGCCGACGCTGGCGCACAGGTCGTGGGCCAGCGCGTTCAGCACTTCGATCGCCGCTGTCCGCAGTGCGGCAGCGCCCTCCCCGCCGTGCAGCGCGTGGTTGATCCGCGTAATGACATCGGCTCCCCAGGCCACCTGCGGGTTTTCCACGCCCAGCGTCGCCACGCGCTCGCCCCGGTCGAGGTCCACGAGAAAGGCGGCGACGTTGGTCGTGCCGAAATCCACGGCGAGCCCGAGCGTGCGCCGGCCACAAGGGCCGCAGGCAATGAGTTCTCCATCCTGGGTCCAGGCGCGCAGGCGCCACTCCCGGTCGTTGCCGGACTCGCGCAGCTGCGCCGGCAGGCGCCTGGCGGCATCGAGGTCCACGGCGAGATCCGGCGTCCCGAGGGCGCGCAGCACGCGATCCACATCCGACCGGCTGTCCTGCAGGCTGGCGGCGGGAACTGTCACGTCCTGCGCTACGACCGCCGCATCGAGGGCGAGCACCTCGCCTGCCACGGCCGCGGCCTCGGCCCGCACCACCGGAGCGAGCGACCGCGGCGCCACTGCGATCGTGCAATCACCGCGGGCACTGAGCTGGCAGGAATGCAACCAGCGGCGCTTGCCGGTGTTGCGGCCCCGGCGTGCCAGCGGAGCCCCGGTCTCAACCACCGTGCCGTCGGTCACCTGCACCAGGCAGCTGCCGCAGGTTCCGCGGCCACCGCAGGCACCGACGATACGCACGCCGTGGCGGCGGGCGCTCTCGAACAGCGTCTCGTCCTCGCGGGCCGTGATCTCGCGCTCCAGCTGCGGGAAACGCAGGGTGTGCGTCTTGCCTGGGGCGGCCGCGCGATCCTCCATCGCCTCAGGCCCGCAGGTCGGAGCCGGCGCCCGCGGCCCGCGTGCGCATCCGGCAACGCGGCGCCGATGGGCATTCGTCGCAGCGCGACCAGTCGGCCGGCGGCAGGTCATGGCCGACTCCGCAAACCACCGTTCCGGACTTGATCGGCGTCAGCAGATGGCCGCCGTGCAGGCCAACGCCGATCCGCTCCGCCTGGGCGAGCCGCAGCACTGCCGGCTGCGCTGAAATGTCGAGACCTGGATCCCCGGCCCGCAGCTCACCCGCCATCGACAGGCCGCGCCGTTGGACCTCCATGAGCATCCGGTCCTGGAGGCGCCTCCCCAAAGCGATCACCATGTCATTGGCTACTTCGTCGAGCGCTACGGCAAGCGCGGCCCGCTTGTCCGCAAACAGCTCACGGATCCGGTCCTCGAACTCCGGACCGAGCGTGAAAGTGCCACAGGCGAGACCGGTCAGTTCGCCAGATCCGGGCAGCAGGCGATCCGCCAGCAGCGTCTCGCCACCGGCCCGCAACGGGGTTCCCGCGGGCTCATCCAGCGGCACGATCCGGTAGCAATAGGCCGGCCGGGCGAGATCCTCTGCGGCGGCCAGCGCCTCGGCGCGCAGCCGCACTCGGGCTGGCGAGAGGCCGGCCAGCGACCGCTGCGCCGCCTCGCGGTGCAGCTGTTTGCCATTGATCCACGGCATCAGGTCACCGTCGGCGCCAGCGCGCTGGGTTCAGGCCGCAGCCTGGGTCCACTTCTTGCAGATGTTGACGGCCTCGACCGCGTTGATGCCGAAGGCATCCGCACCGGTGTAGTTGCGGACCGTTTCGTCGATCTGGCCACCGCCGATCATCACCTTGACCTGTTGGCGCACGCCGGCCTGCTCGAGGGCCGCAATGGTCTCCTTCATCGAATCAAAGGCCAGCGTCAGGAACCCCGACAGACCGACCACGTCCGGCTTGAAGGCATGGACCTCGTCGATGAAGGTCTGCGCCGGCACATCGATGCCGACGTCCTTGACCTCGAAGCCGTTGATGTCGAGCATGAAGCTGACGATGTTCTTGCCGATGTCGTGCAGGTCACCATGGACGGTGCCGATCAGCACGCGCCCCAGCTTGTTCGATGGGCCAGCCTCGTGATCCTTGATCAGTGGCTTGGCGATCCGCCCGATTGCGTCCAGCATCTCGCCGGCCAGCACGAGCTCCGGCAGGAAATACTCGCCCTCCTCGAACTTCTTGCCGACGATGTCCATCGACATGCGGCACAGTTCCAGCACCCGGATCGGATCCTTTCCATCCTCGAGCAACATCCGCCTGGCCAGGTCCATGGCCTGGTCCTCATTCATGTCGGCCAGCCAGTCCACCAGCTGCTGCTCCTCGGCGTTCAGCTCGCTCATCAGCGCGTCTCCTCGTTGCGATTGCATTCTGATTCAGGACGGTCGGACCCGCATCGCGAGACCGGACTCCACAATGACTTCCGCCAGCACGTCCTCGTTGCGGTGTCCCATCAGGTGAACACCGGCCACGCCCTCGATCCCCGCCAGGGCTTGCACCGTCTCGATGCAGGCCCGCATGGCCTCGGCCTTCTGGTCCGCCGCGGCCTCAATCCGGCGCAGCAGTTCCGCGGGAACGTATACGCCCGGGACGTTCTGGGCCATCCAGCGCAGCGCCCGTGCCGAGGCGAGTGTACCAGTCCCAGCCAGGATGAAGGCCCGCTGGTGCAGCCCCCGGCGCCGCACTTCGGCCATGAAGCGCTCGAACATCGGCACGTCGAAGCAGAACTGGGTCTGGATGAAGCGCGCACCGGCGGCGATCTTCTGCTCGAGATTGGCGATGCGGTCGTCGCGCGGCGGCACGAAGGGATTGACGGTCGCCCCGAGAAAGAACTCCGGTGCGGCCAGCAACCGCCGCCCCGAGGCAAATTCACCGCGCTCGCACATGCCACGCGCGATCCCGAGCAGCGTGACCGCGTCGAGATCGAACACCGGCCGGGCCTCCGGGTGATCGCCGCGGGTCACGTCATCACCGGTCAGGCACAGGACATTGCGTACGCCGAGGGCCGCGGCGCCGAGCAGGTCACCCTGGATCGCAATGCGGTTGCGGTCCCGGCAGACCGTCTGGTAGACCGGCACGTAGCCGTTCGCCGCCAACAGTGCTGCCGCGGCGACGCTGGACATATGGCAGTTGCCGCCCGCACCGTCGGTGATGTTGATCGCGTCGACCAGGCCCTTGAACCTTGCAGCCCGCGCCAGCAGATCCGCCGGATCGGCGGAATCCGGCGGCGCGACTTCCACGGTCACGACGCTGCGACCGGAACGGCACGCCGCCTCGAAGGATTCCACGGCCCGCTCCGGGCGACTCGTGCCGACCGGCACCGCGGTAACGACCGGCTCAGGTTCACCGTGGATGACCGTGATCCAGGTGGAACGGCCGCGCCGGCGAGCATCGACCGCCGGCAGTACCGGCGCCGCTCCTGCCTCGCCGCCAGCATGGATGCGCCGCCGCCCTTCGAGCGCCTCGACCCAGACACAGCGCATCCCCGGATCGACTTCGCAGTTCCCGTCGGGACGCACGCCACCGCAAGGGCCGTTGCGCATTTGCTTCGGGCAGTTCATCGGGCAGGCCATGCCGGTCTGTGACAGGACGCACTGCCCGCATTCCTGGCAGTCGAATAAGAAGCGCTTGAGTGTGCGCTCGATCGGGTACAGCAGCGCTTCCCCGCGCCGGGGGCCGAGCCGGCGCAAGAGCGGCGCCAGCCGCGGCGCATGGGCTGCGAACCAGCGATAAGCCCTCTGCAATCCACGGGCGTGACGTACTGACCAGAGGCGGACCGGATACATTGCGGGCTCAGTCCACTCCATGCACTCGGACAGACGCAGATAGATAAGTTATAAAAAACAAAGCCGTATACACTATATATCAGTAATCACATCAAGCAACATCCCATTCTGCTCCCGCTGTATCATCGGGCGATAGCATTGTACCGCACATGTTCTGGCCAGGTTCAGTACGATCATGGACGCTACCGTACACGACTCGTTTCACAGGAGTGACCGGATTCGGTAACGTGACACATTGACCCGCCCGTAGACCCGTGTGGCCCTGGTAGAGGAACCCGATCATGCAACCGACCGCCTACACCCGGACGGCGATAGCCCTGCACTGGCTTATTGCCGCCCTGATCTTCACGACCTTCCCGCTCGGCGTGTACATGCACGAGCTGCCGTTGTCACCGACCCGCGTCGAGTTGTATTCGTATCACAAGTGGATCGGGGTCACGATCCTCCTGCTGGCCGTGATCCGCGTCGCCTGGCGCGCGAGCCATCCGGCACCGCCGCCGGTTGCGGGCACACCGGCCTGGCAGAGGATCACCGCGGCCGCTACCCACCACCTGCTGTACCTGCTGGTGATCATCATTCCGGTCTCCGGGTGGCTGATGAGCTCGGCCAAGGGCGTGCCGACGGTCTGGCTCGGTCTCGTGCCATTGCCGGACCTCGTCGGGAAGAACGAGGACCTTGGCGAGCTGCTGGAGGAAGTCCATGAGACCCTCAACTTCCTGCTGCTGCTCCTCGTGGTCGTGCACCTCGTGGGGGCGCTGAAGCACCGGTTCATCGATCGCGACGAAGTAATGGCCCGGATGCTGCCGTTCCTGGGCTCGCGCAAGCTGTAGTGAACATGCGCGCCTGGCTGACGAGTGCTGTCCTGGCGTTACCGGTCCTGGCCCAGGTCGCCTCGGCGCCGCTCGCGCTGGACGCTGCAGGCAGCCGGATTTCGGTCAGGGCCAGCCAGATGGGCGTGCCGATCGAGGGCGAGTTTCGCCGCATCGAGGCCGAGCTCGACTTCGACCCGGCCAGGCCCGCGGCCGGAAGCGCCCGGGTCCGGATCGAGGTCGGCAGCTTCGACCTGGGCGACGAGGAATTCAACCGCGAACTGCGGCGTCCGGAGTGGTTCGACGCCGGGCAGCACCCGGTCGCGACCTTCGCGTCGACCGGGATCACTCCTGCCGGTCCCGGACGCCTGGAAGTGACGGGCCAGCTGACGATCAAGGGCCGCACGGTGGCCGTGACCGTGCCGGTACAGCAGGCCAGCGACGGCAATCAGCAGGTTCTCGATGGCTCGCTGCCAATCCGCCGCCTGCAGTTCGGCATCGGCAGCGGCGCCTGGGCCGATACCTCGGTCGTTGCCGACGAAGTGGAGATCCGCTTTCGCCTCGTGGCAGCGGGTTTCTGATTCTCGCCCCACATCAGCCCCGGAGAATGATCAAGATGAACACGAGAGGATTCGCCGCCACCCTGCTGCTCACCCCGGCGCTCGCGCTCGCGCAGACCTACCAGATCGATCCGGCTCACACTTACCCGAGTTTCGAGGCCAGTCACATGGGCATCTCGGTCTGGCGCGGCAAGTTCACTCGCAGCTCCGGAACCGTGACGCTCGATCGCACGGCGAAGTCCGGCACCGTGGATATCCAGATCGATGCATCCTCGATCAATTTCGGCCACGCGCAGCTGGAGGAGCACGCCCGCGGGCCGGACTTCTTCAACGTCGAGCGGTTCCCGACTGTCACCTACAAAGGCACGATCGCGAGCTGGAACGGCGACGCTCCAGCGACCGTCGAAGGTGAGCTGACACTGCTGGGGCAATCCCGCGCGATGACCCTGAGCATCCACTCATTCAAGTGCATCGAGCACCCGATGTTCAAACGGGAGGTCTGCGGCGCCGACGCATCGACCAGCTTCCGGCGCTCGGATTTCGGCATGAGCTACGGCTTGCCGCGCCATGGCGACGATGTCCGGCTGGCAATCCAGGTCGAGGCGCTGCTGGCGGAATAAGCCGCAGCGACCTCGGGGTTCAGCGTTGCGTGCCGGCCTGGTCGGCGCGGTCCGCGGCCAGACTCGCCATTGCCGGATGCTGGCCGCCGGCCAGGCCCTCGATGAAGCGCAGGTTGCGATTGACCGTGCCCTGGATGTGCCGGACATCCTCGTCCGCCAGGTGCCTGAACTTGCCGAGCACCCGCAGGTACTCCGTGATCGCGACCGGGCGCCCGGGGTCCCGACTCAGGCGCAGGCCCTCGCCGGGCGCGAACTCCCACAACAGCACGAAGTTCGACTCCACGGCCTTGCGTGCGACTTCCATGTTGTCCTGCGACGGAAACCGCCAGCCGGTCGTGCAGGGCGAGTAGATGTGCAGGTAGGCAAAGCCACGTTTCGAGGCGTCGATCGCCCGGTCCAGCTTGGCGTAGAGATCTTCCATGAATCCGGTCGAGGCCGTCGCGACGTACTCGCAGTTGTGCATCATCATCAGGACCGGCAGGTTCTTGGCGTCCTGGGTCTTGCCACGGCCGCGTTCGCCGACCGGGGTCGTCGAGGTCCAGGCGCCGAACGGCGTGCAGCTCGAGCGCTGCATACCGGTATTCATGTAGCCCTCGTTGTCGACGCAGATGAAGAGGATCTGCTCACCGCGCTCGGCGGCGCCGGACAGCGACTGGAAACCGACGTCCGCCGCACCACCGTCGCCGGCGAGCGCGACCGCGTTCACCTCGCGCCCCAGGCGCCGGTACTGGCGCTTGATGCCGGTCAGCATCGAGGCGGTGTTGGTCAGCAGCGGGTGAAAGACCGGCACCTTGGTACCGGTCAGGCCGTTGTATCCAACTGCACCCATGCCCGGGATGCAGCCCGGCGGCGTGGCCAGCACGGTGTCCGGACCGATGCGGCGCAGCGTGTGTCGCATGACGAGCTCGGTGTTGCAGCCCTGGCATCCCGAGAGCCCCGGGGCAAACAGGTCCTCGAGATCACCAACCTCATTGTAGATGCGCGCCGTCGTGATATATCGCAACGCACCGGTATCGCAGACCTTTACGCAAGCCGGATCGCCGTCGCAGGTGTCGCACTTGACCACGTGCCTTTCCGCCGCGTTATAGACGATGCCGCCGTAGGCGCAGCCCACGGTGCACAGCAGGCAGTTGACGCACTTGCTGCCATCCCAGGCGATGACCCCATCGTCGCCGTGCTTGTCCAGCGCGGCCGCCGGGCAGCTGGCCACGCACTTCGGATCGGCGCACTGGCGGCACAGCGCCAGCGCATACGAGCCGTCGTCCGCGGCGATCTGGATCCGGGAATTGGCCGGATCCGCGCTGCCGGTCTTGACGCTGGCGCAGCTGCGCATGCAATCGCCGCAGCCATTGCAGAGTTCTGGGCGGAAGGCGATGGTGTTGTAGGCCGGCATGCAGTGCGCCCCCGTTTCAGCGCCAGCTGCGCGACATGATGCGGCGCGCGACCGTCTGCGGGTCGGCCAGGAAGGCTGCGCGCAGCGGTCCCAGGTCGATGCGCCGCAGGATGAGTTCCCACATGATGCCCGGATCGAAGGGCGCGTTGATGCCGAAGATGCCGGTCAACTGGTCCTGTTGCATCACGATCTTCAGGTAGCGCGCGCGATCGGCTTCGCGCAGCACCGTCTCGCCGATATCCTGGCGACCGACCGACACCGCCTGCTGGCCGAAGAACGTGTAGGTGTTGAGCGGTACTCCGCCGGGGTAGGGTCGCAGCGCAGGGTCGCCAGCCATTGCCTGCCCGGCGATGCGGCCCTGTTCGACGGCGTCAGGCAGGATGCCGTTGATGATCCGCGCCCCGGCATCCGTGCCGTAGAAATCCCGGGCCTGCGCGACGTCGCCGGCCGCCCAGACATTGCCGACACTGGTCTGCATGCGCTCGTCGACGAGGATCCCGCGATCCGTCGCGATGCCGGAATCGGCGATGCATTCCATCGCGGGCGCGACGCCGGTCGCGACCAGCAGCAGCCCGGCCGTGAGTTCCGAGCCATCGTCGAGCTGCAGCCGGATGCCGGCGCCATCGGCAGCGACTCCGGCCGCGCGGCGGCCCAGCAGCAGGCGCACGCCGCGGTCCGAGAACGCGGACTCGATGATCGCGGCAGCATCCGCATCGAAGTAGCCGGCCAGCACCCGGGGCTGCAATTCCACGAGCGTGACCTGTACGCCCGCCTTCGCGAGGTTCTCGGCGGCATGCATGCCGATCAGCCCGGCGCCGAGCACCACGGCCTGTTTGACGGATGGCAGCGCGGCGTGCAGGCCGATCGCGTCATCGAGCCGCCGCAACACGTGGAACTTCACCCCCCGCAGGCCGGGAATCGGCGGCAGCTGTGGCGCCGCGCCGGTCGCCAGCAGCAGCCGCTCGTAGCCGATCAGGGAACCGTCGTCCAGCCGGAGCTGATTCGCCGTCGCCTCCACGGCGGTGACGGTGCGACCACGGAGCAGTTGGGCCTTCTGCTCCGCAAACCAGGCCTCGTCCTTCAGCGCTACACGCTCCGGCGCTGAGCGCCCGGACACGACATAGGGAAGTACCGTCGGCGAGTACGGGAGTGCATCGTCGCGCGTGATCATTGCGAGGCTGCCCTCGGCATCCTGCATGCGAATGGCCCGCAGCGCCTCGAGCCCGGCGTGGCTTGCCCCGACGATCACATAGCGGTTCGGCACCGGCATTTCAGCGGTCCTGCTCGTTGAGCCAGATCACGGCACCCAGGCCAGAATCGTCGGGCAGCGCACCAACGAGTTCAATCACACGGCCGAAGTGATCCGTCGTGAGATCGGCTCCGGCGAGCCCGCCGATGAAGCTCTGCGTCGCCGGCCGGCGGCGCGCGCTGTGCAGCGCCGCGATCACGTCCTGGTACAGGGGCCCGCAGTTCCAGCCAAAGCTCACCGACCGGTCGACGACGCCGATCCGGCTCGCATCGCCGAGAGCCTCGATCAGCGCCGCGACCGGGAACGGGCGGTAGGTCTTGACCCGCACCAGCCCCACCCGCTCACCACGCGCGCGGGCCTGGTCCACCGCATCCTTCGCGGCACCACTCATCGAGCCGATCGTGACCAGCGCACTCTCGGCGTCCTCCATCCGGTACGCCTCGACCAGCGCCGCATGCCGGCGTCCGATGAGCCGGGCCCAGTCCTCATGCACTTCAGCGATGATGCCGAGGGCATGCTGCATGGCTGCGCAGTGGCCCTTGCGATAGCGCACGAACATCGCCGGGCCGGGTCCGCCAGCGCCGCCGGTCAGCGGATCGACGCCCATTGGCCGCTCGGGATCGAGCGCGGCGTGCCAGTGCACCGCCGGCGGCGGCAGGAAGGCGTCGACGTCCGCCGGCTCGGGCAACTCGACCCGCGTCGCACCATAGGACAGGTAGTTGCCGTCATGACAGACGTTGACCGGCAACATCACGCCGCGGTGCTCGGCGATCCGGTAGGCCATGATCGTCGTGTCGAGCACTTCCTGCACGGACTCGCAGTACAGCTGGATCCAGCCGGTCTCGCGCACGCTCATCGCGTCCTGGTGCCCGCCCCAGACGCTCTGCGGCGTCAGCGTGTCGCGCGTGACAATCGACATCACGATCGGGAGTCGCAGGCCCGGCGTGCGCAGGTACGGCTCGAACATGAAGGCCAGCCCGGGCCCGCAGGTGCCGGTGTAGGTACGCGCGCCCGCCAGCGCGCCGCCGTGCAGCACCGACAGCACCGAATGCTCGCCCTCGACATCGACGATCTCGGCATTCAGCCGCCCGTCGGCCACGAACTTCGCCAGATACTCGACCAGCGAGGACTGCGGCGTGATCGGGTAGACGGCGACCATGTCCACGTGCGCCAGCGTCACCGCCCAGGCAGCAGCCTCGTTGCCATCGCAGACGATGGCCCGGGGACGCGGCTTCACCACGGCATTCACGCGCCCTCCTCGATCATCCGGATCGCATGCTGCGGGCATTCGCGGGCGCAGATGCCACAGCCCTTGCAGGTGGCGAGGTTGAAATCGAACCAGGCGGGCTTCTCGACCACGCACTGCACCGGGCAGTACAGCCAGCAGACCGCGCACTTGACGCAGCGCTCGCGGTCGATCACCGGCCTCATGCTCCGCCAGTCCCCTGGCAGCATGGGCGTCAGGCGCGTCGCGATCGGACAGAGATCGTCCGGGATCGTGGAGGCGTCGAACAGCGGCCGGGACTGACGCGTGGTCATGCCGCGGCGCGCCGGTCGATATGGTGAACGATCGTGGCCGCATGACCACGCTCCAGGGCCCGCAGGTTCTGCTCGAGCCCCGCGTCGCGGAACTCGGAATCCCGCAGCGCCTCGCGCAGCGAATCCAGCGACACGAGCCCGGTGGTCCTGGCGAAGGCGCCCAGCATCAACGTGTTCGTGATCGACCGGCCGAAGATCTCGCGGGCAATCGTCACCGCATCGCACAGCCCGACGGTCGCCACCTGCCCCGGAAACTGCAGCTCCGCGAGCGGCCTGGCGGTCGCCTGGACCCAGGTGCTGTTGTCGCGGATGCCGTCGAAGATATTGACGGCCCGGCCGACCGTCGGATCGATGCACAACACGCAGTCCGGACGATAGATGTTGGTCATCTGCCGGATCTCCCGCGAATCCATGCGCAGGAAACTGGTCACCGGGGCGCCGCGGCGCTCGAAGCCGAAGGATGGCACTGCGACGACGTAGTGGCCCTCGTGCACCATCGCCGTGGCCAGAATGCTGCCCGCCAGCACGGCACCCTGCCCGCCTCGTCCGTGAATCCGGACCTCATACATGCCGCTACCCTTTCATTCCGGGTTGCCCTCCTGGCACACCCGCAGGTAGGCCTCCATGCGCTCGCGCAGGTCTGGCGCAAATGGCTGCGGCCGGCCCTGCTGCATGTCGATGCTGACGATCACGAGGGTCGCCCGCAGCCGCAGCTCCCCGTCCACGCGGCCGTCGAAGCGCAGCCGGTACGAGGTGCGGCCAACCGCTTCCAGGACCAGCTCGAAACCGATGACGTCACCGAGGCGGCACGGGCGCAGGAAGTCGCACTCGATGTGGGCGGTCGGGAACCCGGTGCGAGTGGTCAGGATGCGCTGGGCGTACGGGATTCCGAGGCAGTTGCTGAACCAGTCCTCGACCGCTGCCTGGAACATCTCGAAGAAGCGCGGGAAGAACACGTACCCGGCCGGATCCGTGTGCGTGAACCGCACCAGCTCCTGATGTACGTAGCGGCCTTGCATGGCAGCCCGGCGCCCCCGGCTCAGGCCCGGAAGTGCGACGGTACGTCGCCCGAGAAGTCCTCGTCCGGGCTCAGCTGCCGCGCGCGCGCGAGCAGTTCAGCCTCACCCTCGACCCGGTCGGGATCCTGGATGCAGCACTCCTGCGGGCACACAGCGGCGCATTGCGGCTCGTCGAAGAAGCCGACGCACTCCGTGCACTTGGCCGGGTCAATGCGATGGATGGTCGGACCGGCGGTGATCGCCTCGTTGGGGCACTCCGCAGTACAGGCGTCACACTGGTCGCAGCTGCTGGTGATGATGTATGCCATTTTCCTCGTCCTCCTTCAGGCCATGAATTGCCGCGCCGATCGCGCCGCAGTACTGCGCGTTCGGAGCCAGAATCGTCTTAATGTCCCCGAACCGCTCGGCGAACAGCGGCACGAGGATCGGGTGGTAGTTCATCACGCCCCCGGAGAATACCAGCGTATCGGTCGAAATCGCGGTCATCTCCAGCACGCGCTTGACCACCGAACGGTACAGGGCGTAGATCAGGTTCTCGACCCGCTCCCCATGCATCAGGAGCTTGATGACCTCCTGCCCGGAAAATACCGTGCAATAACTGTTGAGCGTCAGCTCCCGGTCATGCCCGGCGGCCAGCCCCGGCAGCGACTGCATCGGCACCTCGAGCCGATGGGCCAGCTCCTCGATGTAGGCGCCGGTGCCAGCGGCACACTTGCGGTTGATCGCGAACTGGTCGACACGCCCCGGCGTTGCGCGGATCACCTTGGCATCCTGGCCGCCGATGTCAATGATCGTGTAGTCGCGATCGAGCTGCAACTGGTGCTGCACGCCCAGGAAGTGCGCCTTGATCTCGGTCAACTGGCCGTGGATGCCCTCGATGTGGCTGCGCCCGTAGCCAGTCGCATGAATCTGCTGCCCGGGCAGGAGCCTCGGCACGCCTCCGACCGGCGCGCCCGGCACGCGCTCATCGTCGACCAGCGGCGACAGCTCCCCGGTGCCGCCAGCCAGCGCGCGGTGCACATGCCCGGCGAGCGGGAACAGCGTGCGCTGCTTGCGCAGCAGCAGCACCCGGCCGCCGCGGTCCACGGCCGCCACCTTGATTTCCGAGCTGCCACAATCGACGCCCCAGAAGGTGGTGACGGCCGGCCCGGCCGCGGCAACCGGCGGATCGAGGGCGGCGGCGATCACAGCGTCTCCACGAAGGCTTCGATCACGGTCGTGGACTGCTCGTCGGAGAAGCAACGCAGGTCGTTGAGGTCGCCGTCAATAACGACGCCCGGCAGCCCCTGCGCGCGCAGGCGTTCCGGCATCCCGTAGTGGCTGTTGGTATTGTTGGGGCAGGTTCGTGCCGCGTGGTAGACGATGCCGTCGATGCCGAACTGCCCGGCGAGGCGCAGCAGGTATGCCTCCTTGCACGCGTCGTCGCGGTTGATGAAGATCCGAGTATAGGCACGCGCCATGCTCGGGAGCGGCTGCCGGGGATCGAAGTCGGAAAAGATCCAGCTGTTGCAGTAGGTCGAGGCCACGACGGCCGCGCGATTGCGCTGGAACACCTCCGACAGGTGCCGCAGGCGCCCCCAGACCGGCATGCCCTCCCAGTAGATCCGCTTGCGCTCGCCAGGCACGGCAGCGGTCGCGGCGGCCACCCGGTCCTGCATCTCCGCCAGCAGCGCCCGGTAGTAATCGACCGCGATCTCCGTGCCGCGCAGCACGACGATCGGCCCCATGTAGATCGCCCCATCGAAGAAGCTGAGCGGGCTCGGCCGGGCAGTCCCGGTATTCAGCACCTCTTCCCACAGGTCAGTCGCCTCGCGCGAGCGCGCCACGGCCCGCTCGAGCTCCGCCGGATCGAGTTTCCGCCCGCTGATCGCCTCGAGCTGGACAATCAGGTGACGATACTGGGCGACGACATCGGCGACGTGCTCGGGGCGGACCTCGGCTACGTGCGTCGGCGGATG
This sequence comes from Gammaproteobacteria bacterium, assembly GCA_004297335.1. GTDB lineage: Bacteria > Pseudomonadota > Gammaproteobacteria > Steroidobacterales > Steroidobacteraceae > SCUD01. Next base: position 63,993 of record SCUD01000069.1, read on the forward strand.
AATGCCCAGCAGCGGCACCGACCAGCGACGGGCATACCAGCCGAACCAGTGCATCACATCCTTGCACTGGTTCGTGCAGTAGACCAGCACATCCGGCCGTGGCGCCTCCTCGAGGCCGTAGGCCTTGGTCAGCGGCGTCACGCCCTTGAGACAGGCACCGACATCGGAGGTCAGGTAGCTGCAGATCTCGGGCGAATAGCCATGGGCGTTGGCGACCGGAATCGTCTCGCTGCTCATTCGCGTCGCGCCGAGCAGCGCGCCGTGGTTCTCGGGGAAATAGACCGCGAAGCCCAGTGCGCGCAGGATCTCGGCCGGGCCGACCGAGGTGCACCAGGCGACCTTGCGGGCAGGATCGCGCGACGCCGCGCCGAGGTCGGCGAAGTAGTCGCGCATCACCTGCTTCAGGTCCACTGCTACACCCCGAGGCGCCGCAGCGACCGGTGGATGAACACGCCGATCATCTTCTTGCGATAGTCTCGCGGGAAGAAGTCCTGCTGGTAGGTGGTCGCGAATTTCCCGGCCCTGGCGCAGGCCTTGGCGACTACCTTTGACAGGCTCGCCCCGTCGGCGATCGCGTGCCGCCAGCAGCCGGGGTGGGTGCCGAGCCCGGTCAGTGCGACCGACAACTCGAGCGGCTGGCCCGCAGCATCGCGGCGCACGCCGACCGCCACGCCGAGCGACGGGAAATCCAGCGCATTGCGCACCGCGAGCTTGTCGTAGTCGACCTGGAGGCCGGTCGCCGGCGGTATCTCGATCCAGCCGATGACCTCGCCCGGCCGCAGCACGTTACGCTCCATGCCGTCGTTCCGGTAGAAGCGGCGCAGCGGCACCCGTCGCTCGCCGCGGCCGCGCAACAGCACGAGCCTCGCCTCCAGCAACAACAGCACCGGTGCCGTGTCGGACACGAAGCGCGCCTGGCACTGCGGCAGCTGTCCACGCACCGCACTCTTGACGATATGGCACACGTCCCCGTCGACCTTGAAGCAGGGCGCGTGGACCGTCCGGTTCAAGGGACTCTGGTTGACGTAGATGCAGCGGTTATTGACCAGCAGGTTGCCACCGAGCGTCGCGCGGTTGCGGATCTGCGGGCTGGCGACCCGCCCGGCGGCGGCTGCGAGCGCCGGCTGATGCTGGCGCACCAGCGTACTGTCCACCAGGTCCGCGAGCCGCGTCAGGGCGCCGATCCGCAGCGTACCGTCGTCCTGGACCGCAATGCCAGCGAGCTCGCCCACGCCATTGAGCGATACCAGCACCTCCGGTGCCACCAGCCGCTGCTTCAGCTGCGGCATCAGGTCGGTGCCGCCCGCGGCGACGGCAAAGCGCCGTTGTTCGCGGCCCAGGCGCGTGAGCAGTGCCCGCAGCGCCGGCAGCCCGGCCGGCCGTTCGAACTCGAATCCGCTGAGTTGCGTGTTCATGCCGCACCTGCCTTGCGGATGGCGGCCAGGACCCGGTCGGGTCGCATCGGTACCTCCGTCAATCGTATGCCCACCGCGTCATGGATCGCATTGGCGATGGCCGGGATGATCGGCGCCAGCGGACCCTCGCCCGCCTCCTTGGCGCCGAAGGGACCCTCGGTCTCGTCACTCGGCGTCGGCACCAGGTCGACCTCCGGCTGCTCGAAGGCCGACGGGATCTTGTACTCGAGGAAACCGGCATTTTGCACGGCCCCGTCGTAGTGCACGATCTCCTCCATCAGCGCCTGGCCGAGGCCCATGTGGATGCAGCCCTCGATCTGGCCCCGCACCGCGAGCGGATTCAGCATCGTGCCGCAGTCGTGGGCGCAGGTGGCCTTGTCGACCTTCACGAACCCGGTCTCCGGATCCACGGTGACTTCGACGATGAAGGCCGTGAAGCTGTAGGTCGGACTCAGTCCCGCCGCCGCGCCCTTGTAGTTGCCGCCGAGCTTTGGCGAGCGATAGGTCCCATGGGTCTGCAGGATGCCGGGCCCATCGAGCGCGCGGCGAACGGCATCGAGATACGGGACGCTGCGTCCGCTCCCCAGGTGCGTGACCTGGCCATTGGCCAGGCGGAAACCGTCGTTGTAGTCCGGATTCGGGCCGAGATAGTCGGACGAGTAGTCCGGGCTGCGGCGCCCCTGGCGGAAGTAGTCCGCCGGCGGCTCCGGCTTTTCCCACGCCGGTGGCGGGAGCTCCAGCAACTGGCACGCGGCCGCAACCAGCAACCGCCGCATGCGGATGGCCGCATTGCGCGAGGCATTGCCGGCCATGAAGGTCACGCGCGAGCTGTAGCTACCGAGATCCACCGGGGTCAGCTGGGTGTCGGCGACGACGACCTTGACCTGGTCCAGGCCGACGCCGAGGACCTCGGCCGCCATCATCGCCAGGATCGTGTCGATGCCCTGGCCGATATCGGCGGCGCCCGAATACACGGTCACCATGCCGTCGAACTCGATCGTCAGGCGCACCGTACTGGATGGCCGGTCGTTGCGGTGGATGTGCGCAGCGCTGCCGCTGATATAGAAGCCGCAGGCGACGCCAATACCCTTGCCGTAGGGCAGCTTGCCGTACTTCTCGTTCCAGCCCGAACGCCGCATCGCCTCCTCGAGGCCGGCCTTCAGGCCGACCGAGGTGATCCGGAACTCGCTGGCGGTCAGCGTGTTGGGCCGGTGGATCATGTCAATCCGGCCCTGGCAGGGATCGACTCCCGCCTGGACCAGGGCCATGTCGAGCAGCACCTCGGCGGCGAAGCGCGGATTGACGCCACCGTGACCGCGCATCGCGCCGCACATCGGCTTGTTCGTATACACGCGCCGCGAGCGGAAGCGCAGGTTCTCGATCCGGTAAGGGCCCTGCAGCAGCACGCCGTTGTAGTAGGTGGTCACGACGCCGAAGCTGCCGTAGGCGCCGCCGTCGATCAGGATATCGGCATCGATCCCGGTGATACCCTGCTGCGGATCATAGCCAAGCTTCATCGTCAGCGTGGTCGGGTGACGACCGTGATGACTGATGAACACTTCCTCGCGGCTGAAGCGCAGGCGGATGTTGCGATTGGTCTGCAGCGCCAGCCGGGCGGCGATCATCTCGTGCGGGAACGGATCGCTCTTGCCGCCGAAGCCGCCACCCAGGTGCGGCTTGATCACGCGGATCCGGTGCTCGGGGATCTCCAGCACCTCGGCCATCGCCATGTGCAGGTAATGCGGCACCTGAGTCGCGCTGTATACGGTCAGATTGCCGCGCCCGTCGATCGCGACCTGGGTCGCGTGCGGCTCGGTGAACGCATGCGTCACCGAGGCGAAGGAAAAGCGCTTCTCGACCACGACCGGCGAGGCCGCGAATCCCGCATCGGGATCGCCGTAGCATTGCTCGACCCGCTTGTGCAGGTTGTTGTCACGCCCGAGGCCCGGATGCAGCGGCTCGGCCACCGGCTTCAGTGCCACGCGCGGATCCAGGCAGGCCTCGGTCGGCTCGTAGCTGACCTCGATCAGGGCGAGCGCGGCCGCGGCGATTTCGGCGGTCTCCGCCGCCACGGCGGCCACCGGCTCGCCGATGTAGCGGACGCGGTTGCCGGCCATGGCCGGCTCGTCCTTGCTGATGACCAGCACACCGAAGGTCCGGCGGAAGTCGGCTCCAGTGACGATACCACGCACCCCGGGCAGGGCTGCGGCCCGGCTCGTATCCACCTTCAGGATCCGGGCGCTCGCGAACGGGGAGCGCAGGATCGCTGCGTGCAGCGGATTGTGCAGCGGTATGTCATCCGTGAAGCGCGCCCGGCCCATGACCTTGTCGCGGGAGTCGATCTGCGGCGTCGGCTTGCCGACGATGTTGTAGCCGCTCATTGCGCGCCCGCCTTGCCGCCACCGGCAGCCAGCGTGGCAGCCGTAGTCACGAACGCCTGCTCAATGCGGTTGTAGCCGGTGCAGCGGCACACGGTTGCGGAGATACAGGTCCGGATCTCGTCCCGGGTCGGCGTCGGCGTGCGCTCGAACAGGTGCACGCCGTTGATCACCATGCCCGGCGTGCAGAACCCGCACTGGATCGCGCCTTCGTCGACCATGGCCTGCTGCAGCGGATGCAGCACTTCTCCATCGGCAATACCCTCGATGGTCCGGATCTCGCTGCCCTCGACGTCGGCCGCGAGCAGCAGGCAGGCCAGCATCGGGCGACCGTCCACCAGGACACTGCAGCAACCGCACTCGCCAAGATCGCAGCCACGCTTGCTGCCGGTCAGGCCCAGCTCCTCGCGCAGGAACTCGAGCAGTGTGGTGCCAGGCTTCGCGATGGCCTGCTGCAGGACCCCATTGACGCGCAGGGCCAGCACCCGGGCGTCATTCACCCCGTGCTCGCGCGGCTGCGCCGGATTCGATGTATTCATCCTCTGCCCCTTCCTTCCATTGCCATTCGTTTCCTGTCTACCGAGGCTACACCTGCGCCTGAGCCTACCGGCCGGTAAACTGCGGCCGGGTCCCATCGAGCACGCTCGACAGTCCGGCCAGAGCGTCCGCGGTCGAGAACAGCGCTGTCGCGCCATCGAGTTCCAGGCGCAAGGCAGCAGCGAGATCCATTGTGGCACCCTGATCCATCAGGCGCATTGCCGCGCGCAGCGCGAGCGGCGCCTTGCGCGCCAGGTCGCGCGCCCAGGGCTTGAGTGCCGGCGCAGCGAGCGCCTGCTCGTCATTGGCGCCATCGTAACCGGCGAAGGCCTGCTCGATCTCCGGCTGCGGCTTCCGCCCCGCCTGGCTGGCACCCAGTTCGATGCCGGCCAGTTCCTCGAGATGCCGGACCGGCTCCACGATCCGGTCGACCACACCGAATGCCAGCGCCTGCGCCGCATCGAGCCGGCGGCCCGTGGCCACCAGGTACTTGGCAACCCCGAGGCCCAGGAGGCGCGTCGTCCGCTGGGTCCCACCGAGACCCGGGAAGATGCCGATGCCGGTCTCCGGCAGCGCGAGCATCGTGTTGCGCGTGCCCAGGCGGTAGCGGCAGGCGAGTGCGAGTTCCAGGCCACCGCCGAGCGCCATGCCGTCGAGCCAGGCACAGGTGGGCTTGCTGCAGGCCTCGATGCGCGCCAGCAGTTCATGGCCGCGGGCCGTGAAACGGTACACGCGGTCCAGGTCGCCCGAGTGAATCGAATCGACAAAGAAGCGGATGTCGGCTCCGGCCACGAAGGCCTTGCCGCGACCCGCAAAGAAGATCCGCCGGACCCGCGGATCTGACTCGACACGATTCCACGCCGCCTCGAGCTGGCCCATGACGATCTCGCCGAGCGGATTCATCCGGTCGGGCAGGTTGAAGATCACGAAGCCGGCATCCCCGTGCACGGCGCTCTGTACCCACTCGAGTTGCGGTTCTCCCGGCTGCGCGAACGGCACGGCCGGCAGCGGCAGCTTCCAGGGTGCATACAGCTCCCGGATCATGGCTGCGACATTGTCCTTGCCGAGCGCAGCCATCAGCTCGAAGGGACCGCGCGGCCAGCGCAGCCCGGCCCGCGCGCCCAGATCCGTGGACGTTGCGTCCGCGACACCCTCGCTGACCAGCTGCGCGGCACAGCCGAGCGATGCCGCCAGCAGGCGCCGGCGCACGACCTCCGGCTGGAACTGGCCGCCACCTGGAATCTGGCGATCCTCGACGTCCCACTCCTTGCCACTCGCCACCTGCCGGCACAGCGTCGCAGCGGGCGCGTAGAACGGACCCAGCTTGCTGGCCAGGCCCTCGGCGCCGTGCTGCGCAATCGGTACGCCCGTTGCGTTCATCAGCGCGAACGGCCCCATGCCGACGCCAAAAACCTCCCGGCCAACTGCATCGATCTCGTGGATGCTGCCGAACCCCTCCTCGAGGAGCCGCACGGCCTCGTTGATCCAGGGGATGAAGAAGCGGTTCACGGCAAACCCGGCGGAGTCTGCGGTGCGGATCGGGGTCTTGCCCAGTTCCGAGTAGAAACCCTCCAGCTCGCGCAGCAGTTCCCGGTCCGTCCGCGGCGCGGCAACCACTTCGATCAGCTTGTTCTTTGCAGCATGGTAGAAGTAATGCGTACCGACGACCCGCTCCGGATGGGCGAGGCCTTCGGCCACGTCGCCGACCCGGAAGGAAGAGGTATTCGTGGCCAGCACACAGTCCGGGCCCACGATCGGCTCGAGGCGCCGGAACAGGTCGCGCTTGACGGCCAGGTCCTCGAACACGGCCTCGACCACCAGGTCCGTGCCGGCGAGTTCCGCCAGGTCCGAGACCGGACGCAGGCGCGCGAGGATCGCGGCCCGCCCGGCCGCATCCATCAGCCCGCGCTCGACTGCTTCGTCCAGCGACGCGGCGATCAACCGCTGCCCGCGCTCGAGACCCGCGGCGTTGGCGTCCAGCAGCGCCACCTTCAGGCCCTTCATCAGGAAGTGCTGGGAGATGGCTGCACCCATCGTGCCGGCACCAACCACCGCAATATTCCGGAACTCACGCATCAGAAACTCTCCGTACAACGCAATATCTTGTCGACAAAACTGATCGTCGGTGCCGGAACCCCGTGGCGGCGCGCGAGGCGTGCCAGCTCGCCACAGAGAAATTCGTTCTCGGTGACCTTGCCCTTCTCGACATCGACAAGGATCGACGGGCGGTGCTCGCCACCCCGGTCCAGGTAGGCCATGGCCTGCTGCGAATAATCCCCCGGCAGTTCGATACGTTCGGCGCGGCAGATCGCCATGCCCTCGGCGAGCATGTCCTGGACCATCGCCCGGGCCTCGGCCTGACCCATCACACAGCCCATGCAGTGACGGGTGATGGCGCAGAGGCTGCCCAGCGATGCGTTCAGCAGGGCCTTGCGGAAAACCTCATTGCGCCAGTCGGCACGGGCCTCGATCGGGAAGCCAGCCTCGCGCAGGTCGGTGGCGATCCGGTCAACCAGCGCCGGATCCACCTCCGGCGGTCGCGACAGCACATGGGTCTCGGAAAAGGTCACGACGACCTCGTTGCCGCAGGAGACATCACAGCCCATGTTGAGGACCATGCGCAGCGCACGCTCGGCACCGAATACCCGGGCGACGATGTTCTCGGTACCGATGCCGTTCTGGCACGAGACGAACAGCATTTCCGGCTTCGGCCCATGCACGCGCAGCGTGCGCAGCAGGTGCTCGGTGTCCATGCTCTTGATGCAGACCAGCAGCACATCTGGCTGGGTCGCGACGAAATCGGCAACCTCGAGCAATACCTCATCGAGCTGGGCATAGGCCTGCAGGCAACCCTTCACGACCACCGGCCGTCGCTGCAGGATCAGCTGCGTCGGCGTGTGATGGCAGAGCACCGTCACGCGATGCCCGGCCTGGCGCAACAGCCCCGCGAAGACCCGGCCGACCGGCCCGGTTCCGACCACGCCGTAGTGCAGGCTCACCGGGGCTCCACCAGCGTCAGCGGCAACACATCGGCCGGCAGGTCCTCGTAGCGTTCCTCCTGCATGGCCCGGATGCAGTCGGCGTAGCGTTCCTCGATGCGACGTGGAATCAGCTTGAACGACGGCGTCAGCTCGTTGTTCTCGATGCTGAGCTCACGCCCGACGACGAGCGCCCGACGCACGGCCTCGAACCGGGCCGGCTGCCCCGCATTGATCGCCTGGACGCACTCCGACAGGCAGCGCGCAAGTCCCGCCGTGTCGGCCGGACGGCCGCAGTCCGGGCCACCCGCGCCGCCCGCGGCACCCTCGAACAGCTGCTGATTCGGGAACACCAGCATGCAGGGCGCGCGCAGCCCGGAACCGAATACATAGGCGTACTTGACGAACTGGCAGCGGCTGTGGACTCGCTGTTCGATCTGGGCGGGGAAGACTTTCTCGCCGTTGCTGAGCTTGAACATGCGTTCCTTGCGCGACAGGATCCGCACGCCCTCCGGGCCGAACTCGCCGAGGTCGCCGGTGCGGAACCAGCCGTCTGCGGTGAATACCGCGGCAGTCGCCTCGTCGTTGCGGAAATAGCCCGACATCACATTGGGTCCGCGCACCAGGATCTCGCCGTCCTCGGCCAGTGCCACTTCGATGCCGGCCATCGGCCAGCCGACGACCCCCGGCGTCCGCGTGAGCTCGAGCTCCGTCAGGGTAACGCCCGGCGAGGTCTCGGTCAGGCCCCAGCCCTCGACCACCGGCACGCCGTGATCGCGGAATACGACCGAGGTGCTGAGCGGCAGCGGCGCCGCCGCGGTAAACACGAAGCGCAGCTCCGGATGGAAGAAAGCCTGCTCCACCGCAGGGCTGCCCTGCACCCGCGCGACGATCTCCTGGTAGATCTTCGGCACGCTGAAGAACACGTGCGGACGGATCTCCGCGAAATTGACCAGCAGCCGGTCCACATCCCGGCCGCAGCTGTCATCGAGGGCGAGGCAGCCGCCGAAATGCGCAGCGAAGAAGCGCTCGAACAGACCACCGAAGCTGTGGTGCCAGGGCAGGTAGCTGAGCAGCCGCAGGCCGGGCTCGGGCTTCCAGCAGGCAGCGAGCGCCTGCTGCTGGCTCATCAGGTTGCGATGGCTGAGCTGCACGCCTTTCGGGAAGCCACTGGTCCCGGAGGTGTACATGATCAGCGTGAGGCGCTCCGGCTCGACGGCGCGCAGCGTTGCCTCGACACGCGCCCGCTCTTCCGCCGGCAGTTCCGTCTGCAGCACCGGATCGAGCCGATAGAGACTTCCGCCCCACGCAGTGAAAGCAGCAAGCGCGGCCGGGTCCGGCTCCGTCAGCACCAGCACCCGCCGCGGCCGGACGCCCGGATCCAGCGCGAACACGCGCTCCGGCTGATCGGTCACGACGAGATCGACGTCGGAGAACTGGATCAGGCGCCCGGTCAGCTCGGCCGGATAGCCCGGGAAGATCGGTACGGTGACGAGCCCGGTGGCCATCGTCGCCAGCTCGGTGACGTAGCGCGCATAACTGTTGCCGGCGACAAAGGCAATCCGGCCGCCGCCGGCAGTGCCCGCGGTGTGCTGGTCGCGCAGCAGCCAAGCCGCAACCCGGCGCAGGTCCTCAGCGAAGTCCTGCCAGCTCCAGAAACGGTACGGCCCATGCACGCGCTCGGCGAACGCCGGCGCGGCCGCGAAGCGCGCGGCATTGTCGAGCAGCATCGTGCCGATGTTGGGCACGATGCTGCCAGGCTGGTAAGGACTGCGTAGGACCTGCATCGCGCCGGACTGCCACTCCGATCCTCAGGCCGCCTGGGGTTCCGCGGCCTTCTCTTCCAGCCGGCGATGCCGGAAACCGGCCCAGAGCGCCGCACCAATCGCACCCGCGTAGATCGAGTCCGGGTGCACGAGGATGCGGGCCTTGAGCCGCTTGTCCTTGTCGGCCAGCTCCTGCATCGCCGCGACGAAGCCGGCGTTGCGGGCCAGGCCCCCGGTGACCAGCACGTCGCCGCTGGTCTTGATCATGCGCAGCAGCCCGATCAGGCGCTTGGCCATCGACAGGTGGATGCCGCGCAGGATGTTGGACGTAGAGATACCGCGGCTGACCATGTTGATCACGTCGGTCTCCGCGAGCACCGCACAGATGCCCGATACCTGCTCCGGCGAATCGCCCTTCAGGGACAGCCCGCCGACGTCATCGATCGCGACACCCAGGTAGCGGGCGATGTTCTCGAGGAACTGTCCGGAACCGGAGGCGCACTGCGAGGTCATCCGGTAGGCGAGCACCTTGGATCGCTCGTCGATCAGCATTGCCTTCGCATGCAGCGCGCCACAGTCCACGACGGCCCGCACGTCCGGGTTCAGGAACACCGCCCCACGCGCGTGCGCCGTCATCGAGAAGAAGTGTCCGCGCCGGAAGTCGACCAGCTCGCCTTCGCCGGTCGTGGCAATATAGGCCACGTCGGACTCAGCGAGCCCGTGCCGCACCAGCACCCGGTCGTAGGCGGCGCGCAGCACCTCCTTGACGTTGCGCTTGCGGATCTTGTCCAGGTCCTTGAACAGCATCTCCTCGCGCTCGCCATCGAACTTCATCAGCACCGTCTTGATGGAGTCGCAGCCGACGTCTATTCCTACCGTGTAGAACATGTCAATTCTCCTCAGGCCGCACAGGACGCTGACTGTCCCGCGCCGCCGCAGGTATCGAGTTTCTTGATTTCGAGATCCGCCATCACGCCCTTCGGGTCGCGCTTCGCGAACAGCGCGCCCCCGACCGCACCGGTGAAGATGCTATCGGCGCTGATGTTGATCTTCATCCGGCCGTAGTTCTCGAACACCAGGTCCTCGAGGGCCTTGGTGACCGCCTGGTTGCGGGCCACGCCCCCCGTAAAGGTGAACTCGGGCTTCACACCACCCGAGCGCGCCAGCAGGGACATCGCGCGCAGGATGATCGCGCGGTGCAACCCCGCGAGAATGTCCTCGCGCTTCTGGCCGAGCGACATCAGCTCGCGCAGCTCGGCGCCGGCGAACACGGTGCAGGTCGAGTTGATCTTGATCGGCTTCGTGGACTTCAGTGCCAGCGGCCCGAGTTCGTGCACGCCGATGTTCATTTCGTCAGCGATGTAGCCGAGATAGCGCCCGCAACCGGCCGCACAACGATCGTTCATCTGGAAGCCGGTCACGATGCCGTTACCGTCGACCTGGATCGCCTTGGTGTCCTGGCCGCCGATGTCCAGCACCGTGCGGGTGCCCGGGAACATGTAGTGCGCGCCGAGCCCGTGGCACAGGATCTCGGAACGGATCTGCTCGCGTGCGAACGGCAGCGTCAGGCGGCCATAACCGGTGCCGACCGTGTTCAGCACGTTGAAGCGCCGCTCGGCCGTATCGGTGACGACCGCGGCGATCTCGGCGGCGAACGGCGCAAACCGCTCCTCGGCCGCGACCTTACCGGTCGCGAATTCCAGGTAGTCGCGGTACAGCCCGGCGAAGCTGTGGTTCTCGACCCGGATGATCGCGGCATCGAACAGCCCCACCAGCCGGTCGAAGGACACCGGAATCTCACGGGTGACCGCCTCCGCCTGCTTCAGGTAGTGACTGGTGGCCAGGTCGCGGAAGAAGTCGCTGGCGGCCGCGCTGCCCGGATAGAAGTCCGCCTGCGCCTGCAGGTCGAGGGCATCGAAGATCCGGCCCAGCGCCTGGTTGACCAGCTTGGTCTCCTCGGCCCCGAAGCCGTGTGCCGCGGCGAGCCCGATGCATTCGGCCCGCAGCGCCTTGAGCTGCTCGAGGTGCTGCGCCAGCGCATAGTTGCAGGCGAGCACCGCCATCAGCGGCTCGGCCAGCGTGCCGATCCGCGGACTGGCCTCGAGCTTCTTGCGCAGCAGTCCGAAGCGGGCGTTGATCTCCGCCTCCTCGCGCGCCACCTGGCAGGCCAGCTCGTAATTGCTGCGCGAATTGGTGATGCCACGCCCGAGCACCCGCTCCTGCTCGTCCAGGAACACGGCCTTGGTCGTGGTCGAACCGAGATCGATACCGATGTAGCAGTAGTCCATGGTGCTCTCCGTCAGGCCGCCAGCCGCTTGGCTTCCAGCATCTGGAAGTACGACTCGAGGCGATTCTTGATGTTGGCGGCGCTGAAGTAGCGCGGATCCACGAGGTCACTCTCGATGAACGCACCGGCCTTGCCAGTGCGCTTCTCCAGCTCGCGCAGCATCATCAGCTGACCGGCCGAGAACGAATTGCAGCTCTTGATCGAGTTGAACAGGAAGCCATCGGCCTCGTAGTCATTGATGTACTGCTCGATCAGGTCGATGCGCGACGGCAGGTTGCGGTTGGTATAGCAGCCAAGGCAGTACTCGGCCAGCGTATCGAAAGGATGCCGCGGGTCATGGCGGAAGCCCTTGTCGTACAGGCCGCCCACCTTGGTGTAGGTCGAGGCCACCATGACCACGCCCTCGTCGTAGAAGATCTTCCAGAACTCGCGGAAGCTGGTCCAGTTCGGCGGCCCCTCGGCCACGATCCGGTACTTCTGCTGTCGCAGCTCGCCCTCCGGCGTGGTCGGGCCCATGCCGTGCGCGACCCGGTACTCGACCTCCTCGCGCAGCGCCCGGTAGTACCCCTCGCAGTCGGGAATGCCGCGGAACGCGGTGAAGATCGGGCCGATGTAGTAGACGCCACCGAAGTAGCCGTCGATCGGCGATGGCCGGTGCTTGGCCGACTCCCAGACCTTGACCAGGTCGTCCTCGGCCCGGGCCGAACTCGCCAGCAGCTCGGACAGCCGGTCCTCGTCGAGCTTCTTGCCCGACACCTGCTCCAGCGCCGGCACGACGATCTCGCGCAGCTGGCGCGCGACGTAGTCGCGCATCGACGGCGTGATCCGCCCGTCGCCCTGGTAGGGCACCTGCAGCATCACCATCGGGCAGTTATATTCCTGCTTCAGCAGCTCGAACCACTTCATGAAGGTGAAGCAGCCCGTATACGAGAGCAGCAGCAGGTCCGGTTCCGGCAGCGGCTCGCCGGTCGGCCCGAGGTTGCCCTTCTTGAGCATGCCAATGTCGCACTTGACGTAGGTGCAGACGTCCTCGGAGTGGCCGAGCTTCTCGGCCTCCTGGATGTAGTCCCCGCTCAGCTTGCGCATGCCCGACTGCAGCGCGTTCACCTCTGGATGCACGGGCAGCATGTCGAAGGCCAGGATCAGTTCGTTGAGGTTGCCGGGCACGAAGGTGTAGACGACCTTGCGGCCCTCCGCCTTCGCCCGCGACAGCTTCTCGTAGTGGTCGCCGAGCATCTTCTTCTGCAGAATCATGCTCTCTTCTTTCTGGACGGTGGCGTCGCTCATCAGACGGTCCCCCATAGCTTGATGGAATCGGCGAAAGTACCGGCCTGCTCCTTGATCACCTGGATCTGGCCGGTATTCTCGGAATAAGTGAAGGCGGTAAATGGAATGCCCGCCTCGGTCAACGCGCGCTGCCCCATCGGTCGGTCGAGCAGCGCCGGATCGCAGAAACTGGCGGCGGCGAAGATCACGCCCTCGGCATTACGGCGCCGCGCCTGCTCGACCAGGAAATCGCCGTTGTGACCATCGTCGACGTAGCGCGTCGAGGTCTGCACCGTGTCCTTCATGTAGGCCTCGACCAGCGCGCCCAGTGGGTCATCCGACTGCGGCGTCTCGCCGAGCTGGTAGCGCGCGCCGAGCACCCAGTCGTCGTCGACGATGTAGCAGCCGCTGCCCTCCATCGCGCGCACCATGCTGAGCGGCGGCTGTTCGCAGAACAGGCCCGACACGACCACTCGCACGTTGTCGCGCAGCGGCCGGTCTGCCTGGCGGGCCGCGTCGAGATAGGCACGCAGCATCGCGGTGTGCTCGGTCACCTCGAGGACATTGCCCGCGCGCAGCAGCAGGTAGAGCTCCGACGTCGGCACCCGGTGCGGCTCCTCGGCGCGCAGGTCGTACAGCTCGGCCAGTGCCCGGCGATTCTCGTTGTACAGGACAATGGAACGGTTCAGCCGCTCCGGTGTCACCTCGACGCCCGACAGCTGCTGCAGGTCGTGCTGCAGCTCCTGCAGTTCGGCACGGTAGAAATCCCGTCCCGGACCGACCCAGCTCTGCGGAAAGTCCATGTAGCGGACATAGCGGTCCGGGAACATGATCTGCCACATGCCGCTCAGGTTGCGGATCACATCGCAGATCGCCGGGAACAGCATGCCGTCCAGGCAGGCGAGCTTGCCGGCCAGGCCGAGCTCGACGGTCGAGCGCGGCAGGTGGCAGATATAGGACTGGAAGTAGGCGTCGCCACGGATGATCTCCATCGCGTCACCGCCGCCCATGATGCCGACCGGCAGCATGCCCGCGGCATGGATCACTTCGCGCGGCACGTAGACCGGCATGAAGCCCATCGCTTTGGCCCCGTGCCGCTGCTTCCAGTCGCGGACATAGCCGAAGTCGAGGTCGTTATAGATGTCCTCGCACTGCTCGACGATCGCTCGAATGCTCATGTCGCTACTCGCTGGTTGTGACCACCGGGCTTGAGGCCAGGCAGCCCTGGGTGAAGATTCCAAAGATGTCCGTGGTCAGGTCCCGGGGCGAGCCCAGCTCGTCGACCGCATACCAGCCAAAGACCCAGTTCATCATGCCGAACAGCAGCCAGGCCTTGCGCTCGACCTCGGAGCGCGCAGTTCCGGGAGCGTATACCGCCATGTACTCGCTGACCGCATAGCTCAGCACGTCCGAATAGCGCTGCTTCAGGCGGCGCACCGCTTCGCCGTGCGCCGGGCTCATCGGCTGCGTGCCGAGCATCAGGACCCGCATCTCACTGCGATGCCGGCTGAAGTAATCGACGTGCGCCGTGATCAGGTCCCGCAGCAGCCCGGCCACTTCGCTCGTGCCCGCCGGCCGCCGCCGGACCTCGGCCCGGTAGGCGTCGCGCAGCCGCTCCGCATTGCTGAGCAGCGACGAGAAACCGCGCTCGTTGATCAGGTACAGCAGGTCTTCCTTGCTCGCGAAATGGTGGTAGAGGCCGGACAGGCTCCGCCCGGTCGTCCGCGCGAGATCGCGCATGCTGGTGCCGTGATAGCCCTGCCGCGCCATCAGCGCGGCGCACTGCGACAAAATGTCATCCGGGCAGTGCGCGACCTGACGCGCCGGCGCGCTCATTTCAGGCGTCCTGCCAGCGCGGCGCGCGTTTCTCGATGAAGGCAGTGATGCCCTCATTGGCGTCGGCGGTTGCCACCAGCTCGTCCAGATACAGCGCCTCGGCTGCACCGATCTGGGTCCGGTAGTGCGCGGCCACCGTCGCCCGCGTCACGCGGTGAGCGCAGCGCAGGCTCGACGCGCTGCGCGGCAGCAGGTTCTTTTCCAGGTAGGCGTCCACCGCCGCTGCCAGTCCGCCCACCTCGGCCTGCACGGCGAGCAGGCCGTACTGCCCGAGAACCGCGGTATCCAGGGTCTCCGAGGCCAGCACCATGCGCGGCGCGAGTGCGGCACCGGCCATCTGCGGCAGCAGCACCGCCGCCACCGGCGGGAACACGCCGAGCTGGATCTCCGGCACTGCGAAACGCGCGCTGCCATCGGCACACAGGAAGGTGCAGGCCAGGGCCAGTTCGAAACCACCTCCCAGGCAGCGCCCGCTGACCTGCGCGATCGTCGATACCGGATGCTCCAGCAGCTCGCCGATCAGCGCGTGGAACACCGGCAGCATCTGCCCGACCTCGTCCGCGGTATGTTCGGCGACGCTCGCGCCATAGCAGAAGTGCGCGCCAGCGCCGCGCAGGACCATGGCCTTGCGCCGCGACGGCGCGCGCTCCGCGGCCAGCAGACCGCGCAGCTCCGTCATCATCGCCGAGCTCAGGATGTTGGCTGGCGGCGCATTCAGGGCCACTTCCAGCACCTGGCCATCGAAGCGTTCCCTGAGTGCCAGCGTTGCGTAGCTCATCGAGGCTCCCGGCTGCCTGTCCTGGTACCCGACCGACCGAACGATCGTTCGGGTGGCGCAGACTGTACACGCTCGCACCGGCCTGTGCAACCGGAAATTTCCCGCTCGAGCCAGCCGGCGGCGGTTGACGCCCCCCACCCGACCGCAGTACTGTTCTGAAAACTATATGTACCATCATCTGGTACATCAGTACTCGTTGCACAGGAACCCTGCTCATGCTGAGTTGCGCGGAGAATCCCGTCGAACTGTTCTCGGTACGCGGTCGCAGCGCCCTCGTCGCGGGCGCCACCGGCGCCTTCGGCGAGATTGCGGCCGAGGCCCTCGCCCGCGCTGGCGCCCGCGTCTTGCTGGCCGGCGCGGCAAGGGACCGCCTCGAGGCACTGGCCGGGCGCCTGCGCACCGGTGGCGCGACCGTGGCCACCGAGGCGCAGCGGCCCGACAGCGAGGCCAGCTGCGAGGCGCTGGTCGCCGCTACGGTCCGAGAGTTCGGCGGACTCGACATCCTGGTGGTCGCCTCGGGCATCAACGACGTGGCGCCGATCGGCGAGCTGACACCGGACCGCTGGCAGGCGGTGATGGACGCCAATGTGCGGGGACCCTGGTTGCTTTGCCGCGCCGCCGGGCGGCAATTCGTTGGGCAGGCTCGCGGTGGCAAGGTCGTGCTGGTTTCCTCGGCGCGGGGCCTGCTCGGCCATCCGGCCGGCTACACCGCCTACTGTCCGTCGAAATCGGCAGTGGACGGGCTGGTGCGCGCGCTCGGCTGCGAATGGGGGCGGCACCGGATCAACGTCAACGCGATCGCTCCGACTGTCTTCCGCTCGCCGCTGACCGCCTGGATGTTCGGCGACGACGAACGCGCCCGGACCACGAGGACGGCCTTCCTGCAGCGCATCCCGCTCGGCCGCCTCGGCGAGCCCGCCGACCTGGCCGGGGCACTGTTGTATCTTTGCTCCGCGGCCTCGGATTTCATGACCGGCCAGGTGCTCCGGCCGGATGGCGGCTATACGGCAGGTTGAGACGATGGACGATCGGATCGCGGTGATCGGCGCGGGACTGATGGGGGCCGGCATCGCCCAGGTCTTCGCCGCGCGCGGCTACCCGGTGACGGTCTTCGACCCGCTGGAGGAAGCCCGCGCCGCCCTGCCCGGACGGATTGCAGCGAACCTGCGCCTGCTCAGTGCGCCAGCACTGCCGGAGGATCTCGTCCGCACCGAGGCAACACTCCCCGCTGCTGTGGCCGGGGCCACCGTGGTATTCGAGGCCGCGCCGGAGAAGCTCGCGCTGAAGCAGTCGATTTTTGCCGAGCTCGCCACGGCGACGGGTCCCGACTGCATCCTGGCCAGCAACACTTCGGTGATCCCGATCACGCGGATCGCCGAGCCGCTCCCCGACGCCGGGCGCGTAATTGGTACGCACTGGTGGAATCCGCCCTTCCTGGTGCCGCTGGTCGAGGTCGTCGCTGCCGAACGGTCCGGGCAGCACTACGTGGACCGGATGATGGAACTGCTGGCCCGCGTCGGCAAGAAGCCGGTGCGGGTCCGGCGCGATGTCCCTGGCTTCGTCGGCAACCGGCTGCAGCACGCGCTCTGGCGTGAGGCACAGGCGCTCATCGCCGATGGTGTCTGCGACGCCGAGACCGTCGACGACGTCGTCAAGAACAGCTTCGGCCTGCGCCTCGCGGTACTGGGACCGATCGAGAACGCCGACCTCGTCGGGCTTGACCTGACGCTCGACATCCATCGCACGATCATTCCGGAACTCAGCTCGCTGTCGGGCCCGAATCCCCTGCTCGAGCAGCTGGTCGATCAGGGGCGGCTCGGCTTCAAGACCGGCGGTGGCTTCCGGGACTGGACTCCGGAACAGGTGAGCGAGGTCCGTGAGCGCCTGCTGCGGCACCTGCAGCAGGCCGTGCGCGGAACGGATTGAC
Source organism: Gammaproteobacteria bacterium (assembly GCA_004297335.1). Lineage (GTDB taxonomy): Bacteria > Pseudomonadota > Gammaproteobacteria > Steroidobacterales > Steroidobacteraceae > SCUD01. The sequence continues at coordinate 81,161 of SCUD01000069.1, forward strand.
GGAACGGGACGGAGGCTGCCGATGAACTATCCGCTGCTGATCGCCGTGCTGGCCTACGAGGTCGTCGTGATCGTCGGGCTCGGCCTGTGGATCCAGCGCCAGCAGGCGGAGCGCCAGGCGCGGGACCAGTTCGCACTGGCCGGGCGCAGCCTGCCGATGCCGGTGGTCGCGATCACGCTGGCCCTGACCGTGCTTGGCACCGCACACATCCTCGGCGTATTCGAGATGGCCTGGATTCTCGGCGCCGCGGCCGTGTGGTTCAGCCTGGCGCATGTCGTGCTGCTCGTACTCGTCTGTCTGGGCACCGGCTTGTGGGTCCGGCGGCTCGGACTCACGACGGTTCCGGAACTCCTCGATCGGGCCTACGGAACCGAGACGCGGCTGCTGGTCTCCTGCGTGATGGCCGGCGTGCTGTTCGGCATCCTGACCGTCGAGGCCCAGGGCATCGGCATCATCTTCGAGTCGCTGACCCGCTGGGGCATCCGCACCGGCGCCGTCGTCGGCGGAGTCATCGGCATCCTGTACGTGATCCTCGCCGGCATGAAGGAGATCGGCTGGGTCAACCTCGTCAACGCCGTCATCATGTATGCGGGACTGGTGCTGGCGACGATTTTCATCGCGCTGCGCCTGCCCGGCGACGGCTTCGACACGGTCGGGGAGTTCTACCTGCAGGCCGGCGAACCGCACATGCTGTCGATCTTCGGCAATACGCAGATCTTCATGACCTTCGTGCTTGGCACGCTGGTCGCGGTCGTGTTCAGCCAGGGCATCAACCAGATGCTGCTGCAGCCGGCGATGGCCGCCGAATCCGAGGCGACGATCCGGCGCTCGCTGTGGATCGCCGCGCCGGTCAACGGCATGTTCGGTGTGTTTGCGGTGGCGCTCGGGCTCGCCGCGAAGTCCATCCCCGAGTTCAATGCGCTCGGCCCCAAGGTCGCGACCACCGCGATGCTGGTGCAGTTGCTGCCGGGCTGGCTCGCGGCGCTGCTGCTCGCTTCCTTCCTCGCGGCGATCCTCTCGACCTTCGCCATGGTCGCGCTCGCCATTGCGACCCTGTTCACCAACGACATCGTGCGGCCGCTGTACCTGCCGCAGGCTTCGGAGGCCCGCATCACCTTGATCATCCGCATGGTCATCATCGCGGTCGGCGTGGTCGCGATCAGTGTCGCCGCGCTGCTGCCGCCGATCCTGGCAGCCATGAACTGGCTGTTCTCGTGGCTGGTCCCGGTATTCTGGGTCGTGATCGCCGGGCTGTTCTGGCGCCACAGCCAGCCGCTCGCCATCACCACGCTGCTGGCCGCCTGGGCGGCGAACTCCGCCTGGTCCTTTACCGGGTTGCCGGCGCAGCTCGGTGTGGCGGACCTGCCCAATGCCTATGTCACTTTGGCAGTGACCTTGGTGGTCCTGGCCGTGGGTAGCCTGCTGGGCCCTGGCCGGCCCGGCTACCTGCGGCAGCAGCAGGCCGCCGTACAGTCACCAGCCGCCGGCGCAGCGGCCTGAGGGAGATACGGTGATGTTCTGGTCCATCTTCTTCGAGAGTCTCGCCCTGATCCTGGTGGTGGTCGCTGCTGGCCAGCTGCTGGCGATGCTGCTGCGACGGAGGAAACCCTGATGGAAGAACTGCGCGTCACGCAATACTGGATGCTCGGAGTGGTCGCGACCATGGCGGTGTTCGCGATCGTGGCACTGATCGGATATCTGCGCCGCGGCCGCGGCAGGGTGAATCACCATGACAACCAGGTCCCGTAAGGTCATCATCACCTGCGCCATCACCGGCGCAATCCATACGCCGACGATGTCGGACGCCCTGCCCTACCGCTCCGAAGACATCGCCGGACAGGCGATCGACGCGGCCCGGGCCGGCGCCGCGGTGCTGCACCTGCATGCGCGCAATCCCGAGAACGGCGCGGTGTCGCTGGACCCGGCGCATTTCATGCGCTTCCTGCCGCAGATCAGCGCCAGCACCGACGCGGTGATCAACATCTCGACTGGCGGCAGCCTGCACACCACCATCGACGACCGCATCAAGCCGGCGAAGCAGGCCTCGCCAGAGATGTGCTCGCTGAACATGGGCAGCATGAACTTCTCATTCCACCCGCTCGCGCGCCGCTACCAGGACTGGAAGTTCGACTGGGAGCGCGACTACGTCGCCAACTCCGACACCTACATCTTCCGCAACACCTTCCGGGACATCGCCACGGTCGCCCGGGAACTCGGCAGCGACGAGCACCGCGTCAAGTTCGAGCACGAGTGCTACGACGTCGGCCACCTCTACAACCTGCGCTTCTGCATGGACGAGGGTCTGTTCCAGCCGCCGGTCTTCATCCAGTTCATCTGCGGCATCCTCGGCGGCATCGGCCCCGACCTCGACAATCTGCTGTTCATGAAGCGGACCGCCGACCGGCTTTTCGGGAACGACTACCGCTGGTCCGTGCTGGGTGCCGGCGGGGCGCAGATTCCGCTGGCGACGCAGGCCGTCATGATGGGTGGCAACGTGCGCGTCGGGCTCGAGGACTCGCTGTTCATCGGCCGCGGGCAGCTGGCCTCGTCGAATGCCGAGCAGGTCAGCAAGGTTCGCCGCCTGATCGAGGAACTGGGCTACGAGGTCGCGACCCCGGACGACGCCCGCAGGATCCTCGCGCTGAAGGGGCGCGACCAGATCCGCTTCTAAGCCCGCGAAAACGCCGCCTCAGCGGGTAGCCGCCGGGACCGCGGGTCCCAGGGCATCGAGGATCTGCCCCCGGGCGCGCAGTAGGGCCGCTCCGAGTTCCTGTCGGTGCCGTTTGAAGCGCGTCACCGGGACGGGGATCGACAGCGCCATCGGCCGACCGACCGGGTCCGAGAAGGCGGCGCCCACGGCACAGATGCCTTCCGTGTGTTCCTCGAGATCAAAGGCGAGGCCCGTTCGCCGGCAGCTCTCGATCTCGCTCCAGACCCCGGCACGCCCCCCGGCGGCTGGCGGCCGCACGCCGCTCTGGCGCAGCAGCCGTTCGATCCGCTCGTCGTCGAGCAGGCTGAGCAGGGCCTTGCCATTCGCCGTGCAATTCAGTGGGAAGGCTTCGCCGATCGCCGAGACGGCCCGCAGGCGATGAGCCCCCTGGACCTGGTCCACGAACACCGCGGCACTGCCCTTGAGCACCGAAAGATCGACGGTCTCTCCGGTATCCCGGGCGAGCCCCGCCATGATCGGCCGTGTGATCTGCTCGATGTCCAGGCTGGCCGAGGTCGCGAGCCGCACCAGCGCCGGACCGAGGCGGACACCGGCCGAAGGCGTCGCTGCGATCAGCAGCTGCTCCGCGCTCAGTGAATCGACGATCCGCTGGACCGTCGAGCGCGCCAGCCCGACGCGCTGGGCAATCTGGCCCAGGCTGAGCCCGGTGCGCTCGCCTTCCAGCGCGCGCAGGATGCTCGCGGCCCGCGCGATGACCTGGATGCTCTGTCTCTGCGGATGACCCCGCGGCGTCGGGGGCTCGCGCCCCGGTGGTTTCTTCACGCTGCTACCGCGGTCCTTCAGCCCTTGCCAGTTTCGATCCGATAGCGACCCGTGGGATCCACGATCGCAACCAGACGGATGATACACCCGTCGCCGCGGGTCCAGCGCCACGGGAACGCGGCGAAGGTCACTCGCTTGCCGGTGACCTGGTCGAGTTCACCGCCAATGTTCTCGATTCCGCAGATGCCGGCCGACAGGATCGCGCGGTGGCAGGGTTCCCACTCCGGAAAGTCCTGCAGGACGTCGCGCCCGGTCTCGCGCTTGTACTCGAGGCAGACCTGCGGCAGCAGGCCATTCGGCCAACCGGGACCATGCGGACCGATCGCGGTGCCGAGCGGGTGATCGAGCGCCTGGGTGTCGGTACCGACCATCTTGACTTTCTTCGCGGCGAACCATTCCCCCGCTTCCTTGTAGAAACCGGGTGAGTAACCGTAGTAGAGCTGGTTGTCGCCGTAGTGGTGGTGCCAGCCGGTATTGACGATCACGATGTCGCCAGGCTGGATCTTCGGCGTGGCCTTCTCGAGGTCATCCGCCGTGATGACACCCCAGCGCTGCTTGGGAATCGAGACCACGACACCGGTACCGAAGAAGTGCGGCAGCGGCACCTCGTCCATGAATGGAGTACCCTCGACGACGTGCCCCGGCGCGTCGATATGGGTGCCGGAGTGCATCACGGTGGTGATGCGCTGGGTCAGCACGCCGGACCTGGCCATCGTGTGCAGGCGCTCGATCTTGACGTCTTCGAAATAAGGCCAGCACGGCTGGCCGAGCCCCCAGGGGTGGCTCAGGTCGTAGAACTCCAGGCCCATGGAGTTCTTCAGGTTGTCCTCGAACGGGATGCCGCGAATGATGGGCATGACTGCTGTCCTCGGGATGGCGGTTGGTATAATGGGACCATAATACGGTACAACTGAACTGTAAAGCGCCATATGATCAGGCCGGCCTGGTCACGCGGCCGGAGAACGCAGAATGAGCGAAGCGCCGCTCGGCAGGCTTTCGGATCGCCTGGCCGGCAAGGTTGCGATCGTCACCGGCAGCGGCCATGGAATCGGCCAGGGCTGCGCGCTGATGTTCGCGCGCCATGGCGCCCGCGTGATGGGCTGCGACCTCGACGGCCCGGCCGCGGCGCTGACCGCCGAACGGGCACTGGCCGCCGGCCTCGAGTGCGCGAGTGTCGCGCCCTGCGACCTGACCCGGCCGGACGAGGTCGCGCGGCTGGTCGCGGCGACGGTGGCCCGCTTCGGGTGCATCGACATTCTGGTGAACGCTGCGGCCTGGGCCGCCTTCGCACCGATCGAGTCGATGGACTACGAACGCGAATGGCAGCCCACCCTGCGTGCCGAGCTCGATACCGTGTTCCTGCTGTGCCAGGCGGCCTGGCCACAGCTGAAGGCCAGCGGCCGCGCCTCGATCGTCAACTTTGCCTCGGCCAATGCCCATGGCGTGATGCAGGGTTCCGCCGCGATCGCGCACTGCGCCGGCAAGGGCGGCATCCTGGCGATGACCCGCCAGCTGGCGATGGAAGGCGCCCCGTTCGGCATCCGTGCGAACACGATCTCCCCCGGCCTGGTCGTGACCGCGGCAACCCGGCCGGTACTCGCCGATCCGGTATTCCACGCGCGGGCGCTGGCCAAGCACATGGTCAACCGGCTCGGCACTCCCGAGGACATCGCCTGGTGCGCGACCTATCTCGCAGCGGACGAGTCCGCCTGGGTCACCGCCGCGGATTTTCCGATCGACGGCGGCACGACGAAGTGGTGAAGTGAACACGCGTACCCGGATACTGCCGCGCCTGCCCGGCTGGCTGTGGCTGGTCGCCGCGATGACTGCCATCGGTCCGGTATCCATCGACATGTACCTGCCCGGCTTCCCGCTGATCGAGCAGGAGTTCGGCACCGGCGGCGTCGAGCGGACGATGGCGGTCTACCTGTTCGGAATCGCGATCAGTCCGCTGATCTACGGCCCGCTGAGCGACCGTTTCGGGCGCAAGCCCCCGCTGTATTTCAGCTTCACCCTGTACACGGCCGGTTCAGTCGGCTGCATGCTCGCCGGCAGCATGGAGCAGCTGCTGCTGATGCGCATCGTGCAGGCACTGGGCGCCGGTGCGGGCTTTGCGATCGGTCGCGCCATCGTGCGCGACCGCTGCGAGCCGCACGAGACGGCGCGCGTGTTCTCACTGCTGATGCTGATCTTCAGCCTCGGCCCGATCCTGGCGCCGGGTGTCGGCGGCCTCATCATCGGCTGGTGGGGCTGGCGCTCGGCGTTCGTGTTCCAGGTGGTGATGGGACTGTCCGTGCTGCTGCTGATGCATCGGGCGCTCGACGAGTCGCGCAACCCGGCGCACGTCGTGCAGCTCAGCATCCGGGGCGTGGCTGGCAGCTACTGGCGGCTGCTCGGCGACCGCAGCTTCGTCGGCTACGCGCTGATCGGCGGCTTCGGCATGGGCACGACCTTTTCCTATGTCACCGGAGCCTCCAACGTCATCAGCTCGAGCTACGGACTTTCGCCGCAGAGCCTCGGCCTGCTGCTGGGCCTGAACGGTTTCGCGTTCATGCTCGCGAGCCGCCTGAACACGCTGGCCCTGCGGCGGATGGGCCCCGCTGAAATCCTGGATCGGGCCTCGATCGGGCCGGTGCTCTGCGCCGCCCTGCTGGTCGCCGCGACGGCGTTCGTGCAGCCGCCGCTCTGGGCCTTCGTCGCACTGCAGCTGGCGCTGTTCGTTGCGGTCGGGCGGGTCAATCCGAATTCCGGTGCCCTCGCGCTCGCGCATCACGGCCGCGAGGCCGGCACGGCCTCCGCCCTGCTCGGCTCCATCCAGTCGATGATGGGTACCCTCGCCGGTCTCAATGTCGCGACTTTCACGAATGGCACGGTCGGCCGGCTCGCCGTGCTGATGGCGATCCCGGCCTCGCTCAGCTGGCTGAGCTACCGGTGGGTCCGGAGTCGAGTCAGTCGAGACGGCGGCGAATGACGGTCCAGCGCGGATCCGTGCACAGGGTGCAGGCAGGGCCGGCGAAGTAACTTGCGGCGGCGGGACTCCCGCCCAGCTGCCAGTCGAGCCAGTGCACGGCGACCGCAGCCCATTCGCCACCGTGGGCCTCCGACCAGAAAGTACCGCTGTGGCCCACGGGCAGCGCACCGAGGAATGCGGGCACGCGGTCGATGCGCTGCAGGTCGTCGAGCGCATTCGGGTGGGCCATATCGTCGGGACCGCCGGTGAAGTAAGCGATCGGCCCGTGCAGCCTCGCCAGTATTTCCTTGTCGATCCGGACCCCGCTGCGACCACGGCCACGCACATAGACACCGCTGTTGAACAGGACCGTCGTCGTAATGCGCGGATCCGGTGAAACCGCGAGCGCCTGCAGCCCGCCGCAGCTGTGTCCCATGACAGCCACGCGAGCGAGGTCCAGTCGACGGTACAGCGACCCACCCGCAGCTGCATTCTCCCGCACGGCCCAGTCGAGACCCTCGATCACCTGTTCGGGACTGGTCTCATCGGGCTCCAGCCGCTCTGTTGGCGCAGCCACGCCCCGACGTTCACTTCGCGGCCGGCCCAGCGCGATGACGAAGTATCCATGCGAGGCGATCTCGCGCAGGAATGCGGAATAGCCGAGACCATTGTCCCGACAAGCGCCGTTGCCCCAGAGAACGACCGGCAGCACCCGATCCGGCAGCTGCAACGGACGGTAGATCGTGTGCCCGGGCAGTTCCTTCCGGTACTCGGCGATCGCCGGCCAGGATCCCGTCCCGGCGGGTTCACCGACGACGCCCCACGGCGGTACCGGAAGATCGGCCGACGCCACGGCGACCACGAACATTCCGACAGCCAGGCCGCAGCCCCGCAGCCAGCGCTTCACGGCTCGCGGCTCGCGGCGGCAAGGACAGCCACGGCTTCCTCCGACGTGTATCCCAGCCATTGCATGATCTCCACGGAGTGCTCGCCGAGCCGTGGCGGCGCCTCGGCAACCCCCGGCGCCTCGCTCTCCATCTGGAATCCCGCATTGACGATCTCGACCGATTCCCGCTGCGGCAGCCCCGGAATCCTGAGCGGCAGCCGCAGGCCGCGTTCGCCGAGATGTGGCAGGGAAGCGGCCTCGCCTACCTCGCGGACCATGCCGCAGGGAATGCCGGCAAGACTCATCTCCACCTCCCACTGCGCGGCGTCCCGCCGGTGCATCTCCCGCTGGACTTCGTCGCGCATCGCCGCCGCATGCAGGCAGCGGGACTCCGGATCCGCGAACCGCGGGTCAGCGAGCCAGTCCTCACGACCCACAAACCGCGCCAGATCCTCGAACTGATGCTGTTGTACGACACCAAGCGAAACCACCCGCCCGTCCCGCGCCTCGAACAGCGCCGAAGTCGGCTGGCCGCTGTAGCCCGTGTTGCCCATGCGTGCCAGCGCCTTGCCGGTGACGAGCCACGGCACTACCGCAGAGGTCATGAACGACAGGGTTGCATCGAACATCGCAACGTCGATGGTATCCCCGGCACCGGTGCGGCCGCGCCGGACCAGGGCGGTGGCAATCGCGAATGCCGCGGTCTGTCCGGTCAGGGTGTCCACCACCGGAAACCCGACCCGCATCGGCGGATCGCCGGGATCGCCGCCCAGCGACATCATGCCGCTGGTCGCCTGGACGATATTGTCGATCGCCGGCCAGTCGCGCAGCGGCCCGGTCTGGCCGTAGCCTGACACCGAGCAATAGATCAGGTCCGGCTTCCAGCGGTGGACCGCCTCCGCACCCAGCCCGAGCCTGGCCATCACCCCGGGACGGAAGTTCTCCAGCAGTACATCCGAGCGCTCGATGATCCGCCGGGCGACCTCGTGCTGGCGCGGATCCTTCAGGTCCAGTGCGATCGATTTCTTGCCGGCATTGACCGCGATGAACGCCGGCGCCATGCCGTCGTAGCGGCGGTCATTGCCGTAGTAGCGCATCGCGTCGCCGCGGCCCGGCGCCTCGATCTTGATCACCTCGGCACCCATCAGGCGCAGCAGATGCGACGCAAACGGGCCGGCCATGACATGGCTGAAATCAGCGACCCGGATCCCTTCCAGTGGCCTCGTCATCCCTGCTCCTCCCGGCACTCGATGCTGCCATCCCCGCGCACGCTCGCGCGCGCCAGACGGAACACCCGCATGCCATCGATACCGTAGCGTTCGAGCGCCGCGGCATTGCGTTCCGCGTCGCGCAGGTAAAGCTCATCGAACCGTTCCTGCTCACTGGCCGCGATCGGGATCCGCCGGACTCCCGCCGCGCGCGCCGCCGCGAAGCCGGTGATGACCGCGGCCCGTGTTTCCTCCGCCAGCGCGCGCTCCCATACCGGAACGGCCGCTGTCAGCAGTTCCCGGTGCTCCGGCCGCAGGCGTTGCCAGCTCGCCTCCCCCATGGCCCGCGCCGGATAGGCGCCCCGCGGGACGACGAGCTCCGTGTACCAGCGCGTCACCTCGGCGAAATGAAGCGCACGAAAGGTATCGGCGGGCGCAATCACCCCGTCCAGCACACCCTTGGCCAGCGCTGAATAGACTTCCCCCATCGGCAGGTTCACCGGATCGGCACCGAGTTCGCGCAGTAAACGCAGCAGTTCCGTCGGGGCCCGGATCCGCAGCCCGCGCAGATCGGACAGGCGCTCGACCGGCCGCTCGCGGGTGATCAGGCCGGGCAGGCTGCCCCCCTGCACCGCCAGGATCCGCAGCCCGGCAAGTTCCGCGGTGATCTGCGGGCTCGACCGTTCGAGGCAGCGATACATCGCGACCTGGTCCCCAACGCTCTGCACACCGGTGTAGAACCCGGACTGCGTCCGGATCAAGTGGGCGCCACCTTTTGAGTAGATCGGTGTGATCAGCCCGATATCGGCTACGCCGTGGCGCAGCTCGATCATCGACTGGTCAGCGGCCAGCAACGCTCCCGACCAGATCGTGCGGATCCGCAGGCTGCCGCCGGATTGCCGCTCCACATGCTCGATCCAGGTCTGGTCCGCGCGGCTGAAGGGATGCGAGGGAGAATATGGCGTGGCATAGACCAGCTCCGTCACTCCATCCGGCACCGGAGCGGTACAGCCGGCCAGTGCGCACAGCAGCAGGGGTGCCAGCCGCCTCATGCCAGTCCCGCACCGCGCAGGAAGTCCGCTACGCTGGCCACCATCGCGTCGTGATTCCAGTTCTGCGCATCGACCATGTCGGCGTCGAGCGCCAGCACCGGCACGCCGGCGGTCTCGAGCGCCAGCCGGGTCAGTTTCGTGCCCGACTGCGACAGCCGGTTGTCGGGTGGCACCAGGATCACGGCCGCGTCGATGCCACAGCGCCGCGCCTCGCTGACCATCCATCCGTTCATCCATGGCGGCAGGTGCAGCACCTCGTTCATGGAACAGATACGGCTCGCCAGCGCGTCCATCGGCCGGCCACGAATCGCACGGATGTACTGCGGGCCGGCGAATGGCAGGTACATCGACCAGACGAACACCGCGCCGAGCCGTTCCTCGAGTGCCTGGTAGAACCCCGGATCGTGCCAGACGCCTGCGCCGATCCACATCAGGCGCAGCCGCTCGTTCGCGGCAGCACCGACGCCGGCTGCCACGCGGGCGGCGACCTCGTCCCGGAACCGCCGCGCATGGGCTACGGCCCATTCCGAACCGCGATGCCATTGCGGGATCATCGTATTCGGCATCTGATCGGCGATCGAGACCGGGCATGGCCGGGCTTCGCCGATCATCCGGGAGATCTCGGCGATGTAGCCTTCCTGTTCGTTGATGCGCTCCATCAGCAGCTGCAACCGCGCCGGGTCGAAGCGCCGGCCGGTCCGCCGCTCCAGCAGCGTGATCAGCTCGCGCATCTCCGCCACCAGCAGCGCGATGCGTTCCGGCTCGTAAACCTCCTCCCAGTGCTCGTTCGAACGCAGGAACCACTCGGGATCGCGCCGGGTCCAGGCCGGTGCCTCGAGCGGAAAGAACTCCGTGCCAAGCGCGCTCGCCCACTGGCCAAAGACATGCTGGATGCAGTCGCAGGTCAGCCGCGCGACCAGCAGCGTCGGTGTCGGCAGCCCACCCCATGGTGCAGTCCGCGGATCGTTCGCGAGCGTACAGGCGAGCCCAAGCGAACAGTACTTGCAGCCGTTCTCCGGGTAGCCGGCATCGGTCATCGCGTCGACGTAGGGTCCTGACAGCTGCTTGGCGGAGATGTACGCCGACCACCACTGGTTGGTGACCAGCGGAATGTCCATCGCATGGAAGATCTCGTGTGGCGTGTCGGCCTGGGCCACGACGAACGGTTCGCCCTGCACCACGACGCGCCGCTGCAGATCGGCGGCGAAGGCTTTCTGCCAGGCCGTGGCAGCCGCCGTACAGGCCAGGTCCTTGCGGCTGCGCTGTCCCTGTGGCTGGTTCATGCGAGCACCCCCGCACTGCCAAGCGCGGCGACCTGCTCCACACTCAGTCCGGCGACATCGCGCAGTATTTCGAGCGTGTGTTCGCCGAGCCCTGGCGCCCGGTACGGCGCGGGTCGGTCCAGGGACAGGCTGAGCGGCGTACGCACATGGCCGAACTCGCCCAGTTGCGCGTGCGGCAGACGCACCAGCGCGCCGCGCGCCGCCAGCCCGGGATCGCGCTCGAGCAAGTCCTCGATGTCCTGCACCACCGCAGCGGCGATGCCAGCTTCCTGCAGGATATTCATCAGCCGGGCATCCTCATGTCCTTGCGTCCAGGCACTGATGTCCGTGCCACCGGCGAGTTCGCAGAGTCGTCGCCATTGGTCCTCCGTCCGCGCGCTGATCGCGATCCAGCGGTCGGCGCCGGCAGCTGGCAATACCTCCTGGAACCGGAACTGCGGATCGGCATTACCCATGCGCTGCAGCCGCTGGCCAGCCTGTGCGGCCAGGATCGCCGGCAGCATCTGCTGCACGCAGACTTCGTACATGGCCACGTCGATGTACGCGCCGCGACCGGTCTGCCGTCGCTGTTCGAGCGCAGCGGCCACGCAGGCAGCCATCACGAAGGGCACGATCACATCGCCGTACGGGACTGCGCCGGGGATCACCGGATCGCGATCCGGCCAGCCGGTCATCCAGGTCCGCCCCGACAATGCGCCGCCCGTGCCATCGACGCCCCACTCCGCGGCGAGCGGCCCGTCCTGGCCATACACGCTGCCCGAGACCATCACGACACCCGGGTTGCGCGCGGCGATCTGCTCGTAGTCGAGACCCAGTTTCGCCATCGTTCCCGGGGAGAAGTTCTCGACGACGACATCCGCCTGGTCGAGCAGCGGCAGGATCGCTGCGCGGGCCTCAGGTCGCTTCAGGTCCAGGGCCAGGCTGCGCTTCGAGGTGTTCAGATGCGCGAACCAGGGCTTGTCGTCGAAGGATCCGGCCTGGGATGCACTGACCTGGACATCGATGCGCGACAGGCAGGGACGCGAACGGCTCTCGACCTTGATGACGTCTGCACCCAGGTCGCCGAGGGTCTTGGTCGTGATCGAACCGACCAGCGCCCAGGAGAAATCGAGCACCCGGATGCCGGCGAGTGGTCCAGGCCGGGTCGCATCACGCGCAGCCGGCGCGACCTTCGAGGCTCCCGTACGGAGGCGTGCGAAGCGCGCCGGGTGCCGTGACCCACGCTCCTCCTGCCAGAATCCGCGCGCCTCGAGATGCCGGTCGGCGAGCACGTCTGCCGGTTCCGCGACGACGCAGGCGTTGATCCCGCGCCGGCGGCCCTCGCCGGCGATATCGGCCCGGCTGCGCGTCATGAAGAAGGCCGCCAGCGCCGCTTCCCATGCGGCCCTCGTTGCCGCCGGCAGCGTGGAGCGGTTGTAGCGCAGCCAGTCGATACCGGCGAGCGGATTCGGCAGCCCCGCCTCGTCGATCCAGTCCGCCAGCGCCTGGTTCGCCGGCGCGCCGAAGCGCCCGCTCATCAGCGAATGGAAGCACCAGCCATCCGCCAGCCGCCAGATGCAACGGACGATCGCCTGGCCGTAGTTCAGGGCGGACCCGACCCGGTGCAGCTTGCGCCGATCGAACTGCCAGACCAGGATGCCGTTGACGTTGCGGTTGAACGCCACCTCCTGGATCGACACGTCGACGTGCTGGCCGGAGCCGTGGCGCCCGCGCGCATGGTGCGCGGCCATCGCCCCGGCGGCCGCCACCATCTCGGCATGAAAGCCACAGGCATCGAGTGCTTCGCGGACCGGCGCGCGATCGGGCTCGCCGGTCAGTCGCAGGGTTCCGCCCATCGCCGAGGCGACCAGTTCGCTGCCCTGCCAGCCGGCGCGCGGGCCGCCGCTGCCGAACGGCGTGACCGACGCATGGATGATCCGCGGATTCACGGCCTCGAGGTGCGGCCGGGACCATCCGCGCGCTGCCAGTGCATCGAGGCCGAGGTCTTCGATCAGGAACGAAGCGCCGGCAAGAGCGGGAGACAGGCCGGCCTCACAGGCATGCGCAGTCACCTCGGCCCCGAGCGACTCGAGGAACCGCGCCAGCGGCCGCTCCGCCATCGTGCCCAGGGCGATCACGCCATGTCCGGCCAGCGGTTTCATCGCTCCAGGCTCCCCAACCAGGCGCCGATCTCATCGGCAGCACCATCCGCCGCATCCCAGCGACGACGGGTCATCACCAGGCAGCTGAGTCCGGCGGCCCCGAGCGCTGCACGCTGTGCCGGGACATGCCAGGCGGGCGCCTCGTCCTCCTCGATGAGCCACAGGATCACGGCATCCGCCCGGATCCGCCGGGCCTCGGCCGTGAGTGCCGTGGCACGATCCACGAAGGCCCGGGAACCGACCGTGCTGCTCCAGGCATGCCGGCCGATCGCTGCGGCGGGATCGTCAACGGCATCCGCGATCTCAGGACCCAGGCGTAGCAGCGAAAGGTCCCCGGCCTCGCCCATCACTGACCAGCCGGCTGCCTCGACGGCACGATGCAGGCGATCGTCCGGTGGCATTGAACCGGCCAGCAACACCCGCCCGCGCGCCGGCGTAGCCTGCGTCGGTGGCGCGACAGCAGCCTCCGGCAGCGGCGCAAACAGGCTCGCCCGTGCGACGCGCTCGTAGTGGCTGCCCGGTGCCTGGCGTGATGCATCCAGCGTCGCAAACCAGCGGCGCCGCTGGTTGGCCAGCCCGATGCCCCGCCGCAAGGCAGCGTCGTCGATGCCGAGACGGGCGGCCAACCTGCGCACGGCGGCGATGGTGTGCGCGAGGCTGGTCGCGCGCGGGATCCTGGCGAGATCGAAGACCAGCGGCTCCGGCCCGCCAATCTGTCCTTGCCGCTGCAGCTCGCAGACGTAGTAGTACAGGCGCTGGGCACTGTCGTCGCCGCGCGAGAAGATCACGCACTCCAGGAAATCGAAGCGTCCGTTCGCCCAGTCCTCCAGCACGCACCGGGTCCACGGCGCGAAGCTCGATTCGAGCCAGCGATCGGCCGTGGGGGTTGGACGATCCGCATCCCACGGCAGGTGGCAGACCAGGCGACCGGAGGCCATCAGCAGGTCCTCCGGAATATCGAGGCCGGCATAGCCGATGGCCGGGCCAGCGGCCCGGGCCCGGGCCAGCGGATCAGCGAGAATCGAGGCAACAGGGTCGTCAGTCACGTTCAGCTCCCCAGCCAGGCCGGCAGCCACAGCGCCAGCGCCGGAAACAGGATCAACAGCAGCAGATGGATGAGATCGGCACCCAGGAAAGGCAGCACACCACGAAAAATCTGCGCCAGTGGTACGTCACGGGCGATCCCCTGGATGACGTAGAGATTCATGCCCACCGGCGGATGGATGAAGCCGATTTCCATCGCCCGCACGAGGAAGATGCCAAACCAGATCGGTGACAGGCCAAGTCCCTGGATGATCGGCAGCAGGATCGGCGTGGTCAGCAGCATCAGGGCCAGGCCGTCGAGAACCGATCCCAGCAGCAGCAGCAACAAGGCGATCAGCAGGACTGTGACCAGCGGCGAGGCACCCAGTCCTCCGATCAGTGCGCCGGCGGCCGCGGGTAGTCCGGTCACGGCGATGAACACCGAGAACAGCAGTGCGCCGATGACCACCACATAGATCAGTCCACTGGTGCGCAGGGTGTCCTCGAAGGCCGCCTGCAGTGTCGCCAGGCTCAAGCGGCCGCGCCAGGCTGCAATCAGGAGCGCGCCGCCCGCGCCCACGGCGGCCGCCTCGGTTGGCGTGAACCAGCCGAGCGCAATGCCGCTGATGACGCCCAGCATCAGCAGGAGCACATCACCGACGCGGCCGAGCGCAGCCCAGCGCTCGGCCCAGCTGGCGCGTTCCGTCTGCGGTGCGATCTGCGGGCGCAACCGCACGAGGATCCAGATCGTGATGAAATAGCCGAGCATCTGCGTCAGCCCGGGCACGATGGCCGCGGTGAACAGCCGGCCGATGGACTGCTCGGCGACGATGCCGAAGACGATCAGCGCGCCAGAGGGCGGAATCATCTGACCGAGCGTGCCCCCGGCTGCCACGGCCCCGGTCGCCAGCGCATCCGAGTAGCCGCGCCGCCGCATTTCCGGCAGCGCCACCATGCCGATGGTCGCCGCGGTCGCCAGGCTCGAACCGTTGATCGCACCAAAGGCCGCGCAGCCACCGATCGACGAGAGCGCCAGCCCGCCGCGCCGGTGGCCGAGCCAGCGCGCCGCGGCATCGAACAGGTCGCGGCTGGCATTGGCGGAGAAACACAGGTGCGCCATCAGCAGGAACAGTGGCAGGGTGCCGAGTTCATACCGGATCAGGGTATCGAACAGCACAACACCCGACTTGATCAGCGCCGGCTCGAGGCCGATGACGAGTGCGAGACCGCCGCAGCCGACCAGACCCAGGGCCACGCCCACCGGCATGCCGAGCAGCAGCAGCACCAGCAGCAGCAGCACACCGAGCAGACCGGTCGCCGGCGACGCTATCACCGGTGCCGCTCCCGGAATGCCAGCCGCAGAAACAGCAGCGCCGTACCGAGCACCGCACCGATCGCGAGGATCCGCAGCGGTCGGTAACCGATGCGCAGCAGTTCGGTTTCCTCGTGGCCGGACCACAGCTCACTGGCGATCCAGATGCTGCCTGCGGCCAGGGCGCAGAAGAACAGCACGGCACCGCCGTAATTCACGCGCTGCAGCCAGGCCCGGGCCCGCGGTCCCACCCGGTCGAGCAGCAGGTGCACCATCGCGTGCCGCCCCGCGATCGTCGCCAGCACAATCGAGGTCGATGCCGACACCAGCACCGCGGCCTGGACCAGCTCGATCGAACCGAGAAGCGGAACTCCGATGTAACGGCCCAGGACGGCGGCGAGCTCGGTGCCCGTCGCGACCAGCAGTGCCCCGCCGCCCAGCATCGTCAGCAGGCGCTGCATGAAACCCCCACCATATCCGCACGCGGCTCGAACTGGAGAGCCGGCAGGCCCGCCGCGAGCGTGATCCGGGCCACATAGTCGCAGACCTGGGCGGCGCGCCCTGCACCGGCCAGCACCGGCTGCCCGGGCGGCTCCACGAACACCGGCACGAAACCGGACTCGATGCGACCATCCGGGTGCCAGAGCAGGCGACCGAGCATCGAGTGCACCGCCTCGGGATGAAACGGCGCGAGTTCATAGGCCGGATCGGGTTCGAATCCGAACAGTTCGCGGCGCCGCCGCGACCACTCCGCGCGGGCCGGATGGTCCTGGTTGCTGCTGAAGGCGCGGGTCACGACACAGCCGTTGCCGAGCCCATGGTAAATCGGGCGCCCGCGGTGGAACTCGATGCCGCGGAGGATATGCGCGTGATGGCTGATCACCACATCCGCCCCGGCATCGATCGCGGCCTGCGCCAGCGGTCGCTCGTAAGTGGCCAGTCGCGCCGGCGTGTGCACGATGCCCTTGTGCAACGCGACGATCACCAGCTCGGCCTTGGCCCGGACCGCGGCTATGTCGGAGTGCAGCATTCCGACCGCCGCGGCGGCGGGCACGGTCAGTGGCGCCAGTGGCCGCACCGGGCTGCCATCCCCGGTGAGAATCGGCAGATATGCGCAGCCCGGTTGCCCAGCCGTCGCCCACGCGGCCTCGGGACCTACGCAGTTGTAGCTCAGCACGGCAACTCGACGGTCACCACAGTGTGTCATCGCAGCGGCACGAGCTGCAGTCAGGTTGGCCCCGGCACCGGCATGCCCGATACCCAGCCGATCGAGACGATCGATCGTCTGCCGGATCCCCTCGGCGCCGCAGTCCGCAATGTGGTTTCCCGCCAGCGTCAGCACCCGGAACCCGGCGCGCGCCGCCGCATCGAGATTCTCCGGATCGGCCCCCGGAGCCGGGACGTCGCCGACCAGCTCGTCCCCTCCATGGCAATGCGGGACTTCCAGGTGACCGATCGCGAGGTCGGCACCATGGATCGCCGGGGCGATGCCACTCAGCCAGTAGTCGGCATCCGCCACGTCGAGCACGAGGTCGCCACTGAACAGAATGCTGGCGGCACCCGCTCCGGCGTTATCCCGACCCGGATTGTTGACAGAATGGTTGATCATACGCGACAGTGGCTCAGTGAAAGTCCAGGCCAACACCAAGAAGAAATCCGCGACTCCGCGACCTGGCAGCCCCGGACACCGGATCCGTCGCGGGCCAGCGGTACGGACCCCGGCCGTCATTGACTGGATCCGGGAGAAAATCCGCGTCGGCCGGCTGGTACCCGGCCAACGCCTCGTCGAAGCCGATATTACTGCTGCAACCGGCGCCAGCCGCAGCCGGGTTCGCGAGGCCCTGCAGCGACTCGAGACCGAGGGGCTGGTCGAGATCGAGGAGTTTCGCGGTGCCTCCGTCAAGCGCTACAGCTGGGACGAGGTTCGCCAGATCTACCTGGCACGCATGGCGCTCGAGGGCCTGGCTGCCGGCGAATTCGCTGCCGCAGGAGCCGCGGCAGCCAAGCACCGGCTGGTGGAAATCCAGGAAGAACTGAACCAGTGGGAGCATACCGGTAATCACGAACGCTTCGCGCGCCTCAATGCTGCCTGGCACGATCTCATCATCGACAGCGCGGGCAACGAATACGTCCGCCAGTTCCTTACCCGCCTCACCGTGCCGATCTATCGTTTCCTGTTTGCCACGATGTACAGCACGCAGCGCATCGACTCCGCGAACGCCGATCATCGGCGCATCACCTCGGCCATCGTCGCCGGTGATGCCGCGTCCGCCGAACAGGAAATGCGCGCACACATCCGGCATGGGCTCGAAGCCCTCGGCGAGGTCGACGCCGGATTCCACAGCTGACAGCCGGACGAGGCGCACTGCCTCGTCCGGCCATCGGTTCCCGGACACCTCAGAATGACTTGCGCACGCTGATCATGAATGAGCGCCCGATCGGACTCGCGGCGGCGGCATCGTAACCGCCGCTGCCGTTGCCGCTCGGCGCGATGTTGACATACGGCGGGCCCTCGTCGAACAGGTCGCGGATCTCGGCATCCAGCGCCAAGCCGGACAACAGCGGCGAACCGGCACCAACCGGCTGCCAGGTGACACCGAGATCGAGCGGCATATAGCTCGAGACCTGCTGGTTCGGCGTAATCGCGTTGTTGGTGTAGCCGCCGACATAGTTGGCGCGCAGCCGCACCCGCCACGGCTCGCGGCTCCAGGTCACGCCGGCGCGGGCCTTGAACTCATTTGGCTGGAAGATGGTATCGAGACGGTCGACCAGTGTGCCGGTCGGCGTTACCGAGACTTCGTACTTGTTCAGCCAGGTACCACTCAGGCTGAAAGCGAACGTCCCTGCCCCGGCGGTGTGCAACCTCCAGAGGGCCTGGAAATCGACGCCCTGCATCAGCGAACGGCCCAGATTGTTGTTGCGACCATCGACCGCCAGCGTGACGTTGTTCGGATCATTGCCCGGAAACGTTCCGCGCGCCAGCTGCACACCCTGTGACAGCAGGTACAGGACCCAGTCGCGGGCCTCGGTGCCACGCTTGATGATGCCGGTACCCTCGAATTCGCCCTCGCGCAGCAGGATCGCCAGGTCGGACAGGTAGGCCTCCACCTGGTCCTTGTACTCGATGTCGAACCAGGTCAGGCTGAGGTCGAGGTCCGGCAGCGGCGACCAGTCGACACCCAGCGTCCAGGTCGTGGCCTCCTCCGGCCCGAGGTTGAGGTTGACACCCGAATTGGCGACGCCCACCAGCGGTGCGCCGCCAGCCGGGTCTTGGTAGTTCTGCACGAACAGCGAGTTGCTGTTGCCGTAGATCTGCGAAATCAGCGGCGCGCGGAACGACGTGCCGTAGCTGCCGCGGAAGCTCAAGCCATCGGTTGGCGACCAGGTGATGCCGAACTTCGGGTTGCTCGTGTCGCCGACATCGCTGTAGTCGTCGTAGCGGACAGCTGCGGTCAGGTCGAGGCGCTGCAGTCCGGGCCGGGCATTGCCGGCGCCGAACAACGGCACCAGGAGCTCAATGTAGGCGGAATCGACCTGCCGGGCAAAATCCCGGTACCGAATCGCGCTGCCCGGATTGCCGCGGCCGAGACCGAGCCCGACCGTCTGTTCCTGGCCCTCGTAGCCGGCCGCCAGCCGCACGGCACCACCGGGTAACTCGAGCACCGCACCATTGACCCGCAGCTCATAGCCGGTGAATCGGTTCAGGGTTGGCGCGAGGTAGATCTGGTCGCTGATCGCCGCGAGCGTCGCCGCCGAGGTGCGGCCGAGGCCGTACGGGTCGAAGGCCGTCGCCGGATCACCGCTGGCCAGCGCCGCCGCCAGCGCCGGGTTGTCGATTCCACGCCAGCTCGCCGAGTCGTCGTGGTTACGGCCATAGCCAAACAGCGCCTCGAGCTGCCAGTCGCGCGGCAACCGGACGCGGACGCCCGGCGTCAGCTGCCAGCTCCGGGCAAAGCCGGACTGCGTGTCAAGCGGCAGGTCGTCGGCGAAGCTGTAGTCGATCTGGTACGAGCTCCCGACGAAGCCCGGCGGCGCGACGAAGAAGGCGTTGCTCGCCGGCACCGCCAGGGTCACGGCCACCGCCGCGGGATTGCGCACGAATTCGCGCCGGCTGAAGAAACCGTCGGCGAACAGCTCGACGCTGTCGCTGATCGACTGCGTCAGCGTCAGGCTGACCGAGTCGTACTCCTGCTCCGGGAACAGGTCCTGGCCGGGTGCGACCTCGCACAGGTTGCTGGTCCCGGGCTGCAGGCTGGCGGCATTGGCCGCGGTCAGGCCACCGGCCGGGATCGCATAGCTGGTCGTACCGACGCGCAGCGTGCCCGGGTTGCAGCGGGTCATGCGGTAGTCGTTACCGCCAAAGGCCCGCTGGTCCGCGGTGAAGAAACTCCGGTCATCGCCGCTCAGGTTGGAGCGGTAGGCATGCTCGTAGGCGAGCATGAACTGCCCGCGCTCCCAGATCTTGCCGAAGGCCGCGCCGGCCTGGTATTCATCGAAGCCGCTGGCATCCGAGGCGCCGTAGCGGGCGAACACCTCAAGGCCATCGAGGCTGCGCCGCGGAATCAGGTTGACCACCCCGGCCACCGCATCCGAACCGTAGATCGCCGAAGCGCCGTCGGCGACTACCTCGACCCGTTCCAGGCCCAGCGTCGGCAGCACCGACGGGTCGATCGAACGGCTGTTGCTGATGACGCGGTGGCCATCGATCAGGACCAGCGTCGCATACGGACCGATGCCGCGCAGGTTGACACTATTGCCATAGACGATGTTGCCGGCGCCGCCTGGCTGCCCGCGCGAATTCTCGCTGACGCCGAGGTCGAAGACCTGCGGGATCTCCTTGATCAGGCGGTCGGTCGAGGCCGCGGTCGACAGGTCGATGTCCTGACGGCCTAGCGCGATCATCGCCGAGCCGACCGGCGCCGAGCCGCGCACCCGCGTGCCTGTCACGATGATCTCGCTCAAGGCCGACCCGGCCCCTGGCGCATCAGTAGCCTGATCCTGGGCGAAGGCCGGACCAGCCGTCGCGACGACCAGCAGGCCGGTGCAGCCCAGCAGTTGCGGGCGCCGGCCCGTTCCCTTGATTTGGCGCAGTTTCATGATGACCCCCGATGAACAGCCAGAGACTTCAGCAACAATATTGTTGACAAAGCATAAACCCGGAGGCTTTCAGTTGACAAGCTCAACAGTTCAGTTCCGCTCCGTACGGCCCGGCAGCCACGGAATCTCGATCCGGGACGGCATCGCCGCACCGCTGCTGACGCTGAGACGCGGCGGCGGATCCTCGCGGAGCTCCTGCAGGTTACGCTGGCGCGGATCGGCTCCGGTGATCGTGACCCGCAGCCGGTGTCCCGCGCGGAAGACCCGGGTGTTCGGCAGCATCGGGATCACGAGTTCGGCCGGCTCGCCGGGTTCCAGGGCGAGGACATCCGCTGCCAGTCCCGAGTGCCAGGGCAGGCCGAGCGTGTCGTACGGTGCGGCCGACAACCGCCGGTGCGAAGCCCGCAGGCGCCCATGAGAGATCACGGTCGCCGTTCCGTCGGGCGCCACGTCCTCCAGATAGGCGAAGACGTTTGCATCCCTGCGATCGGCCGCGAGCCACAGGTGCAGGATCGGGAAACCGAGCATCACTGCATCCGACCGGAGCTTGGGCCCCTCGTAGCGCAATCCTTTTCCGGCCAGAGGCTTCGGCCAGAAGGCGAAGTACTCGGTCGCACCGACCTCGTAATCGACGGTGAAGTAGTCAACCCGTGGCTCCGGGATGTCCTCGCGCAGTGAGCCTGCCCCGGCCAGGTACAGCGGCGAACGTGGCACACCGGCACCGGGCAGTCGATCCGAGCGCACCCAGCGATGACTGCCCCCGGGCGTGTCTTCCATCCAGTACGTGTACGGCGGCTCGTGATCGAAACCGTTGTCCACGCCTTTCAGATGGTGGTCGAAGAAGCGGCGTATCTCACCCGCCAAATCGAAGTCCGGCGGCGGCACGCAGTGACTACCGGGCCCGATCAGCAGGCGCCCGCCGAGGTTGGCCGTAGCCAGGATCATCTGCTCGGTCGGCTCGTCCTCCCAGTTACCCCAGAAATAGGTCGCGATGCCGGAGCGGCGCAGTTCGTCGAGGTAGGTATAGGGTCCGACTTCCTCCCAGAAGCGACTGCCGGTCAGCGGCGAAACGCTGTCCCGGTAGGGCATGCCGTACCAGAGTGCGGCCATCGGGGTGTTGGCGGCATGCTCGGCCACCGCCGCACGCAGCAGGCTACCATCGGTGTCCGCATCCACCGGCAGGCTTTGCAGGTCATCGGACAGGGGCTCGTCGGGTCGCGTATTGAACTGGGCCGTGATGCCGCCACGTCGGACAAACTGGTACTTGTCGAGATCACTCGCGCCGGTGAAGATCGCCTTCAGTGCGGGTGGCGCCGTCGTCGCGACCTGCAGCGTCGCGCCACCGAGATAGGAGCAGCCGACCATGCCGACGTGCCCGCTCGACCATGTTTGCCCGGCGAGCCATTGCACGAGGTCGTGGCCATCCCAAGCCTCGGTCCGGTCCTGGAAACCACGGCGCGCGCCGAATGAAGCTCCCTTGCCGCGGATATCGGCAACGGCGACCACATAACCATGGTTGGTCAGTCCCTGCAGCCCGAGCCGGGGAGACAAGCCGGTTTCAACAATGACACCCTCCGCACTGCGGTAGCGTGCCCGGTAAGGCGTGAAGACGAACACAACCGGATGCGGATCGGCAACGGCCTGCCCGGCGACCGCTGGCCGGTAGAGATTGACCGCGAGCCGCGTCCCGTCCCGTACCGGGACATAGAGTGACTGCCGCACGAGTTCGGAATACCGCGGCGCGCCGGGATTCTGGCTTCCTGCATCCATCTCCTGCGCTGCAAACGCCGGTACCTGCTGCCACAGGAGCACCAGGGCCGTGACCCACTTCAGCATCGTCGCGCTCCCACCGCCGGACCTGATCCAAGTTAATTGTTGACAAAATCTCTGTCAATCCACGTGCCGCGGGCGCGCGGACCGGCCAGGAGACAGGAGCGGTGGTTTCCAGATATCCTTCAACTGTTTAGTGTTTCAACCATTGGCCACTGCCCCGCATGAAGCGCCGGACCATCCCCATTGCCATCGCCCTGCTCGCAGCCGTGCTGCTGACCGGCTGCGACTCCAGCGCGCGACCACCGGCCGACGACGGCGTCCTGCGCATTGCGATGTCCACGTTCAGCGAGGGCACGTTCCTGCCGTGGAATGGCAGTACCGGTCGCAAGTTCTATCTCGACACGATCTACGAGTACCTGGCCTATGTGGATCCGCAGACCGGGCAGCTGCAGCCCGGCCTGGCCGCAAGCTGGGAGATGTCGCCGGACGGCCTGGAGTACCGCTTCCGCATCCGCCCGGGCGTGCAGTTCCACGACGGCTGGGGCGAGCTGACGGCGGCCGACGTCAAGTACACGATCGACCGCATCCGCGATCCGCGCTCCATCGCCGGGCCGGCCTCGCCGCTGCGTACGCTGATCGCCGATACGGCAACCACCGGTCGCTACGAACTGCTCGTGCGACTGACGACACCCGACATTGATTTCGTCCTCGCCTACCTTTCCAATGCGCTGATCGTGCCGATCCTGTGCCAGCGCTATGTCGAGGCGCGTGGCGACGAGTTCGCCAACGCCCATCCGATCGGCACCGGACCCTATGTGTTCGCGGGACAGCGGGTCGGTGCGGAAATCGTCGTGCGCCGGCACCGCGATGCTGACCGTCACTGGCGCAGCCGGCCGCAGTACGAGGAGGTCCGCTTTCTCGCCGTGCCCGAGGAGTTCACCCGTGCCGCCATGCTGAAAGCCGGGGAGGTGGACCTCGCGCCGATCAACTATGACTCGATTGCGGCGCTGCGCGGCGCCGGGCTCGGGATCCTGTTCCTCCGCCACAACTGGGCGCCGGTGATCCGGCTCGGCGGCCTGGTCCCGAGGTTCCCGAACCCCGATGTGCCCTGGGCCCGCCGGGAAGTGCGCCAGGCGTTGAATCACGCCATCGACAAGCGGGTGATCGTGCAGTCCATCTTCCACGGCCACGTGGATGTTGTAGGCGCCGATTTTCCTGCGCCGCAGTGGGCCGGTATCGAGCCCTACCCCTATGATCCGGAGCGTGCCCGCCAGCTGCTCGCCGCGGCCGGCTATCCGGATGGCTTCCGGATGACGGTCCACACCTTCACGACCAATCCCGGCGCGGAGTTGCCGATCATTGCGGAGGCCATCGCACTCTACTGGCGTGAAGTCGGCGTGCACGCCGAGATCGTGCCGACGACCTGGACGGCGCTTCGCAGTGCCTGGACCACGGGTCGCGCCAAGGATATCGCCTGGACCCATCGTGGCCTGGCGTTTGCCGGCACGCTCGCCGGCCTGCAGGCGAGCGTCATGTCGAGCAGCCTGTTCTCCAGCTTTGCGACCGCGGAAATCGACGAGCAGGTACGTGGGATCGGCGCCGCCCTCGACCCGGAGGAACGCAGCCGCCGGATCACGGAGCTCGGCCAGCACCTGCGCGACGAGGCCGCCGCGATCTACATCGGCTTCGCCGACGAGCCCTATGGCGCCAGCCGGAAGGTCGGTCACTGGCCGGCGCTTAGCACCTCCGGCACCAACATCGACCTGATCACGGGTCCTGCCCGATGACGAGCTACATCCTGCGTCGCATCGGCGAGATGCTGACCGCACTCGTGCTGATGAGCATGATCATCTTCGCACTCGGGCGCATGACCGGCGATCCGGTCGCGCTGCTGCTCGGTGACTACGCGACCGAACAGGACCGCATCGAGCTGGTCCGCCAGCTTGGCCTCGACCGGCCGCTGCCGCAGCAGTACGCTGTCTTCGCCGCCGCGGCGCTGCGCGGCGACCTCGGCCGCTCGGTCAGCGGCGACCAGCGTCCGGCGCTCAGCATCGTGCTGGAGCGCCTGCCCGCGTCGCTGCAGCTCGCCACGGTCGCACTGCTGCTCAGCCTGCTGATCGGCCTGCCGCTCGGCGTGCTTGCGGCAGTGTGCCGCGGTACGGCGGTCGACGCCGGCGCGCGCCTCGCCGCGCTGCTCGGCCAGTCGGTGCCGGCCTTCTGGCTCGGGATCGTGCTGATGTTCCTGTTCAGTGTGCGCCTCGGCTGGCTGCCGACCTCGGGTTCGGGCAGCTGGCAGCATCTGGTGCTGCCAGCGCTGACGATGGCACTGTTCACCGCTGCCGCGGTCACCCGCCTGGTACGCGTGAGCATGATCGATGCGCTCAGCAGTGACTACGTCCGGCTCGCGCGCCTCAAGGGCCTCAGCGAAGCGCGCGTCGTCTGGCATCATGCACTGCGCAACAGCCTGATTCCGGTGGTGACCTACCTCGGCGCCTTCTTCGCGACGATGATCACCGGTGCGGTCGTCATCGAAACGGTGTTTGCCTGGCCGGGCATCGGCCGCCTGGCCTACGAGGCGATCCTGAACCGGGATTTCCCGGTCATGCAGGCGGTCGTGCTGACCATCACGGTGCTGTTCATGCTCGCGAACCTGGGCGTTGACATCGCCTATGCCTGGCTCGACCCGCGGATCCGGCGGCAATGAAACGCCTGCTGCACCGACCGGCCCTGCTCATCGCCGGCAGCCTGAGCCTGCTGCTGGTCCTGGTGGCAGCGCTGGCCCCGTGGCTCGCGCCGCACGACCCGCTGGTCGGCGTGCTGACCGAGCGCCTGACGCCACCGCTGTGGCAGGAGGGAGGCTCCATCGCGTATCCCCTCGGCACCGATGTCCTCGGACGCGACATTCTCAGCCGCCTGCTGTACGGGGCCCGTGTCTCACTGCTGGTCTGCGCCCTGGCCATCCTGCTCGCCGGCACGGTCGGCTCGCTGCTCGGCATCGTCGCCGGCTACCTCGGCGGCTGGCTCGAGTCGCTGATCATGCGCCTCGTGGATCTCGCGATCTCGCTGCCGGTCATCCTGCTGGCGCTGCTGTTCGGGGTGCTGTTCGGGCCGAGCTTCACCAACATCGTGATCGTGATCGCATTGGTGCTGTGGTCGCAGTACGCACGCATGGCCCGCGGCGAGACCCTGAAGGTGCGCGAAAGCGACTATGTCGACCTGGCGCGCACGGCCGGCTGCTCGCACCTGCGCATCATGGCCACGCATGTGCTGCCCAACGTCTCCGGAGCCCTGATCGTGCTGGCGACGCTGCA